>JAOUMU010000116.1 GCA_029881335.1 Nitrospinota bacterium | reverse complement strand
AGGACCTGCATGTAATAAATGGCCGGGATAATGGATGCGGCCAGCAGATGGAAGATTTTCCTGGGCAGATGCGCGTCCTGTTTCGGATGGTTCTGGTTATCTTCAGTTTCATTCATGATTGCGTAATTTTTCTTGATTTCATCGGATTTATCATTCATAGCGTATCGCCTCCGCCGGATCCACCCGGCTGGCGCTCCAGGCTGGGTATAAGGCCGCCAGCACTGTCACCGCCAGGGCCGCCGCACAGACCATGGCCACATCGGCGGCTTCCATGCTCACCGGCAGCTTGTCCAGGTTATACACATCCTGCGGCAGCTTTATAAACTGATAACGCTGCAAAAGCTGGCATAAGGCTATCCCCCCCACCATCCCCATGGCGATCCCCGCTCCGCCGATGGTAAGTCCTTCCAAAAAGAAAATTTTCATAATGGATCCTCGTGATGCTCCCATCGCCTTTAGTATGGCGATATCTTTTGTTTTCTCCAGTACCACCATGATGAGGGTGGAGACAATATTGAACGCGGCCACGAAAATGATGAGGATCAGGATCAGGCCGATGACTGTCTTCTCCAGCGCCAGGGCGTAAAACAGGTTCTTGTTCATCTCCTGCCAGTCGCGCACGGCGAATGTGAGCCCCGCCTTTTGCCTTATCAGGTCCGCTATCCTGGGGGCGTTGTATACGTCATCCACCTTCACTTCCACGCCGCTGACGTTCTGGTCCATGTTCAGCAAACGTTGAGCCTCTTTCAGCGATATCAGGGCCAGGCCGCTGTCGAACTCATACATCCCCGCCCGGAATATCCCCGCCACATAAAACTCCCTTGAGGTGGGGGTCATGCCGCCGGGAGTGAGTTTTCCCATGGGGCTTAGCACCGTCACCGGGGATTCGGCATGGACTCCAAGCAACGCCGCCAGCTCCTTGCCCAGCACGATCCCTGCCCGGCGGACCTTCATGGTTTCGCCAAACTCGTCAGGCTCGACAATTTCCATGGCGTATTCGTCTCCCAGGCTGGCCAGGCTCCCCTCCAGCATGAACCCGCCCAGGTCCATGGTGGAAGCCTCCTGGGTCTGATCCACGCCGCGGATCACGGCGCCAGCCACCTTTTCGGATGATGTGACGATCACCTGGTTGAAAATATAGGGCCTGGCGCTGATAACGCCCTCCACGGCATTGGCCATTTCCAGGGCCCTGGCGGTAGCTTGAGGCCCCATATCACCAAAGGCCGTCATAACGATGTGTGGATTTGCGCCAACGATCTTGCGCTTGATATCCTCCTGGGCGCCGGTCATCACCGCCAGCACCACTATCAGCGCAGTGACACCTATGGCCACACCCAGCACGGAGATGATCGTGATCAGGGAGATAAAAGTCTGCTTTCGCTTGGCCTTCAGGTATCGAAGGCCGATAAACCATTCGTAACTCATGAAGCGATCAAGTATATCCTATATACGCCATTTACAACAGCCCGCGAGCCTCACGGTTCAGCCTTTCGAAAAAATCGTCCATATACCTGCCGCGTTCCGAGGCCATCGCCGCCCCGGCGGCGGTCATCATATTCTCCTTGATATGCCGCAGCTTCACCATGTACTCCCGCCAGGCCGTGTCGTCGGGGCCGTATGGCTCTGTCTTCTCCGGGTCGATGGAGGGGTCGTGAAGCCTGGCGCCCACTTCGCCAGCGAACTGGAAGGCCCTCCCCACCCCCACGGCGCCGATGGAATCGAGTTTGTCCGCATCATACAGGGTTTTGGCCTCAATGGTTTCCGGCTCTTCTCCACCCCGATACCTGTGGCTTGCCACGCAGTGAACCACCCTGTCGATGAATCCTCTCTCCTGTCCCAGATCCGCCAGAATTGTGGAAGCCATCCGCGCACCCACGGCGGCATGACATCTGGCGCCGTTTTCCATATCGCATGTTTTCCTGGCGATATCGTGAAGCAAGGCGGCGGCCAGGAGCGTTTCCATATCGCATCCTTCCATGGGGCCCAATGTTTTGCAGATAGCCAGAACCCTTTCCACATGGTCCCATCCATGGGCCCCCCCCACTCCTTCAAAGAATCGGCGCGAGATGTCCGTCAAAATGTCTACAAGGATATGTTGATCTTTCATGGAACAAGATTATATGCTCCAGCCGGAGGGAGCGGGGAATACTATTTTTCACCCCGGTGGGACCGTCTTTGGTAGAATTAGTCAAATAAAAATGGAGACCTCTATGCGCATTCAGATGCTTCTGATTCCCTTGGCGATGGCGTTGGCAGTATCGGGCCCTCCTGCCCTGGCCCACAATGTGGAGGGGGAAAAGTCTCAGGCCCACTACCCGGATGGATCTCAAGTGGAATCCCCGCCTGAAGGAGGGCAATCCTTCTCCGAGAAGAATGATAACGCCGGTCCTTTGGAAAGAGCCGGCAAGGAGCTGGACAAGGCCCTTGGTCGAACCATAAATGTGATAAGCAACTCGGCGCTGGAGCTGCGGGTGAAAAACCATTTGCACAGCCATTCCGTCCCCTGGCGCGAAATCATGGTGAACGCGGAGAGCGGAAATGTGAGGTTGGAAGGGGAAGTGGCGACCAGGGATATCTATATCCGGGTTGAGGAGATAGTCAAGCAGACCCATGGCGTGAAAAGCGTGGTGAACAAACTGACTGTAAAGTCGGACCAGGACCCACTGACGCTTTGAGGTGTGGGCTACCTGAAGCCGCGGGAGCCATGGCATTTGTTGGACGAGGGCCGGAGATGGTGTTGCGACCGGATATGGGAACAAAGGTTGACCCGCGGGGTGTATTTCTATTAAATTATGGGGGTGTATCAAGCAGCCTCAAGCCGGCTGAACCGAAAGGAATTATGCCCAAAACCTCCGCCACAAACCAGGCCCTTAAAAAATACTCAGAATACCTGTCCCGCAATGGGCTCAAGTCCACTGTGCAGCGGGATATCATTATAAACGAGTTTTTACGGGTGAAAGGCCACTTGAGTGTGGATGAACTTCACTCCAGGCTCAAGCTCTCCCACTCTTCCATCGGGCTGGCAACGGTATACCGGACGTTGAAGATCCTTTCGGACGCCGGGCTGGCCCATGAGCGCCGATTCCAGGACGGCTATACGCGGTATGAATACACCGGCCCCGGTGATGTGCATCACGACCATATAGTCTGCGTATCATGCGGGCTGGTGGAGGAGTTCGAGAATCCGGAGATAGAAGAATTGCAAAAGAAGGAGGCGGAGCGGCACCGTTTCAAGATGTTGGATCACAAGTTCGAAATCTACGGTATATGCAAGGAATGCCAGGATAACGCTGAATAGGAAGCTTGACTCCTTATATATCCGTAGCATTCACACCCCTGGTTAAAGTTACTTCTAGACTATCTCGGTTTTCACTCCTTCAATTGCCGTATGTGCAAGCTGTATAACCATGGTGAATCTGCACCTCCCGAGTCCATGTCGCCGCTATCATCTATATAATCATATGGATAAGTAGCGCATATTAAAGCTGTATATGCAGAACAGTTTCTGGCGCCTTCACGCCGCAGTGGGCAAAACAGTTAACCTGTAAACGGCTGCGGATGCAGGCCAATACTCCTTCAGCGGTTGCCGACGTGGGGTCCCTTGCTGATGTAACGTTCCAGCCGGGTCAGCCCCAGCTTTATCTCTTTCAGTGAGCTGGCGTATGTCAGACGCAGATAGCCCTCCCCACCGGGCCCAAAATCCATCCCCGGCGTCACCGCCACTTTGGCCTGCTCCAATATGTCGTGGGAGAGACTCAACGAGTCTTTGGATAGATGGGAGGCGTTGGCGAAAAAGTAGTAAGCGCCCTGGGGTGGATGCAGCACCGGGAGGCCGATTTCCTCCATCCGTCCCTGCATATACATCCGTCTCTTGTTGTATGTCTTCAAAGTTTTTTGGAGGAACTCTCCCCCCTTTTCCAGAGCAGCCACCCCACCCCATTGGACGAAGGAATTCACTGAAATGGCGAAGTTCTGCTGGATTTTCTGCATTGGCCGGATATATTGCTCCGGGGCGATGATATATCCCAGGCGCCAGCCGGTCATTGCGTATCTTTTGGAAAATCCGTTTATTGCAAAAGCTCTGTCGGTAAACTCCAGTATGGAGTTCGCCCGCCCTTCATACACCAGGCCGTGATATATCTCGTCCGAGACGACGATAGGCCCCAGGTGGGCCAGCTGCTCCATGGTCTTTGCGCTCATCACCATCCCGGTGGGGTTGGAAGGACTGTTTATCAGGATCGCCTTCGTACGGCGGGTTATTTTTTTTCGCACTTCCTCGGGCCTCAGCTCAAACTTTTCCTCCTCCCGGACCCGTATCATGACCGGCTTGCCTCCCAGGTAGGAGACGAAGTTTGGGTAGCACGAATAGCAGGGAGTAGCCATGATCACTTCATCTCCCCTCTCTATGAGCGCCGCCAGGAGCAGCTGTAGACCGTTGGATGTCCCTGCGGTGACCATGATTCGGTCAAGGGAAACTTCCACCCCGTATTCATTAAGAAAATCGGAGCGTATGGCGCGCCGCAACGAATCGAGCCCCAGCGAATGGGTATATTTCGTCCGTCCTTCCCTGATGGCGGCTATAGCCGCTTCTTTCACCACCTCCGGCGTGTCAAAGTCCGGCTCGCCGATCTCAAGATGGACGATCCTCTCCCCCATCGCCTCCATCGCCTGCCCCTTTTCCATTATATCCATTACCTTGAAGGATGGGATATTGAGCGATCTTTCCGAGGCCGTGTCCCTGTTTTTTTTTCTTGTTGTCATAATCTCCTATCTCAGGAGAAGAATCTTACCATTACAGCGAGCCAGGCGTGCGCTAATTACAGTCCATATGTTATAATCTGACGTGTTTCCTGGAGGCAAAATTCAATGCAGACGCCATGGTATGTCCTCTTTTTCACGATATTGTTCCTTTTCGCCGCCGCAGCCCCATCGCAGGCTGATGGTTTTTTCAAGTGGGTGGACGAAAAAGGGGAAACGCATTACTCCGACAGCCAATCCGGGGCGCCCGCCGGAGTCAAGAATACCCAGGAGAGGAGCTTTGACGATATCGAGTACAACGTCACCCCGCCGGTGGAGTATAGCCCCTCCCCATTTGGCGTTTTGGACAGGAAGCAACCCAGGGAGAAAAGGAAATCCAATAGGAGCAAGGCCAGCGCTGGCTCTCTGCCATGGTTTACGCAAAACAATTTTGATTATGAGGTGCTGCGATCCGGTCGTCTGACTCTGGTGGAGTTCTGGGCGGTCTGGTGCGGAGTATGTCGGAAGGTGGATCCTGTCATTAACGATCTGGCCGTGGAGTTCGGCTCCAAGGTGAAGATTGGCCGGGTGGATATTGACGAGGAGGAGCTCTTGCAGCGAAAATATAAGGTGAGTGGAGTGCCGAATCTGGTGTTTTTCAAGAACGGTAAAGTGGTTGGCCGGATGATTGGGAGGCATTCCAGAGATTCGTACGAGAAAATGATCAAGCGGCTGATCTGATTGGGCAATGAATGAAAAGAAAACAAAACCGCCTGCCACATAGCGATGAAAGTGACAGCTTCCATTCCACTGGGATCCTGATTGTCCGATGGGAAAGGGATATTTGCATAACTCTGCATCCTGTAATATAATATTACTCACCTGGATACTCGTTCAGGCGGAGAAATGGATGCGGATGGGATCCTTATGAGCATATATGCATATTATTCAAAGCGGAATATATATATCCCGCTGTCCCGCATGGAAAATATTGCTCTTATAGTCAAGCTTTAACTGGAGAGATAATGGGAAATCCCAACAAAAGGCGCCCTGTAATATTCGGTGAAGTGTTGTTTGACATCTTTCCGGACGGAAGAGAAGAGATGGGGGGCGCTCCTTTCAACACAGCATGGAACCTGGCCGGACTTGGCCTGAATCCATTATTCGTCAGCCGGATCGGCAAGGATGAAAGGGGCAAGTCTGTGGTTGGGGCCATGTCCAGGTTTGGCATGGACGTTTCGGCTGTTCAGATCGATAACTACCTGCCCACAGGTGTGGTGGAGGTGGATGTGGAAACAGATCATCGCAAAAGAAAATTCGGTCTTCCCGAAGCCCAGGCTTTTGACGCTATTGATGGACAGATCGCCTTGAAGGCTGCCGAATCAGTGAATGTGGCGCTTCTATACCATGGGACACTGCCCGCCCGCTCCAAGGTATCCCTGGAATCGTTATTGCTCCTGAAAGTGAAATTCAACGCCCATATATACGTGGATGTGAATATGCGCTCCCCCTGGGTGCGGGGAGATACCGCCGTGGAGATGATCAAGGGCGCCACTTGTGTGCAGGCCAACAGGGGTGATTTTGAAATGATGGTCGGCGCCTGCTCTTTTGAAGGGCTCGACTTTCTGGGGATGACCGGATACTTAAAGGATATGGCGGGAGTGAAATACCTGTTGGTAACTCTCGGCAAGGGAGGCGCCATTCTTTCCGCCGGTGGGACAAATGTGGAGTTCAAGAGCCAGTATCGCCAAAAAGTGGAAGACACAACCGGATGCGGTGACGCTTTCGCCGCAGTGATAATCGCCGGAATGATCAAGGGCTGGTCCATAGAATTGACTGTGGACCGGGCAAATGCATTGGCCGGGGCCGTCAGCGGCATAAAGGGCGCGGTGACGGAGGATAAGGCATTCTACACATCCAAAGCCAAAGAGTGGGGATTATTGTAGGAGAGTCCGCTATCTGGCGACGGCCAACAACCACATCTTCACATCCAGTTTCCTGTACCTTGACTGACTGGCTTCCGGGATGGCCCCACAGGCTGGCATCCCCCCTCCCCTGCCTGCTGCTTCATTATGAACACAAGCCTGTCTGTATATATCCTCATGCCAGGAGCTTGTAGCCGGATCCAGCCCTCTCTTTTTCCCCGTTGGAACCATAGGAGCTCTGCCGGGGAGTGAAGCTGGAACTCAATGCTGAACCCGTTGATCTGAGCGATAGCGCTCCCGGAGTTGCAGCAGAAAAGCTGTAGAAAGAATAAAGAAAATACCGATACGGCAGACAAATAGTTGTTCTACGCTTCATTCTATCATTCGCTGAACATACAAAATAATATGCCTGCCGGGATTCATGGATAAAAGTGGTTAAACAGATGTGAAGTCCACCGCTTGGCCCCGCCGCTTACGGCTTGGTCATGGCTACTGCGCGCCCCGGAACCCTATGGCGCGGGCGATCTTATCCATCGCCAGGCAGTATGCGGCCTGACGCAGCGCTATTTTCTTTTCGCTGGCGTAGCTAACCACATTTTCGTACGCGGCGTTCATCTTTTCCGTCATTTTCCCCAGGACTTCATCCTCGCTCCAGTAGAGCCCTTCGCGGTTCTGGACCCACTCATAATAGGAAACGATGACCCCTCCAGCGTTGGCTAGGATATCAGGCGCCAGGATGACCCCTCTATCGATCAATACATTTTCAGCATGAGAGGACACCGGCGCGTTGGCCCCCTCCACCACAATCTTCAGGCCACTGGGTATGGAGTCCACGTTGTCCCTGTTTATCGAGTGACCCAAGGCGCATGGAATGTGCACTTCCACGGGTACTTCAATAATACGCTCAGCCGGTTTTCCGCCAGGGAATCCGGACAAGCGCCCCTTCTCGCGCTTGAACGCCAAAAGGTCGCTGATGTTCAGGCCCACCTGGTTCACCACACAGCCGCGTGAATCGCTGACCGCGACAATTTTAAAGCCCATCTCGAAAAGCTTCAAGGCTGCGTATTGGCCGACATTGCCGAATCCTTCTATTGAGATAGCCGGGTTGACAAGCTTTTTATCGTAGCAGAGCCTTTCCGTGACCAGAGCCACACCAAAGCCGGTGGCCTGAATCCTGCCAAGCGATCCCCCCAGTTCCAGCGGTTTGCCGGTGACCACTCCCCTGGCGCTTTCCGAATATTTGCGGTACTCGTCATATATCCACGCCATCTCCCTGGGGCCGGAGTTCACGTCGGGCGCCGGGATATCCTCATCCGGTCCCAGGTCGTCCTTTATCCTGTTGGTGTACTTGCGCACAAGCCGTTCCAATTCCTTTTCCGACAAGGCCTTGGGATCCACGCATATCCCCCCCTTCCCCCCGCCGAAGGGAACGTTCACCAGGGCGGTCTTCAAGCTCATCAGAGTGGCCAGCGCCTTAACCTCGTTCATGCTCACTGAAGGATGAAGCCTGGTCCCCCCTTTGTATGGGCCCAGAACATCAGACTGCTGCACCCTGTAGCATTGGAAAACTCCGATCCCGCCGTTGTCACGGCTGAGTATGGCTTTAAACCGGATAATCTTGTCGGAAATCGAAATTCGCTCCACCATTTTCCCATTGGGAAACCTCTTTTCGAATTCGAGCAATTTCCCGCACTGGCGGATTATCTCCATTACGCAGGAGAAGGGTTCCTCTCGCCGTTTGTTTTTATGGTTAACCACTGCAATTCTCCAGAACCGGGGCTAAAGGGATTCCCCCCGTTCATTTATGGCCGATGACCAAACGTGGCTTGTCCACCTTCGTATCACCCCCCCATTCTACCAGCAACGAAGCTGGATTTTAAATAGCGGCGGTGCGGAGTGAAAACAATCAAATTTCCATTCCCGCGCGTTATGCGCTATTGACACCGGTCAATATCAGAAATAAACTCATCCAATGCGCGACAAAGGGAAAAAAAAACTGGGGTTTATAACCTTGGGCTGCCAGATGAACAAGCACGATTCCGAGTGGATCGCAGGCGTACTGGCGGATACGCACGAGGTGACTGTCCGGCATTCTGAAGCGGACTTTCTGGTGATCAACACTTGCGCTGTCCGGGATAAAGCGGAACAGAAATTCACATCCCTTCTTGGCAGGCTGCGCCCCTTGAAAACCAGTAAACGCGGTATGGTTATCGGTGTGGCTGGATGTGTGGCCCAGGAACATGGCGAGGCGCTGGCTAAAAGAGAACCGATAGTTGACATGGTGTTTGGCTCCAGGACCATCGCCCGAGTCCCCGAAATGCTGGCCCGGTTTGAACAAACCGGTCAAACCCAGGTGAACATTTCCGACAATGGGGGATTCGACGACTACCCGATGGTCCGCGAATCGTCAGTCAGCGCGTGGGTTTCCATCATGCAGGGGTGTGATAATTTCTGCTCATACTGCATCGTACCGCTGGTCAGAGGCAGGGAGCGGAGCAGACCTGCGGAATCGATCATCTCGGAGGTTTGTCGCCTGGCCTCCGAAGGCTATGTGGAGATCACCCTGCTGGGACAGAATGTTAACAGCTATGGCAGAGGCCTTGCCGAAAAGACCGATTTCCCATCCCTTCTTGCCAGGGTCAGCGCCGTGGAGGGGATCAAGCGAATCCGGTTTATCACCAGCCACCCGAAAGACCTTTCGGACCGGCTGATAGACACCATGGCCAGCCTGGAGAACGTTTGTCCATCATTACATCTTCCCCTTCAGTCCGGATCTGATCCTATATTGAAACAAATGAATCGAGGCTATAGCGCCGATGAATACTTCCGGATGGTGGACAGACTGCGCGACAGGATCCCCGGTATATCGCTGACATCGGATATAATAGTGGGCTTTCCAGGTGAAACCGATGCGGACTTTCAGATGACGATCAAAGCCCTGGAGAGGCTACGCTTTTATAACATCTTTCTTTTCAAATACTCCCCCCGCAGTGGGACGGCCGCCGCCGCTTTGGACGGGGAGGTGGGATTAAAGATTACCTCGGATCGTTTCCTGGAGGCAATGGACACCCAGGAGGCAATAAGCAGGAGATGGTATGAAAGCTGGGTGGGCAAACAGGTGGAAGTGC
>JAOUMU010000115.1 GCA_029881335.1 Nitrospinota bacterium | reverse complement strand
GGTGGGGGTTTTAGGGGGCGGGCGGGCGCCCCTCATCAGCTCATCAGCTCGCTTCACCAGAAGTTTTTCGTTCTCTTCTTGATCCTCTCCAGCAGCGCCCGGTCGTATGGAGACAACGGTTCCCTGGATGATTCCACCTTTTCGACAAGCTCCCCCCCTTTCTCCTCTTCACCATTCATATGGTATCCATATGCCAGATAGATATGGCCCGTGGTTTTGTTTTTCAGCTTGTCCAGCGGCTTTTTGGAATTGACTTCCTTTTTCAGGATGACCATCGCCTCCTCCACCCTCCCCACTTCCATCAGGGCAGCGCCCCGGATCACCGCCGCCCCGTGCAACCTTGCCAAAACCACATACGCCTTTTCCGAATGCTCCACAGCCTTTTCGATCCCCTCGGCGGAGCCATCATAAATCCACGCGGCAGCCATGTTTAGATTCATGAAAGCCCCAGTCAACGCAGGCAGATCGCCATCAAGGACGCTACCGAGCGTTTTCCTCGCTTCCTCGCATCTCCCCTGGGATATCAGGGAGGAGGAAAGATTGTTCATCAGCATCCTGGAGCGGGGGAACGCGGCGAGGCCATCCCGGAAAACTTTATCGGCGCCTGAGTAGTCGCCTTTCCACAAAAGCTCCACTCCGCTGTTCAAATACGCGGCGGCCATGTAGTCCTCCAGGTCCACATCGTCCAGAAAAGGGATGCGAAGAAGCTGGCGCCCATCGCTGGGGTATGGCGTCCCCATGGCAAGGGAGATGAATGGAAACAGACTGAAGCCAGCCATAAACAGGTTAACCCAGGTGAATACATGGGGCAGATATAGGCCGAAGCTCTCCAGTCTATTGGACCAGGCCGAATCCATCGCCAGGATCCCGGCGCCCACCACCACCACCTGGGCCGCCATTCCTCCGGCTGTAAGAATGAAATAACGAGTCCTTAAATGAGTATTGGGAACCTTTCCAGGATATGTCATACCCCCGGCCAGGCTGGAATGGAAGACAATCTTCGTTCCGAAAGGGCGAACCGTAAAAAGTTCGCGTCCCATCCCGATCTGGACTTTCAAGATTTCTATCCCGGCGGCCGCCCCGGCCAGGGCGTGGCCCAGCTCATGGATTAATATGCCCAAGAAGAGGCACACGACACCGAACACACAGTTGACCACCAGCGCCACGATTTTATCCGGGGTGAACCATACCCTGACGGTCTCCCCATCCGGCAGAAGGCCAAGATAGAACATGGCGATGATGACCAGGGCCAGCGCCCATTCCAGCATTCCAGGTTTCTTCATGGCAGATTTTCGTTATACCGCCCGCTCCGCCCTACAGCGGCCCCAATCGGCCAAACTTATGGTTGCAGGCACGGCAGAGCCCTACCGGCGACTCTTCATCGAGAACACAGCCGCCCATCACTGCCTTCCCCTCCTCCACCTCCTGGAGCATTTCCGCCCCTGGTGTCCCATACCGGATCGGGACGATGTCGTCTGAGCCGCACTCGGGGCATGAGATTGAATCCATGTTTCCTATATCCTTTCTCGCTTTTCCATGCCGATAATCATAACCCCAATCCGGCGTCCTTGCGCCAGAGCGGCTGAAATTATATCCTGTGAGTAACCAAGACAGGACAAGGGGATGATGGAAACAGCCAGGATATTGCTTTGGATAGTGGGCGTCATGATTCTCCTGATGGCCGTGGCCAAGCTTTCAATACCCGCAGCCCGAGACAATCCAGCGGTGATAAACACGCAGTTGTTTTTGTTCGGCTCCTTTATGTCCATTGCTGTGTGGCGGACCATTGTTGGGTTTGGCCAGGAGAAAAGACTGCGATCCAAAAATGGTGAAGGTCAGGGGCCGTGGCTGCTTCCACCAGAGCAGGTGTACGCCAGCCAAAAAATAGCGGCGATGATCATGTCCATGGTGATTCTGGCGCTTCTGAGCGTGACAATTTATTTCGGTAGGTTCGCTGAATTCGCCGGTTGGCTGTTGCTGCCAATAACGGCCATCGGCCCGGCGTTATATATGCGGGACTAATTTGCGCCCAGATAGACGCCATGATGTTCAAAGCCGCGCCTCACGCTAAGTGATTCTTCTCCCCCCGTCCCATTACCAGCTTGCGATAAATATGCGTGGAGACGTTGGTGAATCCGGCGCCCTCCAATATGGCGCGCATCTCCACCTGTGTGAAAGCCTTGCCGGAGGGATGGATGGTGTGACCTGGCGTTCCTTTTGCCGGCCCCGCCACATGAAAATCGGCCACCACCACCACACCGCCGGGCTTTAACACCCGGTGCATCTCCCTGGCCGCCGACAGAGAGTCGGGTATATGATGCCACACCATGGCGCAAAAGGCCCGATCCACGGAATCGGCGTCCATGGGCAGGGCGGTGATATCCCCCTCCCTGGCCTCTGTCAACTCCGCCACGATGGCTTTATTCGCCCTGCGCTTGAACGCCGCCAGCATCTCGGGAGAGGAGTCTACCCCGATTACCTTCCCCTGCTCCACTTTGTGCGCCAGCTTTATGGCGTAAAAGCCGGAGCCGCATCCAGCGTCCAGAATGGTTTCGTTGCCCAAGAGCCCCAGAAGCTCCACCATTTTTGGAAATGGCTCCCCCAGCCAAACCCGTTCAAAAAGTTCCCGCAGCCAACTGGACATGAACCAGGCGATGATCTTGCCCTTGGTTCCCGAGTATTCCTTGTTCATATGGTGGTCGGTCATTGTTGTTTCCTTTTTGATATGGCGCCTCGGTTCTAATATATACCAATGGGCGGACGATGCGACATACATCGCAGCCTCCCTTTCGCGGCGCCCCGGACCTGATCCGGGGTCTCTCCCCCCTCCCTTGCGTGGAATGTGATTCCTCGCTTATGCCCCACATGATCGGGAAATTGCCAGCCGGCAACACCGATTTCGCTAATAAATCAAATAATGATATTCTATAGGCTTGACTCGAAGGAATTCTGGATGGATTTGACCGCGCCGCCGAAGCGCGCACCGGGAAAGATTCGTCCTTAAGCAAAGACCGGCGAATATTATGAATGAATACGGCGCTCTGGGGCGCTACGAGATCATCAGGCAAATCGGAAAGGGAGGCATGGGGATTGTCCTTTTGGGCAAAGATCCCAGGATCGACCGGTTGGTGGCCCTGAAAGTTATCCACCACAAAAACTTCGCCGACCCGGACCACGAGGCGGAGACCGTGAAAAGATTCCACATGGAAGCCAAGGCCGCCGGGAAGCTGAGCCATCACAACATCGTAACCGTTTATGATGTGGGCGACCAGGACGACGTAAGCTATATCGCCATGGAGCTCGTGGAGGGGCGCGATCTCTCATCCATTATCAAGGAAAGGGGGAGGCTTTCGTTCCAGGAAGCCACCAGTGTCATCGTCCAGGTGGCCATGGCGCTTTCCTATTCCCACGACCATGGCATCATTCACCGCGACATCAAGCCGGGCAATATCATGATTGACAAGGCCGGCGTGGTGAAAATTACCGATTTCGGACTGGCCAGGCTCCAGGAGGCGGAAGCCATCACTAAGGCGGGACACACCGTCGGCTCGCCGCTTTACATGTCTCCGGAGCAGCTGCAAAGCGGGGACATAGACTTCCGCTCCGACATCTTCAGCATGGGAGTGGTCTATTACGAGTTGCTCACCGGCATACGCCCTTTCGAGGGCGACTCCATGTCGGAAGTGATCGACAGGATTATGGACGAAGAGCCCCTTTCGGTGACCACCCAGGTGGAGGGGTTGCCCCCCAGAGTGAACACCATACTGGCCAGGATGCTGGCCAAAAGCCCCAGGAACAGGTATCAAACCGCCGGCGCAGCGGCCAGGGATGTAAAAAACCTGTTGGCCCTGCCGGACCCATTCAAAAGCATGACGGAGTCCGACGCCAGGCTCACCACCCATTTTCCGGGAGAAATGACCCCCCTCCAGCCATTCAAGAAAAAGGTCCGGCCAAAGCCCCCAACCCTCCGGAATCTCGCTCTGGCAGTCATCCTCGGGGCGCTGGTGGCCCTGTTTGGTATATTGGTTTTGGGGGGAGAGTCCGACAGGACCTTGAGAACTAAAGACGCCCTAAACAAAATGGGAGATGAAATCAGGGAAGTTTTCTCCCCCGCGCGCCCGGTCCAGGAACAGGCCTCCCAGCCGGATGAAACACATATGGCAACCCAGCGCCCAGAGACGGAGCAGCCACAACCCGGCCAGCCGGAACCAGCGCAGCCGGAACCTGCGCAGCCGGAACCAGCGCAGCCACAACCTGCCGTACCTGTGACGTCAGATCCGGCGCCGGAGCCGAAGCCTTTACCAGGTCCTTTGGCCCCTCCTGAGGTCAAGCCCGGGAAGATTATCCTGAGAAGCGATGTGGAAGGTACGGTGTTTATCGACGGCGTGGAAGCGGGAAAAACCCCGGTGATCGATTACCCCGTGCAAAAGGGTGACCACACCATGGAAATCCGGGCCGAGGGGTATCAACTATGGAAAAGAAGCGTAAAGGTGATTGGGGGAGAAACTCTCGATTTCGAGGCCTCCCTGACCTTGGCTGAGGGCGTTTTGCTTGTGTTATCCGATCCCCCGGGGGCCACCGTAATTTTCCAGGACCAGCCAAAAGGCGCCACTCCTGTCATCATCACCGGCTTGCCGCTGGGGATCTACCAGGTCCGCCTGGAAAAGAACGGATACTTCCCCGTGACCGAACAAGTGCGGCTCCACAAACATAGCGGAGAAAAGGTGACAGGAGTGCTTTCCAGGGGCGCCAGACTCACAGTAACCAGCGACGAAGGCGCCATGGTGACAATTGACGGCAAGAAAGCCGGAACCGGCACAGTGGAGGTTTTGCTGCCCGGGGGTCCCCACGAGGTGGAGGTCTCCATGGAGGGGCGCAAGACTGTGCGCAAAAAAGTGGAAACCGTCATCGGCAAGCAGACGAGGGTTGATGTCCGTCCCGAAAAAATCAAATTCGGCTCCATAAGAATAAGCGCGGCGCCATGGGCCCGTATTTATTTAAATGGCAAAAGATATGGGACCACTCCCAGAACCCTCACCGGGATACCCACAGGATATGTGGAAGTGAAGCTGGTGAACCCGGGCTACCAGCCATATGTCGCCAAAATCCTGATCGAGCCTGGTGAACGTGCCCGCTTGGCCCACACCTTTACGGAGGAAGAAGCTATTGGCGGCGCCACCGGCCGGGAACCCGCCCCTAGGACGCCAAAGCATGATTAAGCGCCCGGGTTCATTGCCGGCGGCGTCTGGCCATCATCCATCATCCAGGGCGCTGATGGTAATCGTGGTGTCGCTGGCGCTGACCATGGCGGCTATTCTGGCCCCGGACACAAGCGCCCAGCAACAGCCTTCCATCCTGGAAACCGGTGTGAAGGCATACCAGCTGGGTGAACTGGTGGAGGCGTATAAAATACTTAAAAGAGCCCTGGCCGAGGCCCAATCCGAAGAGGATCAGGCCACCGCCCAGATCTACCTGGCAATGGTGTATATGGCCTGGGACCAGAAGGAACTGGCGACTGGATCCATCACCCAGGCCGCCCAGCTGGACCCTGGCCGGAAGCTTCTTTCCGCGGATTTCCCCCCTGAAATAATAGAAATTTTCGAAGCGGCCAAACCGGTCGGCAAAGGGATCATCATCGTTCGCGCTTCGCCGGAGGGGGCCCAGGTGAGCATAGATGGGCGCCCATCCGGCATGGCGGACGGATCACCCATTGAAGTGATACCCGGCCGGTATCAAGTGTCTATTTCAAAAAAGGGATACTGGACCCAGACTCGCATGGTAGAGGTGCAAGAGCGCGCCAGCGAGGCGCTGGTGGTGAATCTGGCCAAGGTGGTGGATCCACTGGTGATCAGGCATTCCCCGGCCCCTTATATCCACGAGCGAAGGCCGCTGCAGGTATCCACCACTGTAACGGGAGGAACACCCCCATTCACTGTAACGTTGTACCTCCGGTCCAGCGGGGAGGAGGAATATCTGGCATCCTCTATCCCTCACAAGGCCGATGGCGAGTACACCACCACGGTCACACCCGCCACACGTGCTGGGGGCTTCGTGGAGTACTATATCATCGCCCAGGATTCCGCAGGCTCGGTTTCCCGGAACGCAGATCCCTACGACCCATACAAAATAGTGGTCCTCCCCAGGGATAACCAATCCCCTGGAGTCAGCCACACTCCCTCCACCGAGGTCTCCGCCATGGAGCCCCTGACCTTGAAATTCATCATCAGTGACCAATCAGCCATGGAATCTGTGAAGCTATTTTACATGAGGGGGGATGACGCCGACTATACGTTGCGGCTGCTTTTGCCGCTGGACGACCGGGGGTTATATTCGGTCACCATCCCTGGCCAGCTGCTGGAAGCCGAGGAGATATTCTATTACCTGGTCGCCACCGACACCGCCGGCAATTTTCGCTCGTTGGGGAGCGGCCAAGCCCCGTTTGTGGTAAAGCCAGTCCATGAGCCTGTGAGCAGGGAGACCGAGGTGATGAAGCGGGAGATCATCGAAGGGCTGGTATCCAAAAATGTGACCATCGGCGCGGGCGTCTCCAAGGGCTACAAAAAGGGAGACACGCTTTTCGCCATCAATGTCGTCACCCGCCCCACCGGCCAGGATCTGCCACCTAAAATCACTCAGGAACTCGCTGGGGAAATAATCCTCACCAACGTGGATCGCTTTTCCAGCCAGGGGGAAGTGGTTCACGAACATTACCGTGGCGCCGTTATCCCTGGAAGCCTGATACGTTCTCGACCCAGCCCTCCCCGGGGCGTGGTCGCCATCGGCGACAAGTTCGAGGCCGTTCGTGTATCCTGGGCGCCCAGCCTGGAGCCGGAAGTGAAGGGATTTATCGTATTTCGTTCCGAAAGCCTTATGGGCGAATACCGAGTGGCCGCCAGGCTGGAGGGACGTTTTAAAACCGAGCTTGTGGACGATGGGCCCTCGCGCTACGGATTGACCGGGGGAACCCGCTACTTTTACAGAGTTAAGGCCTTCAACTCCAGCGGGGCCCTCTCCGATTTCAGCGTCACCGCCTCTGATGTGGTGAAAGGAGGGCCGGAGCCACCCACAGGCCTGGCTGGTGAAGGGGGCCAGGTGCGGAAAATCAGAATCACCTGGACGCCGAATTCCGATGCGAAGGTTGCCGGATACAGGATATTCCGAAGCAAGTCCGTGGATGGCAAGTACCAGCTGGTCTACGAGATCCCCAACCCAATGGCGGAGGAATATACCGACACACCCCGGCCGGAGGATGGTCACGACTTCGAGGAGGGGATCAGCTATTGGTATAAGGTACTCTCCTACGATTCCTTGGGACGGACTGGTGAATTGTCCGAAGCCACCGAGGCCGCGTCCATGGAAAAGCCACCCGCTCCCGGTGGATTGCGGATCGATTCCATGACCCGGGATGCGATTCAATTGGCGTGGGAGCCGAGCCAGAATCCGGAAATAGCAGGGTACGTTCTGTACAGGAGCGCCTCCCTGGAGGGCCTTTTCGAGCCTGTGGCGCAGATCAACGAGAGGTGGATCTCAAGCTATGTGGATTTAAACTCCCCCTCCAACAGGCTCCGGCCGGACATAACCTATTACTACAAACTGACGGTCCTCAATCATGCCGGGGCCGAGTCGAATTTCTCACCCCCCGCCATTGCCTCCATGGCCAAGCCACTGCTGCCCCCCTCCCACTTGCAGGCCTCCACAGGCCTGGATGGCATTATTTCGCTGTCATGGTCCTCTTCAGGCGATCAGGCGGTGACCGGCTACAGGATATATCGCGGCGAAACCCCCGGCTCCGCCAAACCGATCAAGACAATTCACGACAGGGAATCCGAGTCCTTCGACGACATAGGCGAGGATGGCACGGGATTGAACCCAGGAGCCGTCTACTACTATTCTGTACGTTCCATGACCGCCCAGGGAGTGGAAAGTGAATCAGCCGGATGGGCCAGAGGCGCCACCAAATCCCCTCCCCCGCCACCTGGTGACTTCACCGCGTTGATAAACAAGGAGAGAGCAGTGGAACTGCGGTGGACAGCCATGGAGGATGTGGAACTTGCCGGATACAGGATATATCGCTCCATCGATAACGGCGAATTCGTAGAGCTGTCGGTGGTGACGGAAGCTTACTTTAAGGACGAAGGATTATTCCCCGGATCCAGCAGGGCCTACAAGATTCAATCTATCGATCTCGATGGCTCCTCCGGCCCCATGTCAGAGGCGGTTTTCCCGGAAACTAAAAAGCCACCCGCCAGCCCCACCGGGCTGTTCGCCTCCCCCGGCATGGTATCCGTCGCACTGACCTGGATCCCTAATCGGGAGCATGATATCAAGGAATACGAAATTCGTGGCGCCAGGGAGGGTCAATGGCGCAAGCTGGGCGTTTCCTCCTCTGACTCCTGGCTGGTGGAGGATCTGGCCGCCGATACGGAATACGAATTCACCGTGGCGGCTGTGGATAGCGAAGGACGAGTTGGCCCCCCCTCTCTGCCGGTTCGGGTGCGGACACTGAAGTGAACCATGCAGGCTCCGGCGGGCGTCACCGTCTGCGCTGGGTGGTGAAAGTTGGCGGAAGCCTCTCCAAAAACGGCGCCCTGCGGCGGGCGCTGGCTCAGATCGAGAGGCTGTCAAAAGCAGGTTTCAAAATCGTTGTGGCCCCCGGCGGTGGGGAGTACGCCGATTTCATCCGGCGCCAATCTTCCCTGCGACGGCTGGACCAGCTTACCACCCACCAACAAGCCATCTTGTCCGTCCGGCAATTCGGCCTGGAGCTGGCCCAGGCGCTCCCTTCCGGCGTGGCTGTGCGCTCCTGCAGCGAAGCCAGGGCGCGCCTGAGGGAAGGAGCCACCCCGGTCTTTCTCCCCGATGAGCGCATGACAGATGACTTAGCCCCCATCGGATGGGACACCACCTCGGACACCATCGCCGCCGCCATTCTCCTTCGGGTGGGCTTCGGAGGACTTGTGCTGCTAAAAAGCATGGATGGGGTGGAGCGCCATGGGCGGCTGGCCGCCGTTGTTCCTGCCGCCGAAGCGGCCCGGGTGGGGGTGGTGGACCAGGCGTTTCCAAAAGTGATGCGGCAAGGATGGGACGTGTTCATACTAAACGGAGCAAAACCTGGAAGGCTGGTGGAGCTTTTGGAAAGCGGTATATTGACAGGAACCCGGCTATCCGCGCTGCCTCATGGGAAAAGATAACCGAAGCTGGGATTGATTTTCGCTTCTCACGCCTCATGTCTCCATAGCTCATTAAATAGCCTGCGGAGTCTTTTCTCAACCTCTTTTTCAGATGAAAAGGGTTCAAAACTCCATGGGTGGCGAAAAGCTTCTCCTTGGCTTCTTCGGTGATATGTGGTGATTCCAGAAGTCGCTGATACGGGGTCTTCGGCTCCTCATATTTCTTGACCCATCTGGAGTTGATCCGAGTTTTGCCGGCCAGCTTGCGGGCGGGCGAGAAATGGTTCTGGTAAAGGCTTCACATGAGATAGATTTCATTCATGACGGGGCTTTGCGCAAGAAGCTTGGCCTTTATATCCGAGGGGAGGCCGGCGCATTCGGCCTCGTAATATGGCATCCAGAGTGCGATGGCCGCCTTCAGCTTGAGCGAGCGCATCTGGTCCGTGGCCAGCCATGGGGCCTTTAAGTGGATTATGACGGCCAGGTCGTAAACTGGCTCTCCGACCCCGGGTTAATGGCCGAATGCGCAAAGAGCATGAGAGCCAACGGGCTGACCATGGATTTCAGCTTTTCCCAGCTTTATGTATCTCTGGCTTGAGATATAATCAAAACCCATGAAGCCAT
>JAOUMU010000025.1 GCA_029881335.1 Nitrospinota bacterium | reverse complement strand
TTTCCAGAGTAAACCGTCGGCTGGCCAAGGCGGAGGAGAAAGCCAGGCTGGCCTCCGAACTGGAGGAGAAGAACCGCTCCCTGGCCGACATGAACCGGCGGATGGACGAGTTTGTGTCCGTGGTGTCCCACGATATCCGGTCACCCTTGAACGTGGTAAATGGATTTGTAAAGCTCATCCGGTCGTCGCCGGGGGGCGAGGCCTTTGATCGGGAGACGGGAGTGATGCTGCGCTCGTGTGAGAGGATGTCGCAGCTGACCAGGGATATTCTGGATGTGGCCAAGCTGGAGGCGGGGAAAGTGGCGCTGGCATATGACCCGATAGTGATCGACGATATTATAAAGGAGAGCGGGCAGATCATGGAGTTCGCCATGACGGAGAAAAAGATAGAGCTGAGGATGGAGCTTGGGGAACCGACCAAAATGGAAGGAGATTCCGGAAAGCTTTTGCAGGTTATGAACAACCTTATCGGTAACGCGGTGAAGTTCACTCCCACGGAAGGGTCGATCATGATAGCGAAAAGAGTGGAAAAGACTGATGTGTTGATATCGGTTTCTGACACTGGCCCCGGGATCGCCGAGGAAGAGAAAGGAATGCTGTTCAGCAAATTCGAACAGCTGAAGAAAAGCCAGCAAGGGGTGGAGCCAGGTTTTGGCCTTGGGCTTTCCATCTGCAAGAGCGTGATAGAGCTGCATGGGGGGGGCATAACAGTCTCCAGCGCCCCTGGAGAGGGGGCCACTTTTATGGTGAGAATTCCGCTGATTAATCCTGGAGCCCATCCTGGCGAATAATGGCCTCGGCGGGAGCCGGAGGGTATATAATAACCGGCAATTGGGGTATATATGGAAAAGAGAAGACATCCCAGGCTACGAAAGCTTCTGTTCGTCGCGGCTAAGAGGTATAACCAGCACGGCGAACTGGAAGAGGGGCGCATAGGCATTACCATCGACATCTCCGAGGGTGGGATGATGATCATGACAGAGCGGCCCTTGCCCTTTATGACCACGGTGGATCTTTTTCTGGGATTTGGAGATACCATCCTGAAAGTCAATGGGGAGGTGACCCGTCTGGAAAAACAGACGAAGAACAGGACCCTGATGGGGATAAAGTTTCTGAATGTGGATGAAGAAGCGTCGGCCCTGCTGAAGGTGGCTTCTCTCTCCGCCTCATCCGAGGGGGACAAAGAGGAGGACGCCTCGGTTCCGGAAACCGACTCCAGGATTACCGAGGAAGAATAGCCCCAACCTCTTTCACTTCAAGAGGAGCATCTTGTAATCCGATAAACGGTGGAGGTCCAATCCGTTGATAGTCTCGTCACTTGCATGTCCCACAAAAATGTAGCCTGGCTTTTGGGAGACCGCGGTGAAATTCTCCAGGAAGAATCGCCTGGCTTCATTGCTGTAGTATTGGAAAACATTGGCGCAGACTATCATCCTGAACCGGTATTTACGGGGCCTGTTTTTAAGGTCGAATACGCGGAATGAGACATGCCGCCGAATTTCGTCGCCAAAAACAATGTTGCCTCCATCCAGCTGACCATAACGCTCGAAATAGGGGCGCCATTTTGTCAGGTCGCTTCTGATCAGCTGGTAAATCCCAGACTTTGCGGCGTCCACCAGGTGGGGGTTGATGTCGGTGCCGAACACCATGAAGTTGGTCCTCGATCCCAGCTCTTCCAGGCGTCTGTGGATGAACATGGCCAGCGAATAGGTCTCGGCGCCGTTACTGCACGCGGAGCTCCAGATATGTAAGGTCTCGCGCGGAGTTTTTTCCAGGTGCGCGGGGATGACCAGGTCGCCGAGGGCAGCGAAAATATTCTTGTCCCGGAAAAACCTCGTAGCGTTCGCCACCACCCCGCCTGCCTGGCCTTCGGAAAAAGCCCTGGAGCTATCCTCCAGCGAAAGATTGGCCTTGGCCGGGTTCCAATGGTCCGGGTTTGCCACCTCCCTATATATGTCCGCAGCGCCATCTGCCGGGTCGAAATATATTTTTCGGTAGAACAGCCCGTTGATATCGATCTGCTTTGCCGATAGGCCTTGAGTCCTGGTAATATTCAGGAGCTTGGCGATTTTCCACTTGGCGCTGTCCGCACCGCCCACGATGGCGCATTCCACGTTTTCGGCCGACCACCCTCTGGCGGCGAACCTCTCCATCACATGGCTCATCTGCTCCTTGGCCAGGCCTGTGTAGTGATATCCGGTGTCAGCCACACAGATTACTCCGCCCAGGCTCCCATCGGTGGAGCGCAGGAGGATGACCGGATTCTGGCCCACATCCATGGCCAGCATTCCGGAAGCGACCTTCCATCCGGGGCACTTCATCACCGCAGCATTTGGCGGGGCGCTCTTTTTCAGGCTGTGTTTAATCGTCAATGCGGCAGTCTTGGTTAAATGTTCACTGATTGGCCAAGTCAAAAGGGGGATGCGCCATACAAGCCCTTAATAAAGTCTGTGTGAATATAAAAGCCGAAGGCGCAAAATATCAAGAAAAAATCCGACTTACTCCAAAACCTCATTAAGAAAGGTAAGCAGTTTGATAATGAAATAGATAATCCCCCCGCTGAAAATAAGAATAACGGAAAGGATATCCACCTTCTTTAAGCTCTCGAAAGAATCGGAAATACCTGTCGATGCGGCTGGGATCATCCCCTCGGCGATGTCGCCCAGGGCTGATAGCGACTTTTCGAACATGGACGGGGCCAGTTCCAACTCCTCCGTGGAGAATGGATCCCATATAAGGGTAATCCTTTTCCCGTTAAACAGCATGTAGGCCGCGCCCAGGCCAAAGGCTCTGCTGACGGCCTCGGCTTTTTTATTTGACCGAAGGTTATTCCTCACAAAATCCTGGTGAAAGGAGATGACCCTGAAGCGTTGATCCATTTCGGGATTGTCTACAATAACCACAGGTCCGATAGACAAAATGCCAAGTGTCTCCAGTAGCGCGCCCGGGGTCTGAGTCTCTGGGCGCTCCAGGGGGGATATCAAAAAGCCGCCCCTTACCTTCAGGCTCAAGCCCATTTTCAGAGCGAGCATGACCTCTCCGTCGGAATCGACAGGATATAGCCGCACAATAGCCTCTCTCCCATAACGCCTGCTTGTCAGTCGGGCCGAGTACCACCCTTCCTTTACGGTTCCACCGATATGTAATGAGGCGAGCTTGAGAATGGCCGCCGCTTTTTTGGCCAGGGCTCTTCTGGGGAGGTGGTACAGAAAATAAACGATGAAGAATGCAATGGAGAAGAGGAGGGCGGCCACCACCATGGGCAGATCGTCAATGGTCTGGTTCAACTGGTAATTCCTCCAACAATGGAATAACCGCAAGGGCCTCTTAAGATGATAATCGAAAGAGGGGGGGTGGGCGGAAAAATTCCTTGAGCGCGCGCGCGCGGGGTCACATCAAGTATAACAAGGCCACGGGGAGGACGACTGTCGCAAGAAAGACGGCAAGGATGGCGAAGATGAAGGCGTACAGCTTGGAGCCTGTATCGGGATTCGGATCCAGGGCGGGTTGCATATGTTTTACCAGCACCGTCAGCCGGGCCAGAGTTTCCTTGATCATGTTTTCGTCGATTTCCGTGTCCGGTTCGAAAGGCTCCCAGACAGCTGACAAGGAAAACCCATCGAAATTTAGCCACTTTGCGCCCAGGGTGAAGATGCGCCGTATGGCCTGCCTTTTCTCTCCATCCTTGAAGTTGGTGGCGATAAAGGCGCTATGCGGTGAGTAGATTAAAAACTCCTTGTCGAAAAGGGCGTTCCCCGTTTTAACCAGAGGAGCGGCGCCAAGGGGTGAGCCGGGCCCAGGGGGGGTGGACTTGCTGGCGATGGCGAACAGGCCGTTGGCTTGATGAGTAATTGACAGCGCAATGGAAGGGGGCTGTGGAATGAGAAAGTACTTTCGGCGGCGGGGGGAATGAATAAGTAGAAACTTCTCCTCCTCCATGGCCCCGGATAGTATTATTCCATTCCAATTATAAATAATCGTCCCATCGTTTTTTTTGGCAAAATGCTCAAGGGCGGGGACGGTCCTTTTCCTTGCTGCGTTCTCCAGATAGAAAACGATAGCGAAAAGAGACAGAATACCTGATAGTGATACCAAGAGAACAATCATGCGCCATTTACAATTTAATCTGGAAAGAATATAACATAACAGAAGCTGGAGTGAAATAAACAGTAAAATATTATTACATGCTGGAAATTTGGCTTGCCGTATGCACTACATGAAGCCGCGCCACGATGGAAATACATATATATTTGTGTTGTGGTGTCAAACGGGATGGCTGGTTTAAAATATCACGTTTCTTTTAGTAACGTATGGCCTTGAAGGTAACGGTGCATAGTGTCATGACCCCCATATCGAACGAGATCAAAAGGTTCCTTCTCGAGAAGGGGGCCGATCTGGTGGGAATAGGGGACATTACAGGAATTGAGGAGAAAGAAGCTATCTCCAAGGAATTTCATCACTATAGCAGGGCCGTGGCCATCGGGATGAAGCTGCACAAGTTTAAGAAGCCGGAGAAGATGAATGGGGGGGTGGACGAGCACAGTCTGATGCTGGCCTACCTGAAGGAGAACGAGGATGTGACGTTGAAACTTAACGGCTTGTTGCAAGACGCCTCAAAGTTTCTGCGCAAGAGAAAACACAGGTGCATGGCCATACCACCGATCGCAGTGGCGGAGGAGCGCAAATTTATCTCGGCCTTGTATAACCTGTTTTCTCACAAGATGGCCGTCACCATGTCCGGGCTGGGCTGGGTCGGCAAAAACGGAATGGTGATAAACGGCGAATTTGGCCCCAATCTGATCTGGGCCACCATATTGACAGACGCTGACCTGTCGCCATCGCCGCCACAATTGGAGAGTATGTGTGGAGAGTGTCGGCTGTGCATGATAGCCTGCCCCGTGGGGGCTGTGCTGGGGGTGAACTGGAGCAGATCCCGGGGCAATCATGAAGTGATAGACTTGGAAAAATGCGGGAACTATATGGCTGAAAACAGCGATAAATACGGCAGGCCTGTATGCGGAATATGTTTCATTGCCTGCCCCATTGGTGTGAAGAAGACGAGAAATAGCGGATAGCCATACCCCGGCAGGGGTGGATAATTATGAGAGGAAGATAATATGAACGCAAAAGAAATGGTTTTCGCCGCGATGGAGCTGCGCAAGACTGAGCGGACTCCCGTGGCGCCTTTCGGCTGTGGTGTCTGGACGATCTATCGCTCCGGGACCACGTTCCGGGAATTGAGCCGGGATCCGGAGCGAATGGCGAAAACCAACCTAGAAATTTATGAAAAGTACAAGCCGGATATAGTCTATGTCGGCTCCGGCTACAACAACCTTCAGGCCGCCGCCCTGGGAGGCAAAATCAAATTCCGGGAGGTAGGAGCGCCCGACCTGGAGGAGCCGTATATCCACAAGCTGGAGGATATCGACAAGCTGGATCTGGGGAGGATTCCCACCGACCCGGTGATCCAGACCATATGGAAAGCGCTTCGCATGGTGAAGGCGAAGATAGGCGATGAGGTGGTGGTGACCATGACCTCATGGGGGCCCTTCACATTGGCGGCGCAGCTGGTGGGCGTGGAGCAGATGATGCGCGCCTGTTTCAAGGACAAGGCGCTGGTGGAGGCTTCCTGCGCATTCGCGGTGAAGATGCTGCAGGCCATTTACACTCCCATAATCGAAGATGGAACCCTGGAGATGATCTCCATGGCGGACCCGACAGCTTCCGGAGACCTGATATCCCGAAAGCAATTCGAAAAGTTTGCCCTGCCTCCGTTGAAGGAGATGAGCGACTGGGCTCACTCAAAAAATGTGAAGGTTCTGCTGCATATTTGTGGAGACACCAACAGCCGACTGGACCTGTTTCCCCAGACCGGGGTGGATTGCATAAGCCTGGACCATAAGGTGGACATGAAAATGGCGAAAGCCGAGATTGGGAACAAAATGTGCATTGCAGGTAACATGAATCCGGTCGCGATATTGGATAGGGCCACCGCCGAACAAGTGGCGGAAGAGGCGACAAAGGTATTAGGCGATGCAGCGGCAGATGGGGGATTCATCCTGATGCCAGGGTGCGACCATCCTCCCAGCGTGCCGGAGGAGAACCTTAAAACGTTTTACGAAACCGCGAAAAACTATAAGTTCTAAATTCAGGAGTGATGATGACGCAAGCGACAATGACGGCGAGGGAGCGGGTGCTCCGGACTCTGAAGGGGGAAAAGGTAACACCGGTTCCATGTTTCTCTGGTGTAGGGAACGTGACCACCAAAGGGCTGGAGAAGCTGGGGTACCGTTTCGCCGACCTGCACAACAACGCGCAAATGATGGCCGAGGCCGCCATGACCACATGGGAGCTGTTCGGCTATGAGTGCGTGGTGATCCCGTTTGACCTCTGTATGGAGGCGGAAGCGCTGGGGTGCGTGATGAATCCCTACGCGGAGACGCAGGAGCTGTTGTACCCCACCATTAAAGAAAAGAGCAAGCTTACCACTGAACAGCTTCGCCAGGCGGCCACACCGGAGCTGCTGCAAAGGGGGCGCATCCCCCTTGTCATCGAGGCGGCGCGCATCGTCCGGGAAAAAGTGGGCGACCAGGTGGCTATTGGCTCCTATGTGTTGGGTCCGTTCACCCTCGGTGGCCAGATCAGCGAACTGGAAACATTGCTCAAGGGATCGTTAAAGAAGCCGGATGATATGATCGATTATCTTGATGCCATGGCGGACGTGATCGTCCTGGTGGGTAATCACCTTTTGCGCAACGGCATTGACTACATAAGCGTGCGCGAAATGGGCGCCACCTCCGACGTCCTTAGCCCCAGGGTTTTCAAGAAGGTAATATTCCCCGCGCTGAAAAAGGTGGCGGATAATCTAGCTTCCCCCAACATTCTGCACATCTGCGGCTCTGTTTTGCCGGTGATAGATATGATGGCGGAGTGTGGTTATAGCGCGCTTTCCATAGACTCCAAGACGCCGATGAAAGAAGCCAGAGAGAAGGTGGGGGAAAGGACGGTGATCCTGGGCAACTTCAACCCCTTCGCCACACTGAACACAGGCACGGCGGAGGATGCGTATAACGTGGCCGCGCAATGCGTGAGGGATGGAGTCAACGGGGTCCACCCAGGGTGCGACATATGGCCCACGGCCAAGCCTGAGAACCTGGAGGCTATGATAAGAGCTGTCCGGGAAACCAGTGTATAACAAAAAAACAACAAGAGAATTGGAGATAAACGAAATGGCTTTGGACAGCGCAAAAAAAAGTGAGCTTCTGAAAAAACTGGAGCAAGGCGTGGTGGAGTTCGAGGACGACGAGGTGCGGGATGCCGCCCAGGAATGGGTTGACTCCGGCGAGGATACTTATGACGCCATCTTCGATGGCCTTGTGGCCGGCATGGAAGAGGTGGGACGGCTGTTTTCCGCCCAGGAATATTTCGTTCCGGAGATGCTGATGGCGGCAGACTCGCTATATATCGGGCTTGATATTCTAAAGCCCCACATGGTGGCTCGCGACTCCGGCGTCAAAGGCACAGTGGTGATCGGCACCGTGCAGGGTGACGTGCACGACATCGGAAAGAACATTGTGAAGATGATGTTCGACGTGGCCGGGTTCAATGTATACGACCTTGGCCGCGATGTGGCGCTGGAGGATTTCCTGAAAAAACAGCTGGAGACCAACTCCGACATAGTCTGCCTCTCGGCGATGATGACCACCACCATGATGGGGATGCCCAAGGTCATAGAGATGATCAAGGAGAAAAATCCCAACTGCAGAATCATGATAGGTGGCGCCCCCATAACCGACGACATCGTGGGCAAGTTCGGCGCCGACGCCACGGCCAAGGACGCGTCCAACGCCCTGGAGGAGGCCGTGAAGATGGTTGTGTCCCTGCGGGAAATCCAGAAGGAAGCCAACGCAAAAAACTGAGCGAAACGTCCGAATAAGAGGGCACAGGGGAGGATTGCGCCCTGGCCACTGGAAGAGAGAAGAAAGTGGAGATGAAATAGAATGAGCGAACACACGGTGATATTCCAGCCGTCGGGCCGCAGGGGCAAGATAGCCAAAGGCGCCAACCTGCTGGACGCGGCCAGAAGCCTGGGAGTGGAGATAGAGTCGATCTGTGGCGAGAAGAAAACCTGCGGCAAGTGCAAGGTCCAGGTGGAGGAGGGATTCTTCGAGAAGTACGGTGTCGACTCGAAGGTGAGCAACCTCTCCGGCTGGACAAAGGATGAAGAGAGAATGCTCAGCCTTGCGGAGAAGGAGAACAAATACCGTCTTTCCTGCCTGGCCCATGTTCAAGGCGACCTTCTGGTGTTCGTACCAGAGGAGAGCCGCGGGGGTAAGCAGGTGGTCCGCAAAAAAGCGGGAAAACTGAAACATAAGCCGGATCCCTCCCTCACCATCCACTACATAGAAATGAAAGCGCCCACCCTGCACGATCCGGAGGACGACTATTTGCGGGTGGTGGCTGCCCTCAAAGAGCAGCATGGCGTGGCCGCGGACAGGATCGATATCCACTGCCTGCGGGTTATGGCCGGGGCTTTGCGCCAGGCTCAATGGAAAGTCACGGTGTTCCTGCTGCGCGGAGAGATAGTCCGGGTGGCGCCGGGGAAAGTGGAGACCTATTACGGTATCGCCGTGGATATCGGTACAACCACCGTGGCCGCGTACCTGACCGATCTTAAGACCGGCCGCGCCGTGGCCACAGAATCGAAGATGAATCCTCAAGTGATATACGGTGAGGATGTGATGAGCAGGATCACCTACTCCATGCAGAACCCGGGCACCGGGCTGGAGAAGATGCACAATGCGATTATCAACACCCTAAACGAGATGATCGGCTCCCTGGTTGAGGAGCACATGATCACCCGCGACGACATACTGGAGATGGTGATGGTCTGCAATACGGCCATGCACCACATCCTGTTGAAGCTGGATCCCCAATACGTGGGCGTGGCCCCGTTCCCCACCGCCATGTCCAAGGCGCTGGATGTGAGGGCTCGAGACCTGGGGATAGGGATTAACATATCCGGCAGCATCCATGTGCTGGCCAACGAAGCCGGATTCGTGGGGGCCGACAACTGTGGAGTGCTCATCGCCGAGGAGCCTTATAACTCCGAGGAGCTTATGCTGATAATCGACATCGGCACCAATGGCGAACTGCTGCTCGGTTCCAAAAAACATGGTGTTCTCTCCTGCTCCGTGGCCACCGGCCCGGCGCTGGAGGGCGCCCAGATAAAGTTCGGCATGCGCGCGGCGCCCGGCGCCATAGAGAAGGTGGAGATAGACCAGGAAAATCTGGAACCGAGGTTCAAGGTGATCGGCAAAGAGCTTTGGAACATAGACGCCGCGGAAATCGAGGCCAAGGGGATATGCGGCTCCGGCATCATAGATGTAGTGTCGGAGATGTTCCGCGCCGGGATTATAGACAAGGGAGGCCGCTTCTCCAAGCATGCCCCGTCGGAAAGAATCCGCAAGGATCCGCAAAACGGCATGCCGGAATACGTGCTGGCCTACAAGAAGGAGACCTCCATCGGCAAGGATATCGTGGTGACCCAGGGGGATGTGCGGGCCATCCAGCTGGCCGTCGGCTCCATATACGCCGGCGCTGTGATCATGATGCACGAGCATGGTGTGGAGAAGGTGGACAAGGTGGTGCTGGCCGGCGCCTTTGGCTCCCACCTGAACCAGTTCTCCTGCCTGCTGATGGGAATGTTCCCGGATGTTCCGCTGGACAAGATCCTATCCGTGGGCAACGCCGCCGGAGATGGCGCCAGACTGTGCCTGGTAAACAAGCAGAAGCGGGCCGAAGCCGATGTGATGGCCAGGAAAGTGCGCTACCTGGAGCTGACCGTGTACAAGGAATTCGAGCGTGTCTTTATGAAGGCCATGCAGTTTCCGCACATGGAGGACCAGTTCCCAACAGTTCAACACGTGCTCGACGAGATACCGGACTGGAAAAAGATCGCCAAGGAAAAGGAGAAGGCGTAAGAGGCCCAGGATTAGCTTGTGGAAATAAGGTGTGCCAGCTCGAACCTTCCCCGCAAGGGCAGTTCGCGGGCCACCCAATAAAAAGGAGGTGACGATATGAAAAAGCTTGGCATGGTGGTTGTGGGGCTCGGATTTGTGGGTGGTCAGGCCCATGTTCCCTCGGTAAACAAAATCAAGAACGCCGAACTGGTGGCCGTGTGTGACATGAACGATACGCTGGCCACAAAGTACTCCGAAAAGTACGGGTGCAAAAAGTACCTTGGCGTCAAGGAGGCGCTCAAGGATCCGGCCATCGACGCCGCCATCATCGCCGTCCCCACGCCGTTTCATTATGCCGTGGCCATGGATTTTATCAAGGCTGGAAAGCACGTTCTGCTGGAGATGCCCCTGGGAGTGGACATGCCCCAGACCAACAAGATCATCGCCGCCGCCAAGAAGGCCAAGGTCACCCTCATGCCTTCGCTAAACTTCCGTTTCGCCCCCATCTACCAGCGGATAAAAGATATGATCTACAAGGATAAAATCCTGGGCAAAGGGCCGGTGGCCATTCACTATCGCGAATATATCTCCGCCAATCTGCTGGCAGCCCAATGGCCTCCGAATTCGTGGGCCTGGGACAAGAAAAAATCTGGCGGACCCCTTTTCACCCTCTCCGTGTGGAGCATCGACCTTTTTCGATGGCTGCTGGGCGCGGAGATCGTCCAGCTCCATTCCGTGGCGGAGAACCACAAGCTGGCAAAGTATGGCGGCACCCATGGCTATATGGGGTACGCTATTGCCGAATTCTCCAACGGGACCATCGTCTCCGCCCAATACTCAGGCGGCGTTAGCCAGGACCAGACCATTGTGACCATGGAGCTGGTAGGGGAGAACACCAACATGATCAACGCTATCGACACCCACACCATAAAGGTGATGGCCGACGACCCAAAGGAGACGGTGTACAAGGTGGATGTCTCCGGGCCCAGAGTGTGGGGCCACTACCAGGAGGTGGAGCATTTCGTGGACAGCATTTTAAAAGGCAAACAACCACAGATCACCCCGGAGGATGGCAGGATCGCCACCGAGGCTGGAGTGAAGATCGCAAAAATGTATAGACAGCTATAGATTTTAATGAAGTCGGCATTGCCCATAGTCTGGTTTTGCCCTTTTGGATGTAATGGGTTAAATTAGACTTGGAGATAGATAGCCCAAATGAAAACATCATCACCAGAAAGGCTGGGGCCGAGGCTAGATCGGCTTAAGCAAATTGTTCTTCTAGAGATGCCCCCTGGCGTGAAGCAAAAAATTCTGGAGTTCATCACAAGCATGAAGGACTCCGATCTTTTGACCAAGGCCATCAAAAAGGGGGATAAGGCTCCCGATTTTACGCTCAAGGATATATATGATAACGATGTAAACCTTTACGCGGAATTGGAAAAGGGCCCGGTCATTCTTTGTTATTACAGGGGTGAATGGTGCCCTTTTTGTGTCGAGGAACTTGTGGCGCTGCAGGAAGTATATCCACATTTCAGAAGGATGGGTGCGCAGCTGCTCTCCGTGTCGCCGCAAAACAAGGCCCACACCTTGTCCACCAGCGGAAAGCTGGGGCTCACATACCCTGTGCTCAGGGACCTTGACTCAAAGATTTCAGATCTTTACGGTTTGACCATCACTGTGGATGAGGTGATGCGAAAAGTGCACGAGGAGATCGGGATATATATCGATGAGTACAACGGCAACCTGTCATACAAGCTTCCCATTCCGGCGGCGTATGTGATAGATCAAGCCGGCGCGATTGTGTTCGACTATCTGAACGCCGACTATACCCAACGGGTGGAGCCTCTGGACCTTTTGGATAACCTGCGGCGGTTGACATGATTGGTGGTTGGCTCATTTACATTATGGCGCCATGGAAGTTATGAGCGAGTCTCTGTTGATTAACGGTGTGAAGATAGAGGACACCTTCGCCGAAGCTTTCCCCATGGTCTACTCCCGGATCATCGTTACCGCCACAGACAGGTACTGGCTGGACCAGGCCATCTGCGCCGCCACGGGATTCGCCACCTCCATCATAGGTTGCGGTGTGGAGGCGGGGCTGGAGGAATACACTGATAAAACTCCGGATGGGCGGCCCGGCGCAAAACTGCTCTTTTTCACCATGGGGAAAAAGGGGCTGGAAGAGCACCTGATGAATCGAATCGGCCAGGCCATTATGACATGCCCCACCACCGCCGTATACAATGGCGCCGAATCGGACAAGATCATGGACATCGGCGGCAAGCTGCGCTATTTCGGCGATGGACTCCAGATGTCGAAAGTGATCGACGAGAAAAGATATTGGCGAATCCCCGTGATGGAAGGCGAGTTCGTCATTGAGGAGAGCTTTGGCCGTCTGGACGGGATCGGCGGCGGAAACTTTCTGATCCTGGCCGAATCGACCGAATCAGCGCTCTCCGCAGCCAGGGAAGCGGTCAAGGCGATTGATCCGGTGGGAGGGGTGATTCTACCCTTTCCAGGGGGGGTGGTCCGCTCCGGTTCCAAGCTGGGATCGAGATATAAATTCTTGAAAGCTGCCACAAACACCGAATATTGTCCCACCATCCGCCGTCAGGCGCCCAGCCTGCTGGCGCCTGGGGAGAATTGCGTTCTGGAGATTGTCATAGACGGAACTACAGAACAATCAATTAGGTGCGCTATGGAAACCGGTATTGTGGCCGCCTGTCATGTGGGGGGGGTCAAGAGGATCAGCGCGGGTAATTATGGCGGCGGGTTGGGGGCCCATCAATTTAGATTGCATTCAATCTTAAATCGATTATAATGGCGATAATTGGACAAGGCTAACCTTGGCCAAAATGAATCGCCTTCCCGGTCCCCCATACCCTTCCCCTATACCGAGAAGGCGATTCGCCTTTTTTGCTACAATCATAAGGATGAAAGCAAAGATTCCCCTGACACTCTATCCCACCGCCCAATTGCTGGCCCAGGCCATCGACCGGATGGTGGACGAAGAAGGGGGAAAAGCCAGGCTTCTCCCCGGCATGATGACCATCCAGGCGTTCGAGCGAAAGCTATATGCCCAGCTGGTGGGCCAGCCCAAACCGGCAGGGTGGTTTATACGCTCGATACTCCTCTCCAAAGCTATCGATTCGATATACGGAAAGAAACGCTCCACTGATACTCCTGGCCCCACCGGGGCGCTGACAGGCGCCATAAGGTTTCCTGGGTTCCTGGATGCCATGCTGGAGTTGTTCAGTCAGTTGGGCGCCGGGCTGGTCTCCCCTGATGACCTGGCCCGAATCACGGAATACGCCCCATCGAAAGAGAGCGAGATCCTACGACTCTACATGGCATACAAAGAGGAACTGGACCATCATGGAGTGGAAGACCCGGCCATGACCCGAAGCCGAATGGTGGATGCGTTGCTTCAGGGCGCCCAGACGCCTCTTCTGGACAATCTCGAATCCGTGAACCTGGAGGGGATATATCAATTCACTCCATACCGTTTTGAGCTTTTCAAAAATATCGCCAGGCGCACACCAGTCCGCATAGTGGCCCCGGCGCCCGATTCGCGGAGGGGGGCATTCGGATTCCTGTCGGACAACCTGGCCAAGTTCGAGGAACTGGGAGACAATGCGGGAAAGCTGGAGATCGCGTTCACGACAGACCCGGCCGGGCCGCTGGCCGATGTGAGAAACTCCATATTCGAAATGGATCCGGCCAGCCATCCGGCCGCCTCCAAATCACAGCCGGTGGAGATATTCGCCTGCGCAAGCAGGTATCGGGAGATCGAGGAGGTGGGGCATACTCTCCTGCGCCTTGTGGAGGAGAAGGATTATTTGTGGCGGGACTTCATTATAGTCATGCGAGACCTGCGCCCATACGCCGCCATCGTGGAGGATGTCTTCCGCCGATATTCCATCCCCTTTTCCATGGTAAAGGGAGTACCCCTCACTCGGGCGCCGCTCACCAGGGCGGCGCTAGCCCCATTCGTGGCCATCGATTCGGCATACGCCCGCGAGGATGTCCTGCGCGTTGTAAATTCTTCCTACTTCCAAAGGTTTAGGGAACTGGAGTCCGGAGGCGCCAGAAGGCTGTTCATTAACGCGGGGCTGATCAATGGGCCACCTGCTGAATGGAAAACCCGTTTGTTGGCCGCTGTGGACAGGATGGAGGCCCCGGCGCGAAAACCTGCAAAGAAGATAGCCACAGTGACAGTGGATTTGCTGGCAAGACTGGAGAGGCTGAAGAGCGCTGGAGGGCCGACGGAGTTTACCAGCGTATACATATCTCTTCTTCAGTGGCTTGGGCTGACCGTCCCGGCGAAGAGGGACGAGGTGGAGCGGCCAGGCAGCCCCATGGATCAGGCCATGCTCTTTAGGGATTTCCACTCTCATTCCATGTTCCTGGAGGTGGTCCAGGATGCAGCCATGGAGGCGGACATGATCGGCAAGGCGGGAGGAGGCGTGGGCTATGGGAGGATGCGCGATATTCTGATCAAGACTTTGGATTCATGTTCTCTTCCGGAGCCTGGCTCGGCGGATATGAACCGGGCTCAAATCCTGAACGTATTCGACGCGGTGGGTGTGGGAGCCAAAGTGGTGTTCATCTGCGGTCTGCATGAGGGAGAGTTCCCGCAACGTGGAAGGACGGGCGCCATCCTCACCGATATGGAAAAAGAGACGTTCAACAAAAGGCATTTCGAGACGGTAATCGAAGGCAAGCGGGAATTGAGGAAGGGAAGAAGGGTTTTCGACTCACCCTCGGACAAGTGGATGGAGGAGTCGCTTCTGTTTTTCCAGGCTGTCAGGGCCGCCGGGGAGAGGCTGTATCTTAGCTACAGCCTCCAGGAGCTGGGCGGCGCTTCGCTCATGCGTTCCCTGTTTATAGATGACATGCTGGATACTCTACACCCCTCGGTGGACCTGATGGAACGGGAGAAAGCGATCCGCATGGCCCCCTCGCTGGCTATCGCCCGCCCAGCCGCCCAGCTGGCGGATCCGCAGGAAGGGCGAATGAAGCTGCTACGCGACCTCTTCGACCAAAAAGCGCTGCAGGAGGATCTTCATGATCGCGTGGCGGCGATAGCACCGGATGCCAAAGGATGGGCTGCGTTCCGGCGCCTGGTTTCCCTCTCCTCCATGGAACGGGGCAGGGACGCCTACTTTGCCGCCATTGACCCGGAGCAAAAGGCCCGTCTGGGTGGCGCCTATTCCGGAGAGATGACCCAGGCGGCCGAACTGGTCCAAAAGAAAGTGGTGATAAATAGGGAAGGGCGATACAGCCCCACGGCCCTGGAGACATATGGTCAATGCCCATTCCGCTACTTTGCCGGGCGGATACTGGCGCTGGAGCCGGAAAGGGCTCCAGACCTGCAACTGGAAGCCAGCGACGCGGGTTCCATGGTCCACCAGATACTGGAGGATTTCTATCGCAAGATCATCATGCAAAAGCGACTGCCGGTCATGAATACTCCCGCCGAGCGCAAAGCGCTCCACCTGGAGGCGGACAGGACCTTCACCGCCCTGCGAAAGGATGGTATGTTGCCGGAGGAGGCTGTGTGGGCCCCGGAGCGGGAGCGGATCATGGCCATGCTGGATCGATGGCTGCAGGCGGAGGCGTGGGATCAGGAGAAAAGCGGCTTTGTCCCCACAGCGGTGGAGCTGGCATTCGACTTTAACTGGCATGAGCCAACAGCTCACGAACCCTATATGCTTATCGCCGAATGTGGCGGATTGCGTTACTTCACCGGCAGGATAGACCGGCTGGATGTGGACATTAAGAACTCTGCCATCCGGATAGTCGATTACAAGCTTGGCGCCAACGACACCAGATACAAGGAGATGTTAAAGCGGGAGAACATGGGGAAGCGATCGTTTCAGGCGCCGATATACGCTTTGCTGGGGGAGAAATGGGTGGTGGAAAGCGGCCTGATGGAAAAGGTGGAAAACATCGCGGCCAGCTATCGTCTGTTGGGGGCCACGGAGCCGAACAAAGCATACCTCACCGCCGGTCATGGTGGCGGGCGGAACCGGCTCGAGTTCGTGGATCACCAGTTTCTGGGCGCTGGGCCTGGGGCCGAGTCCACCCAGGGTACTTTCGAGAACCTGGCAACCCGGATGATGACGCGGCTGGAGGATGGAATGTTCCAGGTGGATCCCCTCGATTGCGAGTATTGCAAGTTCCCGGGGCTATGCCGCTACATAGCCGCGCCCAGGGGTATGGGGGAGGAGGATTGATGGACGATATCCTTGAGCAGATCAAGGCTTGCAGGACCGATATAGCCGTCCGCGCCGGCGCCGGCGCGGGGAAAACAACAGCCCTGGTGGAAAAGTACATGGCGGAGATGGTGGCGCCCCGGGAGGAAGGCTACCTGGGAGTCGACAGTATTGCCGCCATTACCTTCACGGAAAAAGCCGCGGCGGAGATGAGCCTCCGGGTGCGCCAAAAGCTCACAGAAAGGATAGAACAACTCCGCAGGGACACTCGGCCATCCGGCTCTTCGGCAAACCTGGACCTGGAGCAGGAGGAATGGAACCAGGACCGCAAGCTGCTAAACCACCTTATACGCCAGCGCCAGATGATCAAGAGCGCCTATATCTCCACCATCCACGCCTTTTGCGCCAGGCTGTTGTGGGAAAATCCATTGGCCGCGGGAGTGGATCCCGGCTTTTCCGTGATGGACGAAGCTGACGCTCGGGACGCCCTGGAGGGCGTGACGGTGGAGACCATACTGACCAGGCTTCGCAAGGGGGATCCGGGAGTTGTCCGGCTGACCAGGGATCACGGCTTTCGGGGCAGGGGCAGGAGCCATGGGCTGGCGGACAGGATTATGTGGATAATCCCACTGCTGCGGGCGGCCAACATGACTCCGGCCAGGCTGGTGGAACTCCATCTGGAAGGGCTGGCCTGGCTGAAAAACCTGGACCTTGTGGCCTCTCAGGCAAGGCTCCGGGCGCTGTGCCGATCGTTTCTTGGCATGTCCGAAAGGGGCAAGGAGCACAAGTTCGGCAAAGCTCTGCTGGAGATGGAAGAACCGTTCGGCGCCGCAGGCGCTGCAAATGGCGGTGGGGAAGATATCAAGACGGCGGTGGCGGGCCGGGTGCTGGATCTGGCCGGCGATCTGGAAAAGGTGGTGCTGGCCAGGACCACATATCAGAATGGGAAAAACGATTACGCCGAAAGTCTGGAGGCGGCTCGGCTGGCCACGGGGATATACGGCGGAATATTGGAAGCCGCCGTGGCGGAGGATATGAAAGTCTTCGCCGGGTTGTTGGAGGAGGTAATGGCCGCCTACGCACGGGAGAAGGAGAGCCGCTCCAGCCTTGATTACAATGACCTGCAGGAGAAGGCCAGGGATCTTCTGGTCAATTCAAAATCCACTCTGGATGAGTACCGCCACCGCCTGAAGAGGGTGCTGGTGGATGAGTTCCAGGATACCGACAAGCTGCAGGCCCGGATAATCAACCTGCTGGCGCCACCGGGGGAGGGGCGGCTGTTTCTGGTGGGGGATATGAAGCAGTCGATCTATGGATTCCGCGGTGCGGATCCCGGAGTCTTCATGGAGCAGTCGGAGGAGGTGAAGAATTACGGCGGCATGGAGTTTTTCCTTGTGCAAAGCCGCCGCGCCACTCCAGTGCTCACCGAGTTCTTTAATTCCTTCTTTGCGCGGCTGATGGCGGGCGGGGCCGGGGAAGAGCGTGGGCGGTTCCACCCGAAGAATGACGCTCTGGTGGCTGTCCGGGATGGGGATGGGATCGACTCCGCCGTGTGCCGCATATCCGTGGTGGGGGAGGGGATCGGTCATGCGCGGTTGCTGGAGGCCGATGCGGCGGCCGCGGAGATGAAAAGGCTGGTGACCGAAAGGGTGATGGTGGGCGGCGCTGATGGCAAACCTCGTCCGGCGAGATATTCGGACATGGCGCTTTTACTGCGCTCATTTTCCAATCATGAAATTCACGAGGCGGCCATGCGCCGCGCCGGGGTACCTTTTCAGGTGGTTAAGGGGAGGGGATTTTACGACTGTCAGGAGATAAAGGACCTGGCTAACATGCTTTTTTACATAGGCCACTCGGAGGATAGGCTGGCGCTGGTTTCCGTGCTCCGCTCCCCGCTGGTGGGGCTGAAGGATGAAACGATCCTGAGGCTGTTTCACGATGATGAGGGGAACCTGGCGCCGGAGCCTCTGCCCATGGAGCCGGATGAGATACCGGACCGTATCACTGGCGAGGAGAGAATTCGGTTGGGGGAGTTTATACGCATCTCCACCCAATGGCGGGAGGTGTGGGACAGGGTGGGGGTGTCTGAACTGCTGGAAATGATTCTTGATCAGACCGGGTTCGGCGCAGTGATGATGAGCCGACATAACGGGGAGAGAATACTGGCGAATATTTTCAAGCTTATTGAGCTTGCCCGCACCTTTGAGGAGGATTGGGCCAGGGGATTTGTTAACTTCACATCCCGGCTGGACACTATGATCGCCTCCAGTCCACAAGAAGCGAAAGCGGATATTGCCGCGGGCGATGAGGAAGTGGTGAAAATGATGACGGTCCACCAGAGCAAAGGATTGGAGTTCCCCATTGTATTTTTAGGCGACCTGGGTTTCTCCCAGCCCGCTTCCGGGGGCGCCATGGTCTTCTCTCCCAGAGCGGGGTTGGGGCTAAAGGTTCACGACCTGGCTTCCGGAGTGTGGTGGTCCGGCCCTGTGTACGCCGCCGCCCGGAAGGCCGAACAGGAGGAGAGGACCGAAGAGCTGAAGCGCCTTTTGTACGTGGCGGTGACACGCGCCAGGGACAGGCTGGTGCTGTGCGGCCCTGCCGAGGGACGGGGTGATTGGATCAAGTGGGTCAACGCCATCTGCGCCGAGGAGAACCTGGAGACGGAAACTCCCCCCACGCCGACAGGCGAGGAGGAGGTGAGTGAAAAAATGATGATAGAGCCCCGGCTTGCCAGCGTCATCCTGGAATCCATTGAGCCCTCCGGCTTTTCGCCTCTTTCGGCAAAGGAGGCGCAGCTTGCGCGGGCGCGGCAAAGGGCATGCCTGCGAGTCTCGGTGACGGCGCTGGCGGATTTCGCCCGTTGCCACAGAATGTATTATCACCAAAGCATCGGGGATACCAGGGAGGTCTCCTCCGGGGTGGCGGGTGAGCCGAGGGATAGCGGCGTGATGGCTTTTGGCTCACGTGTGCATCAGGCCCTGGAGACAGCGCCTCTGGGCAAGGGCGCCGCTCCTGATGGAATTGCGAGGTGGGTCCGGATGGCGCTGTCGGGAGAGAAGGAAAAGACAGTGGAAGCCGCAGTGCGGGACATCTTGGGAGCTTTCGCCGTCCAGCCTCTTGCGGCGCTGCAATCCGTGGACCCGAATGCAACCGTGAGGGAGGCTCCGCTGGCCATGAAAATAGAGGGGGAGGATATGGACCTGGTGGTGCACGGGGCGCCGGATATCGTGTGGTATGACGGCGAGAAATGGAATCTGGTGGATTACAAGTATTCCCGCCGACCAGTGGATGAAGGGCGGTACCTCTTCCAGGTCAGGTTGTACGCGATGATCCTGATGGAAGCACGGGGAGCGGAACTGATGGATGTGGCCGTGGTGTACTTGAAGGAGAAGAAAAACCAGGCATCTATGGAGCGTGTGTCAAAAGAGGATCTGTCTCTTATAGGCGCAAAAACGCTGGAGGTGGCGGGAGAGCTTTGGCGATTGGAAGGGACACCGATGGAGATGTGGGTCAAGCGGGAGGCTGAGTTCTGCCGACGGGTGGAGTGCAGGTTCATGGGACACTGCCGGGAAAAGCTCGCCATGAGCTGATCTCATAATCCCGGTTTCATCCGCTTTTTTATTCCTCTTCCCTGCGTCTGTAATCAAACCCGGATGCCTCCGACACCGGCGCCGCAGGTTTCTCCTTCCGCATTCTGATAGCCACGTCGCGGATATATTCGGCCAGTTCAGCCACGCCATCACCATCCTTGGCGCTTATGCCCAGGGCATCGTATCGAGCGCATTCGTTGGCCACATTATCCGGATCCACCATGTCCACTTTGTTGAGCACCAGCTTTCTGGGGATATGGCCCAGGTTCAGCCCGGACAAAATCTTTTCCACCGTCTCTATGAATGTGCCGAACTCTGGCGCATACACATCCACTATATGCAGCAACAGGTCCGCGTCCCCCAGTTCCTCCAGGGTTGAGCGGAAGGCGTCCAATAAATCTTCCGGGAGATCGCGGATGAACCCGACAGTATCTGAAATGGCTATTTCCATTTTTTCCGGATATCGGATTATCCTGGTGGCCGGGTCCAGGGTGGCAAAGAGCTTGTCCTCCACCAGCACGTGGCTTTTGGTCATGGCGTTGAGCAGGGTGGATTTGCCTGCGTTGGTATAGCCTATGATCGCCACCTGAAACAACCCGGCTCGTTTTCTTTTTTTCCTGCGCTCCTGGCGGCCCCGACCGATGGTGATCAGCTTTTTTTCGATGGAGCTGATCCTGTTTTTTATCATACGGCGTGATGTCTCCGCAGTGGTCTCGCCAGGTCCCCTCATTCCGATACCACCTCGTATCCTGCTCAGCGCCGCCTCCCTGGCGCCCACCCGGGGTAGCTCGTAGCGCAGCCTGGCCAGTTCCACCCGCAGCTTTCCATCGCTGGAGTGGGCACGCCTTGCGAATATACTCAGGATCAACTGGGTGCGATCCATCACAGGGATATCGGCAATCCTGGTAATCCATTTTAACTGTGCTGGTGTAAGGTCTTGATCGAAAAGGAGCATATCGGCGCCCTTGGCCATGGCCCGGATTAATAGTTCCTTTACCCTACCGGAGCCCAAAAACGTCTGGGGGTGAGGGGCGCCACGGTATATGGTGGTCTCCACCGCGCCTATCATCTGCGTCCTGGCAAGTTCGCTCAGTTCCTCCAGCCTCTCCTGGGCCTCACGTTTTGGCAGTTGGGACAGGTGGACCAGCACCGCTTTTCTGGATTCATCCCGGGTACCGGCCCCGGCTTCCTTGGTGAGCTGGGCTTCCAGCCAGGAAACAAGCCCGGCGAAATCCACATCATCCAGTCCCAGCGTGGCAAGCGGCAACACCACCCAAGGTTTTTCACTATTAGCCTCTGGATTGATATGAGCCATATGCAGCTTTGGGGGCTTGGGTCCTTCTCCGGCCCAGACGGCCGCCACCAAATCCAGGCGCAAGAGGGCCAGGTCTGTCAGGTCCTCTATGGAAAGAGGCTCGCTCCGCAGATGGGTGTGCACCAGGCGCAGCCCCCGCAGTCGTCCACCTCCGGTCCTCACCCGGCCAAGGGCGGGGATCACTATTTCCGAGGGAGAGCCTACTATAACTCTTTCCACTCGGCCAGCGCGGTCCAGCAGCAGGCCCACCTGTCTGCCGATTTCCGTGGATATCTGCAATAGTGATGAGCAGAGCTCGGAGCTGATGACGGCCTGGGGTCTGCACCGCCTGCGGAAAAGGCGTTCCAAAGCTCTTTTCTGAGAGGCTTTCAGCCCTGTTGTTTCCCCTTCTGGCGCCCTTATTGTCCCAAGCTCCCCAAATATTCGCTAAAACGCCTCCACCACCAGCGACAGAATCGACTCCGCCGCTGTGGAGGCTGATTTTTTCAAGGCCTCATTTCTCTGGCTTTCAGATCCAGCCAGGGAGGCGTCCACCTTATACACCTCTTTTGTGTCCACTCTTCTGCGGGAAAGGAGATGGCCTGAGGCCGTTTTGTGGATCACGGATACATTAAGCTCCGCCAAGTAGGTCGTGACATTGTTCTGGTCATCATATGAAAGGGGACGTAAACCGTATCCAGCCACCACCCCATAAAGGACTGAATCCGCAGCCGAATCAACCACGGAAAGTCGACCGTCCTGGATGAATCTGTCTTTTACCGACCTTGTAACCACATTCTCTATGTCAGGCTCCCCAGTGGAGTTTTTAAAAACAGGAATGGTAATGGTCCTGATATCCGGGGGCAGAGCCATCCCCCGACCCACCAGCGAGTATCCGCATGATGAGAAGAGAAAGAGAACGGGTAGAAGCCACCCAGTGGTGATTGTAGGTTTGCCAAAGCGGAACATCCGGTTATTTTAGCACGTTCCTATCGCCCTTTCCCTCTCCCTTTTCGAAAAGCGCCAATTGCCTTTCCAGAAGATGACGGGACAAGGGCACTGTCAGTGAGTCCATACCGCCGCCGATGTCTATGGTGTCCGTTGCGGAAAGCTCCAGGTTGTGCAAAAAATCGCTGGCCAGGAGTTTTTTGGTGAGCATGATGATGGATTTTCGTTGGCTGCTGATTGCGCGAATTGTCACGGATTGGAAATTATGGGAGTATTCCCTATTCTTGCTCATGGCATCGCTGTTGATCAGGTACACATCCAGGTTCTTGCGCTTAAAGCTGGCGGTGGTCAGGAAGTCGAAATAGACGGGTTCGATCTGGAATTGTTCTGTCAGAAAGGAACCTACCGATTCGCGGAACTCGTTGTCCAGGTAACTAACCACAGCTATCAAGGTACTGTTCATATATCTAACTTCCCTACCAGAACACCGATTGGAGAGCTGATAATACCAAATGCAACTATAAAAGAAAAGGAAATCCTCGATCGGCGTTTTCCGGCCAATTACTCTTTGGCGCCTGAATGTTACATCCGGCGTATTATCGTGACATTTGGCGCCGCAGATTGAAAATATTGTAAAAAAATATATAAGTGCCGCACGGCATCCGGAGAAATAAAAGCTAAAGCGAGCAAGGATGGAAATAAGCCTAAGTGGCGCCATGTACCAGGCTATGGCGGCCAGCGCCATCCTGACGCTGTTGGCTGGCCGGGCGGAAATCCTCTACGACATAAGCCACGTTGGGCACGATTCGTCAATCGCCCGGAGCTCGGGAGGTGTAAGCGCGCCTCCCCGGCGCTGGTAGAGATTGATGACACCACCACCAGCGCAATTCAAAATCCATTGCGTCTCTTGCCAGCCAGATTCGCCACAGCCATCGACAGGCTGTCAAAAGCCGGAGCGGCGGTGGTGGTTATAAATAGCGATCCGCCAGTATCTCTGGAAGGCTGACATCCGGGGTCTGATGAGAAAATGCTGGCCATATCCGACAAACTGAACAGGGAGGGATTATTCCCTGGCCTTCCCCATCAGAATAGGCATAGGCCTCAACGGCGGGGAGGCCATCGTCGGCAATATTGGATGCGCCGATAAGAGGGATTGATCCACAATCGGCCATACAGTCAATACCGCCGCCAGAATAGAAGGGCTGACAAAGGATTACGATGTGTCCCTGCTGATCTCCGAGAGCGTGTTCGAAAACATTGAGGGAGAAGCGATGGCGATCCGAAGAGGTTCCTCCCATGTGAAAGGGATAAAGTTACATATAAACATTTACACTCCGAAGTCGATTCTGGAGCAGGCCGGGACCGAAAAGCCCTGCTCGGGCGCCGCCGCGTTCGACACCGCATGGATCAATGAAGATGTCATAAAGCAGATAAAAATGGAGAACCGATGAATTAGACGTGCACAAGCGTTGGATTCGCTTTGGCCCCTCTTCCATTCTTTCTCCCAGCGCGTATAATCCAAATTAAAGCGGCGGCAATCGTCTGCTGATCATGGTTACCTTTTATGGTATTGAGGATTGGAAAAATGAGAACAAGCGCCATCTGCATGACACTGCTTTTCGCCGCCACCGGCGCCATGGCGGCTGCGGAGCAATTGACCATCTCCCGGATCACCCCCTCCGGTGACGCGGTGGAAGCTGTCCGCCAGATCGTGATCCAGTTCGGCCAGCCGGTGGTTCCACTCGGAAGGATGGAGCGCAAGGACAACGAAATTCCAATAAACATCCAGCCCGCGCTGGACTGCCATTGGCGATGGGTGGATCGATCCGCCCTGGCCTGCCAACTGGGCGATAAGGAGAAAATGTCTCTGGCCACCACATACAAGGTGACGGTCCGGCCAGGGATCAGGACTGAAGGGGGATCCACAATCTCCCAGACCGTCGAGCATAAGTTCACCACCATCAGGCCATCGGTGAGGTACGCTTACATCAACCAATGGCTATCTCCCGGCAAACCACTGATCCGGGTTGTGTTCAACCAGCCTGTCAGCCAGCAGTCCGTTCAAGAGGCCATGTACATGGAGGCTGTCGATGGCAAACCTGTTGCTATAGATGTGCAACAGGATACTTACGACCGACAGCTCCCGCGATATATCCGCCCGCCAGGAGAGCCTTTCTTCATAGATTTCGGCGCGCAACGCGGCCAGGCCGCTGGCGACAAATCTGATCCGGAAAAGGGCCAGGGAGAAGAGGCGCGGATGGCCTGGATAATCAGCTCTATAGACGACATGCCGCTGGATACCAGCGTTCATATTAAGGTCCGGCCCGGGCTGGAATCAGCCTTCGGAGCCGAAAAAGGAGTGGAGAATCGAGTGGCTGGACAGTTCCACACTTTCCCTGCGTTTTACTTTGCTGGAATAGAGTGCCGTAACCTGGAGAATACTGTGATCTTTATCCACCCCCGCGCGGGGCGGCCCGAGGAAAGCCCATGCAATCCCATGCAGCGTATTTCCCTGCAATTCTCCACGCCGGTGGCCAAGGATGAAGTGGTCCAGGGGCTGGTTTTCACTCCGGACCTGGCCGGGGGCCGAAAGGATGTGGACGTATGGGAGATGATGTTTGGCTACAGTCAGATGGGAGCGATGAATCATAATATCAATAGTAAATACCTTCAGAGCCTCCCTTTCCCGCTGAAAGCGGGCGCCAAATACAGTATCAAGGGGACAGTGAAGGATCTTTTCGGCAGGGATCTGGACGAACCGGTGGACATGACCTTTTACGTTGGCCATCGCCCGCCCGACTTCAAACTGGTCCACCAACATGCGGTGCTGGAGCAGGGAGTGGACAGCGAGCTGCCGCTCTACGTCACCAATCTCGAAGAGGTTATTACCCGTTATACCAAACTCACTGCCAAGGGAAATGAATCCGGGCTCAACAGCGTGATTAAGCCTTCGAAAGTCGAGGATGTCTCCTTTGCCATTCCGCTCAATGTCCGCCAGATGCTAGATGGTCAGTCCGGGATTCTATACGGCAGAATCCATACAAAACCTTCCACATACCGTCATGGATATAACAACACCTTTCTGGCTCAGGTAACTCCATACCAGGTCCTGGTGAAAAAGGGGCATTTCAACACGATAGTGTGGGTAACAGATATGGAAACGGGTGAGCCCGTACCCGGCGCTCGGGTGAGCCTGTATCTGGATTCATACTCCAGGCTGAGTGGTGAAGATATAACATTGGCGGAGGGGGCGACGGATGAAAATGGATTGGCGATCCTGGCTGGGTACTCGGAGTACGATCCGTTCCTTGTATTGGGCCCCAATTGGTACCATGATAACGCGCAAAGGCATTTCATCCAGGTTCGAAAAGGGACCAACTTAGCCTTCGTCCCCCTGGACAATAACTTCCAGATCGAATCATACCGTATTTCAGGATCGGTATGGCCCAGCCTGAGCCGCAAGAATGGTCACATCCGCGCATGGGGCGCCACTCCACAAGGTATCTACCGCGCCGGCGACAGGATCGAATATAAGGTCTACGTCCGCAACCAGGACCTGAACACCTTCACCCCGGCGCCCAGGGGAACATATCATTTGACTGTGCTCGATCCCATGGGCAAAAAGGTTCACGAGCAGAAGGATATTACCCTGTCGGAGTTCGGTGCGTTTGATGGCGAGTTCACCACATCAAAAAGCGGCGCCGTGGGATGGCACAGTTTCACCCTGAAGGCGGATTTCATAAAAATGGAATGGACTCCGCTGCGTGTGCTTGTCTCTGATTTCACTCCATCCCCATTCAAGGTGGAAGCAAGTGTCAATGGAGACCTGTTCCGCGCTGGGGATGAAATGGAAGTCACCGCCAGGGCCACACTCCACTCCGGCGGGCCATACACCGGCGCCTCCGCCAGGATCACGGCGCAGTTTCAGGAGACGGCTTTCAATCCAAAAAATTCCCTGGCTACCGGATTCCACTTTCGCACTGGGTACGGCCATGGGGAATCCCAATTCTTCCAGGAGACGGCGCCCATGAGCGATAAGGGAGAGTTGGTGAAGGAGATCACGCTGGACAAGATAAACATTATCCATGGCCGGATATCGGTGGAGGCTGCTGTGGCCGACGACCGGGGCAAGAACATCACTTCCATGGCGCGTATAGAGTATCGGGGCAGGGATAGGCTGGTGGGGCTGAAAAACACCCGTTGGCTATACAAGTCCGGAGAGCAAGCCGCTGTGGAGTATCTGGTGGTGGATGATCTGGGCGAGCCTGCGCCGGGAGTGGATGTCTATCTGGCCATTGAAAGACGGGAAATAAAAAGCAGCCGCGTGAAGGGCCCAGGTAACGCATACCTGACCCAGAACGTGGTGAGCTGGATGGTTGAGGGCTCTTGCGATTCCGTCTCCGGGGAGACACCCGGCTCTTGTCCCTTCACTCCCAGCAAGCCGGGGCTGTATAAGTTCATCGCGTCCATCAAGGACACAAAAGAGAGGGATCACTCTACGGAATTATATGGGTGGGTCACCGGCAAGGGGTATGTAGCCTGGGACACTCCGGATGACTACTCCCTGCAGATTATTCCGGAAAAGAATGAGTACGCCGTGGGCGACACCGCCCGCTACCTGGTCCAGAACCCATTCCCAGGCGCCCTGGCGTTGATTACCGTGGAGCGATTCGGTGTTATCGATCGATGGGTACAGACATTCGATGAGAGCACCGCCTTGGTGGAGTTCCTGGTGAAGCCTGACTATATTCCCGGATTCTATCTTTCCGTGGCGGTGGTCTCCCCCAGGGTGGAAAAGCCGAACGGCCTGGGAAAGCTGGACCTGGGGAAGCCTGCCTTCCGAATGGGATACGTCACGACGCCGGTGCGGGACGAATACAAGATGATAGACACCACCGTTACCACTGACAAAAAGGAATACCGACCAAGGGACACCGTCACTGTAACGTTGAATTCAAAGCCGCGGTACCCTGCGAAGGGGAAACAACCGCCGGTGGAGATCGCGGTGGTGGCGCTGGATGAAGCCGTGCTGGATCTTCTGCAGGGTGGGGCGGCCAAGTATGATCCATACTCCGGGTTTTATAGGCTTGAACCGCTGGATGTGATTAACTTTAGCACGTTGACCCGGCTGATCGGGCGTCAGAAGTTCGAGAAGAAAGGCGCTAACGCCGGTGGCGGCGGGGGAGGGGGGGCAGACCTGGCCACCCGAAGTTTGTTCAAGTTCGTGGCCTACTGGAATCCATCCGTCCCGCTGGACGCCAATGGAAACGCCAATGTCACTTTCCAGGTACCGGACAACCTGACTGGGTGGCGCGTGCTGGCAATGGCGGTGACGCCGGAAGACAGAATGGGCCTGGGACAGGGGAGCTTAAAGGTGAATAGGCCAACGGAGGCGCGACCTGTGATGCCCAACCAGGTGACCGAGGGAGATACCTTCAAGGCTGGCTTTAACATAATGAACAGGAGCGATAAACATAGGGCCATCAATGTGCGGATCACCGCGAAAGGGGATATCAAGACTGCTCTCTTCTCGGACAGCTCCTCCGTGTCTTCGGTAATCGACCTGGCGCCATACAAGAGGCAAACCGTCTGGCTGGATGTGGTCACGAAGAGAGTGGAAGAGACTTCCGGAAAATCGGAGGGTAAAATCCTGTTCCATGTCACAGCCGGTGATGAGATGGATACGGACACCATGATCCACAAGACCCCTGTCAAAAAGCGGCGAGTCCCGTTGACCGCCGCCAACTACGGCTCCACCACGGATGGGACGATAAAGGAGTCGATAAAACTGCCGGAGGATATACATCCGGACTGGGGTTATGTGGGGGTGGTCCTTTCCCCCAGCGTCATAGGAAATGTGGAGGGGGCGTTCGAATATATGCGCTTCTATCCCTACATTTGCTGGGAGCAGAAGCTGAGCAAAGGTGTGATGGCGTCCCATTACAATAAGCTCAAAAGTTATCTGCCCGGCGCCCTGACATGGGCAGGATCGGAAACCCTGCCCCAGGAGACGCTGGACCTGGCCGTGCACTATCAGGCGCCCAATGGGGGGATGGCTTATTATGTGGCCAGGGACATCTACGCGAGCCCATACCTGAGCGCCTACACCATGTCGGCTTTCAACTGGATGCGCCGCGATGGCCATGAAGTGCCATCGGCGGTGGAGGAAAAGCTGGCGGGGTACCTGCAAAACATGCTTCGGCGAAGTGTCTATCCAGACTGGTATTCCGATGGCATGGCCTCAACGGTGCGGGCGGTGGCGCTGGCGGCGCTGGTGAGCCGAGATATGGCCGGACCGGAGGATGTGCGGCGTTACGCAAGTCATGTGGAGCGAATGAGCCTTTTCGGCAAGGCCCATTTCATGATGGCAGCCCTCAAATTCCCGGAGACCGCGGGGCTGGCCAGGTCAACAGCGGAGGTTATGCTGGGCCACGCCAACCAGTCCGGCGGCAAATTCATCCTGTCGGAAAGCTATACCGATGGGTACGCCCGGATCATGGAATCCCCGTTGCGCTCCAACTGCGCCGCGCTCTCCGCCTTCTCCTCATATGCTGCGACCGCCGAGGGGAAATCGGCCTTGGGCGATGTTCCATTCAAGATGGTCCGCTTCATCACCCAGAGCCGGGGCAAGCGGAACCACTTTGAGAACACCCAGGAAAACATGTTCTGCATGAACGCGCTGGTGGAATACAGCCGCGCTTATGAAAGCGTCCGGCCGGACATGACGCTGTCGGCCAGCCTAGGCAACCAGCCGCTGGGCAAGACGGAGTTCACGGATGTGCGGGACAAATCCGTGGAGCTTTCCACCCCCATGAAAAAAAGATACGCAGGCAGGAAGCTCGCCTTGAAAATCGACAAGACCGGTCAGGGGCGGTACTACTATTCCGCAAGAGTCCAGTACGTTCCTGGAAAGGAATTGGCCGAACGCCAGAACGCAGGGATAGACATCCGCAAGGAGTATAGCATTAAGAAGGATGGCAGATGGACCCTGCTGAACCCTGAGGAAACCATACACCGGGGAGACCTGGTGCGGGTGGACATTTTCCTCTCCCTTCCTGCGGCGCGCAATTTCGTGGTGGTGGATGACCCGGTCCCCGGCGGTCTGGAGCCGGTGAACAGAGACCTGGCCACCTCCTCGGCGGTGGATGCGGCGGAAGCGCAATACCAGGTGTCGGGTGGCTCCTGGTACTTCCAGTTCACCGACTGGAGCTTCTACAACGCCTCCATGTGGAGTTTTTACCACAGGGAACTGCGTCATGACTCGGCGCGGTTTTATTCCGAATACCTGCCCCCTGGCAACTACCACCTTTCGTATATGGCTCAGGCGATAGCCACAGGGAAGTTCGCCGCCATGCCGCCGCGCGCGGAAGAGATGTACGACCCTGATGTGTTCGGCCTGGGTCTTTCCAGGGAGCTTGATATTGATGAATAAGAAACTGGTGATATCGGTGATAGTATTGGCGGGGCTTGGCGTCATGGCTCTGGCCGTAGTGACGGCCAGGTCCATGCGCCCCCTGCCCCAATCTCTTGCCCTGGCGCCGGAGAGCGCCCGGGGGCCTGTTCTGCTGGATCGCAATGGCGAGAGGATCTCGGGAGAAAGGAGTGAATGGAACCTCGATGAAATGGTTCCCCTGCACCAGATTCCTGAGTTCATGCGTCGGGCCTTCATTTTGTCCGAGGACAAGCGCTTTTACTCTCACAACGGAGTGGACTGGCTGGCTCGTCTCCACGCCCTGGGGCAATGTATATGGAATATGAAGGCGGTTCGCGGGGCGAGCACCATCACGGAGCAGGTGGTGAAGATGCTGCACAAACGCCCCCGGAGCGGATGGACCCGCTGGGTGGAGGGATTTGAGGCGGCCCAGCTGGAAAGAACGGTGTCCAAGGTGGAGATTCTGGAGTTCTACATGAACCAGGTTCCCTATGCCTCTAACAGGCGGGGCGTGGCCCAGGCGGCGCGATATTACTTCAACCGCGAACTGGACTCACTGAGCAAGAAAGAGATGCTGGCGCTGGCCATCCTCCCCAGAAGGCCCACCGGTTATGACCTCTACAAACATCCTGGGAGTATCGACCGCCAAATCAAAATTCTCGGCGGATTCATGGAGGGGGAGGGATTGGTTTCTCTGGAGGAGAGGCGATGGATCGAAAGGGAGCCGATCCGGCTGGAAGGCCCGGAGTCTGGTGTGGACACATACCATTTCACCCGGCATGTCATGGATCTGATCGAGAATTTACGCCTGCCAGGCGGCAAGATAAGGACAACGCTGGACATGGACCTGCAGAGGGACGTGGTTGCTCTGCTCGATGAGCGGATGAAGGCTCTTTCCGGCGCCCGGGCGGTGAATGCCGCCGCGCTGGTGGTGGATCAATCAACCGGCGAGATCCTGGCGTGGGTATCGCATGGTGACAGGGAGAACGATCATCCCGGGTCCTATCTGGACGCTGTCCTTACGCCGCGCCAGCCTGGTTCCTCGCTGAAGCCTTTACTTTACGCGATGGCGTTGGAGAGCGGATGGACCGCCGCCACTATTCTGGATGACGCCCCGCTGGACACAAAAGTGGGCGCCGGGCTGCACTCCTTCCGGAATTATAGCAGGACTTTTTACGGACCTGTGACCCTGCGCGACGCCCTGGCCAATTCTCTGAACATCCCTGCGGTTCTGACGTTGCGCCAGGTGGGTGGCCAGCGGTACCTGGAGCTTTTACGCTCCCTGGGGATCGATAGCCTGGACCAGGCTCCCGGATTCTACGGCGACGCTCTGGCCCTGGGTGTTGGCGAGGCTCCGTTGTACCAGGTGACCCAGGCTTATACGGCGCTGGCGAACCGTGGAGTGGCGCTCCCCCTCACGGCGCTGATGGAGCCGAATGGAGCAATGGCGGCCCGGCGGATATTCTCCGAGGAGACCGCCTCTATAATCGGCGACATTCTCTCCGACCGGACGGCCCGGCGACTGGAGTTTGGATCCTCCGGAGCCATGTCGCTGGCCCAGGGGATCGCGGTGAAAACAGGTACTTCCACCGGCTATCACGACGCATGGGCTTTCGGTTATGACAGCCGTTGGCTGGTGGGTGTGTGGATTGGTTCCTTGTCGCGGGAGCCTTCGGCGGGGCTAACCGGGGCGTCCGGACCTGCCATGCTGCTGCAAAGCATCTTCGCCCGGATGAACAGAAAGCAAAGGGCGACGCCTATGTATCTCAGCCCCAGGCTGGCGAGGGAGCGGATATGCCAGGAGGGCGTTCAGATCCGCCGGGAGTACGCTGGATGCCTGGGCCGTGACGAACTGTTCGCCCCTGGGACCTTTAAAGCGGCATTGGATTCTACCTCTGTTCCTGCCCGGAGAGCCAGGCTGACGCACCCGGTGGAGGGGCTATTGCTGGCCATGGACCCCCGGACGCCTGAAGAAGATCAGGCCGTGGAGTTTCGCGTGGAGGGATTGAAGAGTGGGGAGAGAGTGGAATGGAAGCTGGATGGACATGCGCTGGGAGTAACGGCCGATGGCAGGCTGGTGTGGCCCCTGCGGCGCGGTGGGCATAGCCTGGAAGCCACGGTGCTGGGAAGTGGGCGACGGACGGAACTGGCCATGGGGCCGGTGGATTTCTATGTCAAATGACGCTAGGTGAACCTGGGGTATGCGAGTCTGCGCTGTTTTCTGCGAGGGGATGCGCCAGATCCGGCCCGCTTTCATTATCGGGCCGATCTTTGGCCGCGTTCCTCTCTTCACGGAGCTTTATCTGCCTTGCTTCAGCGTGGGCTCGTATATTGTCGACGAACTTCCTTACCGTCCACGGGAAGGCGCCAAACGCCAGGTCCAGGGGCTGACCGGCGTGGATGATTCTGATGAACACATTTTTTCGCGTCAGTAAAATGACCTCCAAGGCTACGAAAACTCCAAGAACGATCAGAAGATAATTGCGGGTGTCGCTATTCGCCGGTGATCCGGTCCCCAAAAACGGAATATATGCGAATCCTCCCAGGATAAGGGCGGTCAAGGTCATCTTGAGCCAAGGAGTCTTTTTCCATACGATGATCGATTCTATACTCTCGTACAGGATCTTGTGGATCCTGTCGCTGAACTGGCTATGCTCCAACATAACCAGGGAGTCTTCCATCACCAGGAAGCTTTTTCTGTTGACAAAGCCGTGTATTCGCAAATCCGCCGGCATCATGTGCTCCTATTGAATATTGCTACTGCATAAATATGGCCACCAGGCCCAAAGTGTATAGGGCGGTGAGGGAGAAAAGTATGAGGCCCCAGACTGTGATATCCACTCTGGAGCACACCCTCTTGAAAATCGCGTCGTTTTTGCGCAGCTTCCATGCCTTGGTGTAGCTGTGTATGGCCAGGGGAATGAACAAGGGCCCCAGAAAGACGATAAATATTGTAAGAAGGATCCAGAAACCAATTGCTCCGTCTGGCCTGTCCAGGTGACGAGCAAAGCTTTTTGCCACTGTTTTCCTGCCGGCTTTGCTCAAATAATCTGCGCCGAATATGTTGCCATCCACCTCCACGGCGCAAAGCGAGCATATATAGTCGCCGGTACCGGCGCATACCGCGATGGCCTGCTTTGTGGGATGGACCGCGCATACCGCCATGTCCGGGGTGGCGGAGCCTGCTATTTCCGTTTTTTCGCGCAAGGCGTTCAGAATATGTATCTGGCCTTGCCAGCCGCAACTGGGACATTCGGTGGGGCCGGAACTATCTGTAAACAGCCTCTCGGAACAGGAGGGACAATCGAATCCGGATATTTTCACCGTTTCAAGCGCGCCTATCATGCCCTATCCCTTGACGATCACTCTTGTGGAAGCCAGACGGTCGTGCAGTGATTTTTGCTCAGCCCTGTCCATCAGGGCCAGGATGATGTCCACCATCACCCACATTCCCGCCAGAAAAGACATGGTCCCGTATGCCATCGATATTGTATTAACGTCCGTTAGTATGATTAAGGGTAATGTGGTGAGCGCAGAAGGCCCGGCGTAATACAGGGCGCGCAGCGAGGCCAGCTTCAATGAGATCAGGGCGCCGTCAAAGCCCACAACCTTGATCCTGGCCATCATCTTTCCAGGAGTCTGGCCTCCTCTGGCGTGGAAAATGGCAAAATAGAGAATTGTAACGAATTGGAGCCCCAATGTGATGGCCCCCTGGATCCTGAATACGCCCAACGCCGGATCTGGATGGTCTCCGTAGAGCGCCTTGCCCAATTCACTGTCGAACATGTTGTAACCCAGGACCACGAATACCAGAATGCTGACCATGCCTATGATGAATGAATCAGCCAGCAACGCCAGGAACCTGGAGCCGATACCTGGTGTTTCCAATTCGCCGGGTAATGTAAGCCCGGCTCTCAGTCGCCTCAATATCTCCTGCTTCCCCTCCGCGCAAACTCTGTAGCCGAAGAGGTCCACGATTTCATCATGGGGGGTGAGCCTGCCAGTGACCTGACAAAGCTCCATCTCATCCTGGACGCTGTCGACCCGGTCCTCGAACTTGAATTCAGGCTCCTGGTTCATTCCTCCTCCTTACAAAGGAATCCTACCATTGAATATCATAAAAGTGAATGGCGGGAAACCTGTTCCACCTTCGAGCGTCGCTCGCTGTATCATATGCGCAAACTATTCATATGTTACAATG
>JAOUMU010000114.1 GCA_029881335.1 Nitrospinota bacterium | reverse complement strand
AGTTCAGTCCTCCCATCGCGCCCCAGGTAGAAGATCGCCTGTCCTCTATACAGCTTGTCGACATAGAAATCGTCCGGGAAGTGATCCTGATAATCATACCCCTCCACTCCAATGGTTGAGTGATATGTCCTGACAAAAGAATCCATAAAACCGGCTGACGACATGAAGATGGGGATTTCGGCGCCCATTTCCATCCTCAGGCCCGGCAGCGCCGCTCGAAGGGAAAAGTCGTATTCGGTCAGCTCCTTGTCCATGTGGATATACCACTCTTTGTTGGCGCCCATGACAAAAATGCTGGAGTGGTTCACGGCGACTTCCCACGTGAGCTCCCGAGCCACAGCCGCTTCCTCCGGTGGAGGAGTGAGCAGGTTGACGAATATCGGGTGATGATTTCGCGCACGAATGGGCGACGATAGAGGTTGGCCGTCATCCGCCCACGCCTGGGAGGATGGAAAGGCGTATATCAGCACCCCCAGGACCAGACCGGGTAGAATTCTGTTCATCTCCGTCGGCCCCCGCTCCTATATTTCCTCGGCGAAGGTTTCCCGGCCACGCTCGAACTGGCGTATGCCCAATATCATGCAAAGCCCCCCCGCCAGCATCACCATCAATATGGCGAAAAGATCCGGAGTTCTCCCAAATATGAAAATGTCCTGGTAACCCACGGCCAGATGCGCCATGGGATTCATGCTGTAGGTATACAGCTTCAGTTCGGGAGGGATGGCGGATTTGGGGTATATGATGGGGCAGAGAAAAAACCAGAGAAGCATGATGTTGGCCAGCATATGCTGTACATCGCGGAACCTTACGTTGAGAGAGGCCACAAAGTATACAAGACCAGTTGTGAACAGAAGCTGGCCCGCCATCAGGAAGGGGAGCCATATTGCCGCCAAGGTGAATTCCACGCCAAACCAGAGCATGAAGCCGAACAGAAGCGGCAGACTGAATAAGTAGTTGAAGAGGTTTGATATGATCTTGACCATAGGCAGAATTTCAGCGGGAAACATCGACTTGGTAATCAAGGCCCCCGCGCCGGTGATGGAGTTCACCCCCTCCAGCAGGGAACTGGAAAACCAGATCCAGGGCAGCAGCCCGGCAAACATGAAAACAGCGTAGTTCGGCACCTCGATCCTCTGGTACCGGGAGAACACCAGGGCATAGACCGACAATGTGAGCAGTGGATTTAAAAAAGTCCATGCCATCCCCATCACCGACCCACGATACCTGGACTTGAGATCCTTCGCCACCAGGCTGGATATCAACTCCCTGTACTTATACAGTACGGAAAAATATTCTGTTAATTCTTTCATCGGGAAAACTTTACTCCTTTGACGATTAGCCAACGCCGTCCGATGATTATAGGGAATGACACGCCTTCGTTCAACAGTGTCCATTCCAGGCCCTGCTTCACCGTTTCCGCAAAGGCGCCAAAGCGTATACAATAAAGCGCTTCCCAAGAGGGACAGGGGAACTGGATTTATATGAATCCGGCCAGGCGGGGGAGCGCGCCTACCATCGAAAACAGCGTGGCGAACATGAACAAAACGAGGAGCGGATACAAATAATAATGGCCGGTAATCACCAGGGGCGCATTATCTGGAGTGCCCGCGATAGAGCCGACAGGTTCCTGGGATCCTTTCGCGCGTGGCGGCTCTCCGGCCCCAGGCTGGCCAGAGCCATGGGGGCAAGATCGATCGACGATCTGCGAGATACCCTGCTGAAGCGGCCCTACCCCGCCATTACATCGCCAGCCCCGGCGGCGCAATACAAGGCGGCCTCCCCGGCGGGGGTGTCGGCGATCATGTCCTGGGCGGGTGACGCATTGACCCGCAAGGTGGATCTTCTCGGCAGTGGCCCTGCCCTGCTGGCCGAACCGGTGGATTGGAGCGCAGATTTAAAAACCGGCCATCTCTTCGCCAAGGGCCGTTTCAGAGTGCCCGCTGAATCGGACCCGGCTTGCCCGGGCGATGTGAAAATCCCATGGGAGCTTTCTCGCCAGCAGTGGCTCATCCCCCTGGGCCAGGCGTATTTGTTGACCGGGGAGGAGCGCTACGCAGCGGCCGCCAGGGATTATATAGAGGACTGGACCGACCATAATCCATACGGCGCCACGGTGAACTGGGATTCGGCCATGGAAGCGGCTATGCGCGTGTTCACCTGGTGCTGGTTGTTCCACGCCATGGGCGACAACGAGTCTTGGCGATATGGGGGATTTTCCGCCAAATTTCTAAGGACATTATATTCCCATGGGGAGTTTATGGAAAGGCGCCTGGATAAACAAGCCCTGAGCCCCATCCAATATCTGACCTGTTCGGCCGGGCTTTTGTTCATCGGTCTTTTCTTCGGCCATGGCCCGGCTCCGGAACGGTGGGAGCAGACGGGTTGGCGGGCGCTGGAAAATGAGATCGCCCTCCAGACTCATGGAGACGGTGTGAGCCGGGAGTCCTCCACCTCATACCACCGACTGGCTTCAGAGCTTTTCCTCTACCCGGCCCTATACCGGCAGAAGCTAGGCATGCCTATCCCGGAGCCGTACAAGGCCAGGCTCCGCAAGATGGGAGCGTATATCCAGGCCTACAGCCGGCCGGACGGGCAAAGCCCCCTGCAAGGCGATGGGGACGGCGCAAGAGCGCTTCCCTTCCGCTTGTCACAAGTCCACGACCATCGATATTTGCCTGGCATAATAGGGCTCATGTTCGACGATGGCGGCCTCTGCGCAGGATTCAGCGGACCCAGGGACGAGGTGTTCTGGATATTGGGCCCAGACATGGCCCATAAACTGCCGGAGTCTTTTTCCCTGATATCGGAGCCGCGATCAGTCTCCTTCCGCGATGGCGGAATTGTCGTGATGAAAAGCAAGGTGGATCACCTGTTCATAAACTGCGGACCACCGGGAATGGGCGGCCATGGCCACAACGATCTACTTTCTTTTGAAGCATACCTGAACGGGAGCCCGGTGATCACCGACAGCGGCGCCTATGAATACACGCCGTCGGCCAAATGGCGCGACAAATTCAGCGAAACCGCGTCCCACTCCACCATCATGGTTAACGGAGAGGAGATCAATCCCCCGCCGGGAAGCCTGGCCGAGCCCACTAAACCTTTCATTTACAACTGGGCTCCGGGGAGTGACTTCGACCTCTTCACAGGGTCCCACACCGGCTACCATAGGCTGGTTCCCCCTGCGCCGGTGAAAAGGACAATAGTCCTGGACAAGAGGCTTGGCGCGCTGATCGTGGAGGACACCGTGACCGGCGGAGGGATAAAGTCGATCACCATACCGTACCATGTGGCGGAGGGATTCTCCGTGAAGGGATTGAGCGGTGACATGGCTCTGTTGAGCCGAAATGGAAAGCGATTCCTGATGGGGTGGCGCGGCGCCGGGTGGTCGGCCAGGACTGTGAAAGGGTGGTTCGCCCCCCGCTATGGTGTGAAGCTGGAAAGGCCGGTGGTGGAGTTTAGCGGCAGAGTGGGACCCAGAAAGCTGCTGGTGGTGATCATGCCCGCCGAACGGGCGCCCCAGGCGCCGATAGAGTATGCCGCGGAAATCCTGGGCAAGCTGACTTGATACCAAACAGGCAGCCCTACCCAGGCAGGTTGTATGCCCTCACGCGGAACTTGACCCCCAGTTCATCCTCGGCCAGCTTGCGGCACGCCTCCACATCCACCTTCTCCGGCACAGGCACCACGGAGGCGGTGACATCCAGCCCCGCGTCCCTGGCGTTCTTGATGAACGCGATCACCTTGTGCCACGCGTCAGGGATGAGGGGGAGACAGATCTCGTCATAGGTCCTGGCGTCCTGCGCGTTCATGCTCACCGATACCTCGTCGATCAGGCCCACAAGCTCCGGCGCGATGTCCCGCCCGGCGATATGGTTGCCATGGCCGTTGGTGTCCAGCCTGGTCCTGCCGCCGCGCTCTTTCACCCAGCGGGCCACTTTCTTTATCCTGTCCAGCCGCAACGTCGGCTCACCGTAACCACAGAACACAACTTCGGAGTGATCCGCCGGATCGCCAACTCCCGCGATCATCTCTTCGGCGGTGGGATCACGATCAATACGCAGGTTATGGCCCTGCAACGTGTCGGAGAAGAACCGGACACAGAAGCCGCATTCATTGGTACACTCCCGAGTGACATTTATGTATAACGAGTCTCTGATCTTGTAGGCGATCTCACCCTTGGAGGCGGCGGCGCCTTGCAGGAAAAGGGTGTTGAAGTTCGACACAGAGACTCGCCCCATATCCGCCTGGGTCACCCCTCTGGCCTCTGCGGCCACGGCCACGATCATCGGCAGATACGCAGGCTCGTTACGCTTGCCCCTTTTCTTTTGGGGAGAGAGGTAAGGCGCGTCGGTCTCCAGAAGGATGCGGTGGGCGGGGATCGTCTTTATCACATCGCGCAGGTTCTGGGCCTTCGGGTATGTGATATTCCCGGCAAAAGAGATGTATAACCCTATGTCCATGGCCGCCCTCGCGTCTTCCTCGGTCCCGGCAAAGCAATGCATCACTCCGCCGGATTTCGGTATCCCCTCGTCGCGCAGAATGGTGAGGCAGTCCTCCATGGCGTCGCGACAGTGGATCACTACCGGCTTCTCCACTTTCCGGGCAAGAGCCAATTGGATTTTAAATGACTCCGTCTGTTTGTCCCGCGGTGAGCGATCCCGATAATAATCCAGCCCTGTCTCTCCGATGGCCACCACCTTTGAATGAGCGGCCATTTTTTCCATTTCGGCGGCAAGTTGGGACGACATCATGGAAGCGTAATGCGGATGGAGCCCCACGGAGGCGTACATGTCGCCATATAGCTCAGCCAGTTCGATGGCCGTTTCGGTGGTGGCCGGATCGAAACCTATGTTCAGGATCGGCCCCACACCGGCGTCCCGGGCGCGTTGGGCAGCCTCGCCCCGGTCGTCGCCGAATGCAGGATCGTTCAGATGGCAGTGGGAATCGGCTGACATGAGGTTATACTACGGAGCCAGCCTGTTCACCGGACAATGGTTGCGGCGCGGGCTTCCCCGGTGGAAACTATGGAGACTTTCGCCTGGACCAGTTCTTCCACCCGGTCGATATACCGCTTGGCGCCATCCGGCAGATCGCTATACTTCGACACGCCCGCGGTGCGGCTCATCCATCCTTTTACGGTTTCGTAAACAGGCGTCACCCGGGCCATGTCGGCTATGTTGGCCGGCATATTCTCCAGCCGCACGCCATCCAGTTCGTATGCCACACATATGCGGATCTCCGGCATGTCGTCTAGCACATCCATCTTGGTCAGTGCGATAGAGTTCACCCCATTCACCTCCATGGCGTATCGCCCCACCACTCCGTCCAGCCAGCCACAGCGCCTCGGCCTTCCGGTAGTGGCGCCGAATTCGCCTCCGGCGGCCCGCAGGTTCTCCCCTTCCTGGCCTTCAATCTCCGTCGGGAAGGGCCCCTCCCCCACGCGGGTGGTGTAGGCCTTCATCACGCCCAGCACTTCTGTTATAGCTGACGGGGGAATTCCCAGCCCAGTGCAGGCGCCGCCAGAGACGCAGGTGGATGATGTGACGAATGGATATGTGCCCTGATCGATATCGAGCATGGTCCCCTGGGCGCCTTCGGCCAATATAGACTTCCCCTCCGCCACGGCGGCGCGGATCATGGCGCCGGTGTCCGCCACGTAGTCTTTCAGCCGTTCGGCGTATCCGGAAAACGTCTCCACCACGGCGTCGATATCAGAGCCTTCCTCACCGTAAAAGCTGCCCAGGAACGAATCCTTCTGCTTGGCGGACTGGACCAGCCTGTCGCGAAAGTAATCGGGACGGTACAGGTCCGCCACCCGCAATCCCAGTCTGGCGGCTTTGTCCGAGTATGTGGGGCCGATACCCCGCCCGGTGGTGCCGATCTTCGTGACGGAGGCGCTCTGCTCCGACGCGCGATCCAGCCTTTTGTGGAATGGCATTATCAGGTGCGCCCGGACTGATATGAATAGCGATCCCTTTGCGGTGATATCCCTTGCCGCCAGCCCATCCACTTCCGCGATGAACGCGGCCGGATCCAGCACCACGCCGTTTCCGATGATACAGGTCTTGCCTTCGCGCAGTATCCCTGCGGGGATGAGATGCAGGACATACTTCTCGGAGCCAATCACCACGGTATGGCCGGCGTTGGCGCCCCCCTGGTAGCGGGCCACCATGTCCACCTTGCCGGAGATCATGTCCACGATTTTACCTTTTCCCTCGTCGCCCCATTGCATACCGACGATTACCTTGACTGGCATATTGACCCAACCTTTCTGGATAATTATCTACTTGTATTTAAAGCCTGGCCAGTTTCACATCCAGGATGTTTTCTATCTTGGACAGTTCTGTGATAACGGTGGAATCCGGAACCGAATCCACATTTACGATGGCCATCGCCTTTCCGCCAGACTCCTGCCTGCCCAGGTGGAAAGCGGCTATGTTCACCTTGTGCGCTCCCAGGCAGGCGCCGATGGCCCCTATGACGCCGGGCCTGTCGTTGTTGGCGGCCAGGATCAGCGTTCCTCCCAGAACTGCCTCGATAGGGATATCCTCCAGCCGCACCAGTCTTGGCTCTCCGTCCAGGAATATGGCGCCCTCGATATGTATGGAGCCTTTCTCCGACACCAGGGTGAGCCCCAGTAGCGAAGCGAAGTTTCGCTTTACGGAACTGGTGGTGGAGCTTACCGCAATGGAGCGGGATTCAGCCAAAAACGGCGCGTTTACCAGGTTCACCGTTGCGCCCACATATTGCTCCAGGATTCCCTTCAGGATCGCCTGGGTTACGGGACGGGAGTCCACCTGGGTAAGCTCACCCATAAATTCGATTTTTACCTCTTTGGGTGCTCCCCCCGCCACCTGGGCGATGAACGAGCCCATCTTCTCCCCCAGGGACATGTATGGCCGCACCACCGCCACCTGCTCCGCCGGGATCGACGGCATGTTCACGGCGTTACGAGTGATCCCGTTGATGAAGAAATCGACGAACTGCTCCGCCACTGCGACGGCCACATTCTCCTGGGCCTCGGTGGTAGAGGCGCCCAGGTGTGGAGTGAAAATAATATTCTCCAGGCCGATAAGCGGATTGTCCACGGCTGGCGGTTCCTGTTCGAACACGTCCAGGGCGGCGCCTGCCACATGGCCGGTCTTTATCGCTTCCGCCAGGTCCGCTTCGTTTATAATGCCTCCCCGGGCGCAATTGACGATGCGTACTCCTTTTTTCATCTTGGCCAAGGTGGAGGCGTTGAGCAGATTGCGGGTCTCATCCGTCAGAGGAGTATGGATGGAGACAAAGTCCGCTCTTTTGTAGAGCTCCTCCAGGCTGACCAGCTCCACTCCCATTTTCTCTGCGGCTTCGTTGCTGATAAATGGATCGAAGGCGATTACTTTCATCTCCAGGGCACGGGCCCGCCGCACAACGATTGATCCGATCCTGCCTATACCGATGATACCGAGGGTCTTGTTGAACATCTCCACACCCATGAATTTCTTCTTTTCCCACTTCCCCTCTTTGATGCTGGCAGTGGCCTGGGGTATCTGGCGGGAGAGCGCCATCATCATGGAGATGGCGTGCTCCGCAGTGGTGACGATATTTCCTTCCGGCGTATTCATCACCACCACGCCCTTGGTGGAGGCGGCGGGCACATCCACGTTGTCAACGCCGATGCCAGCGCGGCCGATCACCTTGAGCCTTGTGGCCGCTTCCAGCAGCTGCTTGTTGGCCGTGGTGGCCGAACGTATCACCAGCCCATCGTACTCGGGAATTATCTTAAGCAGCTCCTCCGGCGAAAGCCCCACCTTGACATCCACGGTGAATCCGGGGGTGTCCTGTAATATCTTAACGCCGTCCTGGGACAGTTTGTCGCTGACCAGGATCCTCACTTCGTTGACGCTCATTTTCGCTTCAATACCTTTCGTTGACGATTTTTTCCACGGCGGCCACTCCCGCGCCCATTTGCACATCGTGACCGAACTTATGCAGCCCCATCTCGATGGCAGCCATAGCCACCACCATGTCGAAGGAGTCGAAGTAACCCAGATGGGCAATCCTTATTATCTTCCCCTTCAGGTGGTCCTGGCCGCCGGCGAAAGTCACTCCATAGTTTTCTCGCAGATCCTTCACCAGCTTGCCGCCATCCACAGTCTCCGGCACGAACAGCCCCGTGACGGAATTGGCGGGAGAATCCGGCGCCAGAAGCTTCAGGCCCAAAGCCTGCGCTCCGGCCCGGGCCGCCCTTGCCAGGATATCGTGACGTTTGTATACGTTGTCCAGCCCTTCCTCCAGCATCATCTTCAGCACCACGCGCAGCCCGATTATCAGCGAAGCCGCAGGCGTGTATGCGGACGTGGAGTCTTTCAGGTTCTTTCGCTCCTTCTTCAGGTCGAAATAGAAATGTGGGATATCGTTTGTTTCAGCCCTCTTCCACGCCTTTTCCGAGAGCGAGATGAAAGCCAGGCCCGGCGGAAGCATCAGCGCCTTTTGCGAGCCGGTGATCATGATATCGATTCCCCACTCGTCCATCGGCATGGGGTATACCCCTACGGCGGTAATGCCATCCACTACCAGAAGGGTGTCCCTGTTTTTAGTCAGCTCAGAAATCTTCTGAATCGGGTGGGCCACTGTGGTGGAGGTCTCCGATCCCTGGACAAAGACACCTGCGATATCCGGATTATTTTTCAGGGCTTCGGCCACCGCGTCCACCGATACGGCCTGGCCCCATTCCACATTGATCCAGACCACTTCCAGCCCGAACGCCTCGCAAATCTTCCCCCAGCGCTCGCCGAACTTTCCACCATTGACCACCAGGGCCTTATCCCCTTTACGGAAAACGTTGGTGACTGCGCTTTCCATGGCGCCGCTGCCGGAGGAAGCCAGCATCAGCACAGGCTGGTCTGTGCAGAATATTTTCTTTAATCCTTCTGCGCACTCGGCGAAGATGGCCGAAAATTGGCTGGTTCTATGGTGAATCATAGGTTTGGCCATTTCCAGAAGGACTTCTTCCGGCACGGGCGTGGGCCCTGGCGATATCAGATATCTTTTGTTCATCATCTCTCCAAGTTCGTATTATCCGCCGCCCCCCTGGAACAAACCAGCCGGGACAAATGGCGATTCCCTTACAAAACGGATGATTATAACCGGTAGACTATTCGATTTCCAGCACAACTGTACCAGCCAGCTTGTCATGGAGGGCCTGGCTCCTGGGATCCACCAATGCCCAGGCGAATCCTAGATAGAAAAGCATGGCGCCAGGATAGTATCCCACAAAGCGGATAAAGGCGCGGTGAATGGAGACTGGGGCGCCGTCCGACATTGCCACTCGAACTCCCAGGACGCTTTTGCCGAGGGTGGTCCCCAGGAGGGCCACTGCCAGGGTGTAATAGAGGGCGGAGATAAAATGATAGAAAAATACCATGAACAAAGCCAATTTGCACAAAGTCTTCTCTTCCATTTTATCAAGGGAGACCCAGGGGAGGTTCATTGATACACCAACCGCCAAAGTGATGGTGGAAACCAGGAAAATGTTATCCGCGGCATACGCATAGAAGCGGCGCCATAACGGGGCGTAACGAAACTCAGAAAGAGGGGCCGATCCCCTCAAGACCGAAGCCGAACCCTCCGACATCCCATCGGCGAATTCAAACTCCAGCTTGGCAGGTTCTTCCACGCGACCCTATGGTCAGACCTTGTCCAAGTCCATTTCCAGGTCGTCAAGATCATCGCTGTCTGAAGCGGCGCCAAAGATATCATCGTCGCTTAGGTTTACATCCTCAAATTCGGAACCACCTGAATCGCCGCCAATAGAACTAAAATCCAGTTCCGAATCGAGCCCGCCGATATCGTCACCCAGACCAAGGCTGAATCCACTGTCGGAGGAAACCATTGCCTCGCCTTCGCCAAGATCAGGCGCTGGCTCTTCCAAGGCGATTTCCTCCTCCGGTTCCTCGAACGCTATCTCCCCCTCCGGCTCTTCCATGGTGATTTCCGCCTCCGGTTCCTCGAACGCTATCTCCTCCTCCGGCTCTTCCATGGTGATTT
>JAOUMU010000190.1 GCA_029881335.1 Nitrospinota bacterium | reverse complement strand
CCTCACGGACTCCGGGGGATTTCAGCTCTTCTCCCTGAAGGGGCTGTGCCAGGTCTCCGACGAGGGGGTCCGGTTCGCCTCCCACCTCGATGGCGCCAGAACCATGATCACCCCGGAGCTTTGTGTGCAGATCCAGGAGGATATGGGAGTGGATATCGTAATGGCCCTGGACCAGATGGCCCTCCCCCAGGATGGAGCGGGGCAGACCAGGCAGGCCCTGGAGAGAACCACCCGATGGGCCGAGCGGTGCCTGAAGGCCCGAAATAGAGATGACGCTGCTCTCTTCGGTATCGTTCAAGGGGGGTTTGATCCTTTGCTGCGGAGGCAAAGCGCGGAGGAGCTGGTATCCCTCGGGTTTGATGGATACGCCATCGGTGGGCTTTCTGTGGGGGAATCGAAGCAGACCATGCGCGCCATGATCCAGGCCACTGTGCCACATCTTCCATCCGAGAAACCACGATACTTGATGGGGGTGGGGACGCCGGATGATCTGGTGGTGGCCGCTTCCATGGGAGTGGATATGTTCGACTGCGTAATGCCCACTCGCAATGCTCGCAATGGATCTGTGTTCACCTCCGTCGGAAAGGTGAATATACGCAATGCCGCTCATACCGAGGACGAAAGCCCTCTGGATCCGGAGTGCCACTGCCCCACCTGTAAAAGGTTCTCCCGCGCATATCTGCGCCACCTGTTCATGGCGGGTGAGATCCTGGCTATGCGTCTTTTGACGATGCACAACCTTGCCTTCTACGCCAGAAGAATAAAGATGATAAAGGACGCCATAAATAACGGCTCCCTGGGCGCCTGGGCGCTGCAACTGGCCAGCGAAATGGATGAGGAGAGGGAGGGCGCTATTGCCTCTTAGCGGGTATGATGGTTAGTGATGGCATGAAAAGCGCCTGGGCGCTGCAACTGGCCAGCGAAATGGATGAGGAGCCTGAATGACGAAGTGAACAGACAAAATGATTACGGCGTGTACATCCACATTCCGTTTTGCGAATCCAAATGCATGTATTGTGATTTTTACTCCACCGACAAAAAGGGTGGGCTGACCCAGGATTATGTCAAGGCTGTCGCCAAAGAGATAACGGATCTTTCCGTCAAGGTGGCGGGACGCAAAGCCGCTTCCATCTTTATTGGGGGGGGGACTCCTTCACTATTGTCCGCGTCAATGGCGGCGGAACTGATAGACGCATGTTCAAAGGGCCTTTCTCTGGCGGAGGGCGCCGAAGTCACACTGGAGGCCAACCCGGAAAGCCTGACTTTGAGAAAGACATCTGGATACATAAGGGCCGGGATTAACAGAATCTCTATCGGGATTCAGTCCCTTGACGACAAATCCCTAAAGGCCCTGGGCCGGATACATACCTCGCATAAAGCCATCAGCGCTGTGGAGTCGGCCAGGGAAGCAGGATTTGACAATATTTCCGTGGACATGATTTTCGGATTGCCAGGCCAACCGGTGGATATGTGGCTTGGCGAGCTATCCCGGACAGTGGCACTGGGTGTGGACCATATCTCCTGCTACCAGCTGACTCCGGAGAAGGGCACAAAATTAGGTCGGATCGTGAAGGATGGAAGCGTGGAGCTTCCCCTGGATACACTAGAGTTTTTCGACCAAACAGAGAAGTCTCTGAAACAGGCCGGGTATGGGCACTACGAAATATCCAACTACGCGAAGAAGGGTCGTGAATGCGTCCATAATATTGGCTATTGGGAGTACCGCGACTATCTGGGCGCGGGTTCCGCCGCGCACGGCATGGTGAACGGTCTCCGCTGGGCCAACGTGCGCGATCCGGCCCGCTATGTCTCCCGGATTAATGCTGGTGGCCAGGGAGCCCTACACACGGAGAGATTGACGGAGGAGATGAAAAGGATGGAGCGGCTGATGCTGGGGCTGCGATTGAAAAAAGGTATTCGGATTGATCGGCTGGATATTACCCGAGGTATGGAGTCCATGGCGGAGCAGGGCATGCTGAAGCTGGGGAAGGAGAAAATCCGCGCCACCGCCAGAGGTTGGCGTGTTCTAGACAATATACTGGCTGCCATATGAGCGCGGGATCATTCCCATGAGCAAGACGGCCATGCGGCGGACGGCGCTGGGAGTGGCGACGTTGATATTGGCCCTGGCGGTCGGGTGCGGTGGTCCCCCTGCCGGGGTGGGCGAAAAAAGTGATATTTTCCTGGTGGATAAAGCTGAAATCAACCTGCGCCATGTGATAGACCATACCTCATGCCCAGGGCCGCCGGGCGCCCTGACTATTACCAACAACGGGAAAAACAGGATGCTTTGGGATTTGAACGGCGCGCCGGGCTGGCTGGATGTTGACAGGCCCAGCGGGACTTTTGACCCGGAAGAGCGATCGGTAATATATTTCAGCTACAACTGCTCAAGAAACCGCCCAGGGAAGCTGTCAGCCATTGTCTTTATCACAATGGTAGATTTCACAGCGGGAGCGGTGGTGGGGACCAGGCCCATCTTCGTGACCGTGGTGGTGGAGCAGGGGGGGCATGTTGCGGTAAATACTGGGGTCTGAAGGAGGCTCATGGCCAAATCGAATCGTTCCATCCCGGCTTCCTGCTTGGCCAGGACACGTTTTACGTCGGCTGGATCAAGGGGATCGGCAAGATCTATCA
>JAOUMU010000019.1 GCA_029881335.1 Nitrospinota bacterium | reverse complement strand
TTCCGCCACCGGAGGGACGTGATGGGCGAAGCGAACGGTGTGCGTTTCGCCGTTCCAGTTCAGGGTGAAGGCCGCGCCGGGCTGGGCGGCCATCGCCATGATCTCCCACGGCCACCGATATCAACAGCGGCTGGACGGAAAATCGCGCCGTGTGAGGGAAAGGCTCGGCCGGCGTGGTGGAACAGATTCGTGATATGGAGAGGTCCATGCCGTTTACCATTATCGCCTTCTGGTCCGACAACGGAAGCGAGTTTTTACCACCACCTGTTGCGATACTTCGCCGACAGGGCCGAACCGGTGCACTTCTCCCGCTCAAGAGCCTACAAGAAAAACGACAACGCCCACGTGGAGCAGAAGAGCTGGACCCATGTGCGCCAGCTGTTCGGATACGACAGAATCAACAAAGCCAACCTGGTCCCCGCCATGAACGAAATCTATCTCATATGGAGCCTTTATCAAAACCATTTCTCGCCCGTCCGCAAACTTGTCTAAAAAACGCGGATCAACTCAAGATGGGTGAAGAAATACGACGAGCCGAAGACCCCGTATCAGCGCCTTTTGGAATCGTCCAGCATCACCGAGGAAGTCAAAGATAGGCTTTAATCCATCCACAGCGCCTTAAATCCTTTTCGCCTGAAAAAAGAGATTGAGAAAAAACTTCGGAGGCTCTTTAATGAGCTATGGAAACATGAGGCGTGAAAAGCGATAATCAACGACCGCTTCGGTTACCTTTTCCCATGAGGCAACACGTCAAGTCCGTCATGATGACAAGATCGTCAAGATTGGAATCCAGAAAAAAGGTCTCGTTTACAACATCAAAATCCCCGCTGCTTGCTCGGGAATCCAATTCCTTGTACCATTCGCGAATATGGCCGACGGTCAACTCCTTGACCGTGATTTTGCGATCACGAATTGTTATCTCAGCCATGGATCAAACCTCCGCCTGCAACGCTGTCCAGTGCTGCGACTGGCCCGCGCCAATTCTGGTTTTATCCGCCAAAACCTCGGCAGTGAGAGGCATCTCATCGTAATTTTCCGAGATCAGATTCATCTCTTTAGCGGGATCGAACTTGACTTTATGCGCAGTCACCACCACAGGTTTTCCGTTCTCGTCGTTCAGGCCGACAAACACGAATTTGTATTCCTGGGCGGCCTGGGTCAGGGCGGCCACCTGGTTGTGGGCGGCATACGAGTAACTGATTTTCAGGTCCTCGCCATCCGCAATCGTGCCAGTGGGCAGTATTGTGATCTTCCCTTTCTCATCCACTGTGTAGTCCGTATCCAGTGTGTATGTAGTAGTGCCGGAGGAGTCCTTCACCACGATAGACGTGGGGGTTATATGCGTGTCCATCACGATCTCATCGCCGTGATACCCCTTATGCGCTTCGTCGGTGGCGGAGCCAGCAGCAACCGCGGTGGCGCTGCCACGCATGGCCAGGGCGAGGTTTTTCGCGGTGCGGTCGTTCATCACTATTGAGATCATCACGCCAGTAATGACACTGCTGGACGCCAGCTTACCACCACCAGCATTCATATAATCCGGCAGGCTGGTTTTGTTTTCCTCCATAGAAAACTTAACCTCCTTGCAGTTGCCGATCATGCGCAAACCGGCGGATCCATCATACGGGGCCACGGAGACTTCACCACGACCACGGTAATAAACGTTAGACATTATTTAACCTCCTTGGCTTGTTGTTTGTCCCGCACGATCCCGCAGGCGATCAGATCATAAGCCACGTCCTCCCCGACCACGATCTTGTCTCCCGGTTTGCATGGCTGGCGGCCGTGGGTGTGGTTTGGCGATACCACCGTCACCTCAACCAGTCTTACCTTTTTCGGTTTATTTACCTCGGTCATTGCTTTCTCCATCCTTAAATTGAAATGTTCGTAGTCATGGCGAATCCAAACAGCGCCATGTTTTCCGTGTATTCCTCCCACCCGCCAGCCTCCAGGGCCATACCGGAACACCCGGTGACGGGGCTCCATCCGGCCAGGGCGCGAATAGCAGCAATGATCAGTGGCCCGGCTTCCGTGCGGGCCTTGGCCCCGGATCTATCGTTAGGGGCGGAGACCACCACGGTGACCTCCCACCGTTGCGCCACCAGAGCGTGGGGCCCGGCGTGGTTTTTTGGCTCGTGCCCACCGCAGGCCACCACCACCGCTGGCAGGGGACCAGTGGCGGAATCCGCCTTTACCTCTTGATGAATTCCTGTCACGGTTTTTATCTGTGGGACTTGGCTCTGAATCCGCGATATAATCGCGGTTTCGGTTGCGTAGTAGTTGTCAAGCATCGATCCCTCCCGCATGACGCTCCAGGATCCGTTCCATTGGTCTCGCCCAGCTATCCGCCGAGGCGTTGGCCGCGTAGATGTTCCACGCCTGCCCGGTGGCCGTGGTGGAGCCGATATACAGCCCGTAGACATTCGTGGCGTTAAGCCCGAACATCCGGATGCCGTAGTCCGTGGCGATGGTGGAGCTGGTTGTCTTTATCCCCTGGATTCACAGGTTGCAAGCGAGTAAATTGATTATACCCATGTTTCATTTGACACTCACCCCTGCCTGGCCAGCGGCCCAGCCCGCTTATTATTGCTCCGGCGCCGCGCAGGAGAAGAATAATTATCGGTCGGCTGTTTTCAAATGGCCTGCTCGCCCCTTTTTCCAAGGGATCAGAGGGCGCAAGGAGGGTTCGATACAGCATTGCGCCAGCCACCTGACCACCGGCGCCGCCACGCCGTCCCCTGTCAGGCGGTATGCGTCCTGGCTTCGTTTCGGAAGATTGTAATCATCCGGCAGCCCCATCAGCCGCGCCGACTCCCTGGGGGACAGCAGCCTGCTGCGTGCCTGGCCCCCCTCCACCATCAGGATGATCTGCCTGCTGGAGCCCCCCGCCGGTGTGCGCAAGCAGCCGGCCAATCCATCGAACCTCACCTCGGCCCTCTGGTTGCTCGCTCCCTGTTTATCTTTTCGTGTGCGCTTGAACACTGCTCCGATAATCCTCTCCCCGGACCCGATCGCATGCCGTACCTTGTCCCTATGCAAAGGGTTCATCAGGGACAATAGCCTGTCCGTTTCCTGCCGGGTGTGCCAGCGCGCGCCGGGAAAGTCTGTCTCGATCATATCCGCCAGCGAAAGCGTTCTCGGCTCCGGCGGGGCGGGATTTAGCCATATCCACGATTTCCCGGCTTTTGCGCTGAGAAAACCTTTAGCCAGGGCAAAAGACTCTGGATGCCAAAGCGAATTCGGGCTTTCAGCCACCAGGTTCGCCACGGGGGCAGCCTGGGGGCCGAATCCAATCAGGAAGAGGCGCGGCCTGCTCTGCGGAAGAAACATTGAAGCGTTTATAACCATCGGGGCGGTCCGATATCCTCTGGTCGCCATCGCCTCCAGGATCCCCGCCAGGTCCCGTCCGCCGTGGGAGGTTATCGCTCCCAATACGTTCTCCAGGACTATGATCCCAGGCGCCCTCCCCTCTTTGGCCAGCCGCTCCATCAGGCGCCAGAAGGGCCAGAATGTCCCGGATCGCTCACCCCTCAGTCCGCCGCGAGCCCCCGCCAGCGACAGATCCTGACAAGGGAATGACGCCCAAGCCAGGTCGGCCTGGCCAGGAAGGTCGGCTGCCTTGACCGACTCCACACTCCCCACCATCAGCTCCGAGGCTCCGTTAAAGCGCGTTTGGTAGCAGGCGGCCTTTTTGTCGTCCCAGTCGTTGGCGAACAGACAACTCCACCGGGCGCCTAGCCCCTCCCGGACCATCCCCCCCCCGGCGAAAAACTCATAGAACTTCATATCAACCGCCTGCCAGGAATGACATCTGGCGGAGCAAAGCCATAAAGGAACTTGACATTGGCGTGAACCCGGCTAGAATATTGTCTTTCATTTCTCCGAGCGGGTGTGACTCAGTGGTAGAGTGCAACCTTGCCAAGGTTGAAGTCGTGGGTTCGAATCCCATCACCCGCTCCATTATCACTCACTCTCCCCGCCGCGGGATCGGTATCAGATTCCTTCCACCAACCCATGCCATGGATACACCGGATTACCGGAGACCATGAAAAATGGATTGCGTAGCGATTCCTTGTTGTATCCCAGGTGATGACCCTCAAGATCGGTCACTTCCCCGCCGGCTTCCTCCACCACTACTTGCGCTGCGGCCGTGTCCCATTCCATGGTATAGCCGATCCTGGGGTACAGATGCGCCGATCCCTCCGCCACCATCATTAGCTTCAGCGAGCTGCCCGAGCTGACTATATCGCACTCACCCAGCTTGTCCAGAAATTCCTTCAGCTCCGGAGTCTGGTGGGATCTGCTGGCCACAACTTTCAGCCGCTGGTCCCTGTAGTCCGCCACATGTATGCGGACAGGCGCCCCGCCGCCGATGGACCTGTATGCGCCTCCCCCTTTCCACGCGTGGTATGACTTGCCCAACGCCGGGGCGTCCACCGCTCCGAGCACCGGGCGCCCTTTTTCCATCAGCGCTATGTTCACGGTGAATTCACCGTTGCGTTTGATAAACTCCTTTGTGCCGTCCAACGGGTCCACCAGCCAGAACCGGTTCCACCCCTTCCGCATCTCATAAGCAATTTCGTCGCCAGATTCCTCCGATAGGATTGGTATATCCGGAGTCAGCTCACCGAGCCTTTCGATTATAAGATTGTGCGATGCCAGGTCAGCCAGGGTAAGGGGGCTGCTATCCTCCTTGGTCATCACGACGCCATCCGCCTTTATATAATGCTCCATGGCGGCCACACCGGCCTCGGCGGCGATTATGGCCACATTTTGCGCCAGTGGCGCCAAGTCGGTCTCTACTGTCAAAATCAGATTCCTTATTTTTGGATATCCCGGGGATGCCAGGCCCCCCGTTGGGTTATGATAACAGGAAACTTGCGCCTTGGTTTATTATGGAAATTCGATCAATCCTGATTAGTGACATGCCAGCGGTGGCCTCTTTGGCTCTGGCGGCGCTGAATCTTGGCCTGTTGTTTCTCCTGCTTTCCAGGATAAAGCGCCAGGAGGCGGAACTGGAAAAGGATAGGACAAACTTCGCCGTGCTGGAACGGGGTCAGGAACGCCTGGAGACAGCCCTGCGGGAGGAGATGCTGGTTGTCCGCCGGGAAAACGCCGAGCGGGGCCGCCAGGACCGCACCGAACAGAAGGAATCGATCAAGGCGTTCGGTGATGGCATCGAAAGGAAGCTGGCCGACACCTTGAGCAGGGTGGGGGACCAGATGACCAGGATCAACCGGAACCTGGGGGAAATGAGCCAGGTGGCCTCCGATGTGCTGGACCTGAAAAAGGTCATGACCAATATCACCAGCCGTGGCGCATGGGGGGAGGCCAGGCTGGAGGCGATCCTGGAAGATACCCTGACATCCGGCCAGTATGTGAAAAACGCCCAAGTGTCCCAGGGGCAGGAGAGGGTGGAGTTTGCCGTGATGTTGCCTGGTGGCGAAGGCGCCTCTTCTCCTTTGTACCTCTCTGTGGATTCCAAATTCCCCCTGGAGGACTACCAGCGCCTGCTGGACGCCCAGGAGGCCGGTGATGTCACGATGATCGCGGAGGCGGCAAAGGCCTTGGAGATGGCTATCAGAAAACAGGCCAAGACTATTGGCGACAAGTACATCAATCCTCCGATCACGGCGGACTTCGCGATCATGTTCCTCCCCGCCGAAGGGCTCTACCTTGAGGCATTGCGGCGCCCAGGACTGCTGGACCTTGCCAGGCGGGAGTATAAGGTGGCCATAGTGGGGCCTTCCACCATCACCGCTTTTTTGCTGAGTCTGCGGATGGGATTCACCACCCTGGCCATGCAAAAACGAAGCAAGGAGGTGTGGGAGCTTTTGGCGCTGATCCGCAAGGAGTTCGGCCGATTCGGCGATAGATTGGGAAAAGCTCGGGAAAAGCTGGACCAGGCGGACGGCGCCCTGGATGAGGTGTTCACCTCTGTGCGCCAGATGGATAGGAAAATGAAGCGCATGGAGACTATCGGCCCGGAGGAGGATGCTACGGAGGAGTGAGGGCAGTGGCTCAGGATTTCTTCCAATTCTTTTTTAGGAATGCGGTCAGGCGCCGATATTTGTTAGAATCTTTGACTTTCAGGAATTTTAGCTAATGAATAATATTGTTCGATCAATCCGCAACCTTGCATGGTTGACGGCTTTTATATTGGCGATGGCCCCCTCCTTCGCGCTGGCCCAGGCCACGCCGGAGGAGAAACTGATGTTGGCCGCCACCTCTGGCGATGTGGCCGAAATCAAGAAGCTTCTCGACGCGGGAGCCAATGTAATGTCAAAGAATCACCAGGGCGCCACTCCACTGCATGCGGCCTGCGCCAACGGGCATATAGGCATTGCTCACATTCTACTGGCCAAGGGCGCCCAGATCGACGCGGGTGATAACTTCGGTTCCACTCCGCTTCTCGCCGCCGCATACAACGGCCATCTGTACGTGGTGCGGATGCTGCTTGTACGCGGGGCGAATATTGATGGAAGTAACCAATTCGGAATGACCCCCCTCCTGGTGGCCGTATCCAACAGGCAGGAAGAGATATACCAGTTACTTGCCGAAAAAGGCGCCAAACGGAACCAGACGAATGAGGATAAATCCCTGCTACTGTCCGCCGCTTTGGCGGGGGGAATGAGGGACCTGGTCCTGGAACAGCTAAAATTAGGCGCCGATATCAACGGCAGGGATCGCAGAGGGCTGACTCCCCTTATGGTGGCGGCTTCCTGGAACAGGGAGGAGGAGGCGAAATTGCTATTGAGCAAGGGCGCCGATATCAACGCCATGGATGAGCGGGGATTAAGCGCGCTGATGATGGCGGTGGTTGCGGGAAGGTATGAAATGGTGAAGCTGCTCACGGAAAAGGGGGTTGATGTCAACGCCAAGGATAAAGACGGCTACACCGCTTCCGACTATGCCCTGGCCAAGGAGAATCTGGAGTTAGTCGTGCTTTTGGCCAATAATGGGGCGATTGTGGATCCGAAAAAAGTGGAAGCTTTAAGGAGCGAGGAGAAGAAGAAGCGCAAATAGACCTTACTTCCTGCGAAAAAAAACCGGCGGATCAATAATCCACCGGTTATTAAAGGTCGAAGCGAACTTGCAGTTTTATGCTCCGTTGTCCATCTTTTCGAAGATTTCGATCTTCCCTGCTTCTTCGGCTTTCTTGCGAAGCTGGCTTACTACTTGGGCCAGAATCTTGTCCCGTTTGGCGGCCAACAGGCTCTGGCGCGAGGCTTCGATCTTGCCCGCAGCCAGGGAATAATCGATGGGCTGACGGTCCACCAGCAATATGGCCACATACCCCTTCATTCCGGGAATAGATTTCACATCGCCTTTTTCCATGGCGAAAGCTTCAGATGACTGGCCGCTCTCCTGTTCAGACTTATCCCCGCGAAGCGAAGTAGCGGAGAAGGGCCTGGTTGTCTTAACTTCCAGCCCCATCGCGCGAACCGCCTCCGCAAAGGTCTTTTTCTCCTCGCGGACCATGGCCACTATCTTCTCCGTCTTCTCCCTGCCAAGTTGCCTGGCCTTCTCGCTGATGTAGCGGGCCTTTACCTGCTCCCGGATCTGTTCAAACGGGGGCGAGGCCGCGGGAACAAGATCGTCGAGCGCCAGGAGGGCGTATCCTTCGTCAAAGCTGATTATTTTGGAAACGGTTCCCCTCTCCATGGAAAACAGGGCGCTCATTATCTCCTTGGAATCTGGAATATCCGGAATCGAGTTGGTGCGGGACAGGATCAAAGGCTCCATGCGAAGATTCTTATCATCCGCGGCTTTCTGGGCAAAATTCTCCACCGTGGCGCCTTCCGCAGCCTTGTATATCGCCACCTCGGCCTCTTCGGCAGCCTTGGCTTTTTTCGCCTTAATCTTCACCAGTTCCCTCACCTGGGAAAACTCGGCGATACCAGGCTCAATATTTCTGGTGACCTTTACAACGTGCCAACCAAACGGGGTCTTGAAAGGCTTAGAGATTTCACCTGTTCTCATGGTGAAAACCACATCATCGAAAGCCTGCACCATCTGTCCCTTGGTGAACTTGCCCAGCTCCCCGCCCTTTGACGCGTTTGCCGCGTCCTCGCTCATCTGGCGGGCCACTTCTGCGAAATCCTCTCCAGCTACCACCCTGGCCAGGGCCTTTTCAATCTTTTCCCTGGCCGCTTTGTCGGCCTCCTCCGGTGCGCCCATCTCCACCTTGGCCAGAATGTGGCTCGCCTCCACCGCCTCGCTCGTTTCAAACTCCGCCTTGTGCTTATCGTAATAATCCCTCATCTCCTCTTCGCTCACGGACGCCGTCAGCTCGAAAGAGCCAGGGTAGGCGGTCATGATCCTGAACATGCGCCGGTCAGGAGTCTCAAATTCAAGCTGCCTTTTGGAATACCACTCTTTCAGCTCGTCATCGCTGGCGCTAATCTCCTTGCGCAGGCTCTCATCAGACGCCTCCGCATACGCCACCACCACCTCCTGGTTGTCTCGGATATAGACATCCAGAGCTTCAGCGTCGGATACCCGCACCGCGCGCTGGATCAGGGAACGGAACTTGGCCGTCAGGATATCCTGGCGTATATTAGCCTCGAAATCGGCAGGCTTGTAACCGTTGAGATTCAGGATGTCCTGGTACTTGCGCCGGTCGAACATTCCGTCCGTCATGAATTCGCGCATTCCCATCACAGTCTCGCGGGCCTCCTCGTCGCTCACGTCCACCCCGGCTATCATCGCTTCCCGGCGCATCAGCGCCTCCTCGATAAGAGCGTCCAGGGCCATAGAACTGGGGTTCAGGCTCTTTAGCAGTTCCGGATCCAGCTGGCCCCCCAGCTGGGTGCGAAGATTGCTCTCGATAGCTTTTGTCCGCTGATACCAGTCGGCTCTGGAAATCTCATCGTCCCCCACCATAGCCACAGCCACCAGCCGCTGGGCGCCCTGCTGACCCCATACCATGAAAGCGGCTCCCACAAAGGTGAATGCGACACCCCAGATAAAAACCTTGCTTAGCCAGGATTTGGCCCCTTCCCTGAAAACGTCAAGCATGATGACTGTACTCTCCCGGATAATGTTTTGTCTGAACGAATATTTCAATGGTCATTGTTTAATCTCCTCCAGCCTGCCTCTGGCCGTGGCGGCCTCGTGCGCGGTGGGATATTTATCTATGACCAGTTTCAGCTTATCAACCGCCTGGGCCGTTTGCCCCTGCTTGATGAAAATCTGAGCGTTGCGCAAAAGGGCCGTGGGCGCTTTGTTGCTGTATGGAAAGGTCTCGGCCATTCGGTCGAAAGCGGCGGAGGCGGCTTCCAGGTTATCCGCGCCCAGGTAGGACTCGGCAAGCCAGTAAATGGCGTTGTCGGAAAGCTCCGTATTCGGATACAGTTTCAGGTATTCATCAAACCCCGATACCGCCTCGTCGAACTGCCCGGACAGATAGGCGCTGTATGCGCGCTGATAAAGCTCGCCCGGCTCCTGCTTTACGTCCTGCTTTACGTCCTGCTCCGGAGGCGTCTGGGGGCTTGTCTCCACCGAAGGGGCTCCCCATACGGTGGCGCTTTCCCGTATTTCGGTCTGGCCGGGGATAAGGGCCGCCGCGGGAATAGAGCCTCCTGGGGCCACTTCCTCCACAGGTTCGCCCAGAGCCTTGGACAGCTTGACCGATATATCCTTTACTCTCTCGTTGAGTTTTTCCAGCCGCAGGTTTATTACACGGATTTCCGCCTCGTTGGCCACACCACCGCCGGAAGTGGAGCGAACTCCCTCCAGCTTCTGCCCCAGCATGGCTATCCTGGCGTTGAGCTCCTCGATTCGGCCACCTAACACCATCACCGAGTCCTGAAGTCGGCCGAAGTCGGCGGCCATATCGGCCTGGTTGCGCAGGGCGGAATGCACGGACTGGATGATTTTAGTCTGTTCGCGCTGCTCATTCTGGAGGGAGTCCACTTTAGCGTTGATCTCCCTGGCGTCGCGAAGGGCCTGATCCACTCCAGAGTTCATGGCGCAGCCGCCCAGGGTGAAAATGGAGGATGCCAGAACCGCTCCCCGCAAAAAAGTAGTTCCGTGGTCTGATAACTTTTTATGCATTGTCCGATAAATAAAAAAGAGGGGAACGCTATGCGGTTCCCCCTTAAATGGCCTATTCCCCGCTACATGGCAGCGGGAAAGGGATCAGAAGTTCGCTTCCGTTGTCACAAAATGGGCCCTGCGATTTTTCGCCCAGGCTTCTTCGGAATGTCCGGGATCCAGCGCGATTTCCTCCCCGTAGCTTATTGTGAAAAGCCTCTTGTTGTCCACTCCCATGGAGGTCAGGTAATTTTTCACCGTTGTGGCCCGCCGCTCACCCAAGGCCAGATTATACTCTTCCGTTCCCCGTTCGTCGCAATGACCCTCGATTTGGATTTTCATTCCAGGATTGGCGATTATCCATCGAGCGTTGGACTCAATAACGGCTTTAGAGTCCTCCCGCAGCTCCGACCTGTCGAAATCGAAAAAAACGTCCTGCAATGCGCCGGAAGTGACCTCCCGGTATCTGGCGTCCCTGGCTTCTATATTTTCCTGTTCGGGGCTCAGCTGGCCCGCTTCTCCGCCGGGACGGAACTGGTCACCTGAGTTAGGGCCGCCAAACTCGGTCTTTGCCCCTGCGTTGGCGCCCTTTTTGGCGCATCCTTGTGAAAATGCGATGATAACCGCCAAGAATATAAATGATAAAAATTTATTTACGTTGTTAATGCGCATTATCCTTCCCTCTATATTTTCGTTCAATTCTATCTACCCCTTCCTTTAAAGGGGTGAATCTAGCATTTTTATGTCAAACTTTCAAGAAAGTTCGTCCGGGGAAGATTCTCACGGGCCCCAGGAAGGCTGGGTCGCCCCGCCGGGAAGGCTAGTGATCCGCCTCGGTTGCTTGCCATCCAGCCCGGAAATATACAGCTGCGTCGCGCCGGTATTGTTGGAGGAAAACACGACATGGCGCCCATCCCTGGCCCAGGACGGCGTCTCGTTGTTTCCACTGCCGTACCCCTCGGTTATCATCTTTACCGACATATCCACCATCGACTGCACTGTTATGTCGAAATTGTTGTACACCCGTGAGGCATAGGCCAGTTTCTCCCCTTTGGGGCTCCAGGCGGCGCCATCGGAGTATCGACTGTCGAAGCTGAGCCGCTCGCGTCCCGACCCGTCCACATTCATGACGTATATCTGGGGGGATCCGGACATGTCCGATGTGAAGGCAAGTTTCTTGCCGTCCGGGCTCCATGTGGGGTTGAGCTCGGCGCTTCGTAGGTCGGTGATACGGGTCAGCCCCCTTCCATCGGCGTTTACAATGTATATATCCGAATTCCCCTGCCGGGAAATGGAGAAGGCCACCCGGGCGCCGTCTGGCGACCATTCGCCCGTGCTGTTTACACCTATGACCGTGGAAAGCGGATAACGCGCCTTTGTGGAAAGGTCCATTACGTAAAGGTCCGGGTTTCGATATCGATAGGTGGTGAAAAGCACAAGGTTACTGTTCACCTGGTTCCACGACGGGGAGAGCACCAGTGTGCGCTCAGTGGTGATCTGCCGTGGATTATATCCGTCATAATCCACCATCATCAGCTCCTTGCGGCCGCGGATGGAGGAAACGAACACCATCCTGGACCGGGACACACCAGGCTCGCCGGTATAGCGATGCACAAAATCGTCGCAAAACTGGTGGAGCATCTGGCGAAACATGGTTAGCGAGGAGGTGTACCTCTTGCCGAAATCCATCTTGCGCCATTGCAGGTCGTAGACCAAGACCTCGATGGAGACCTTGCTGTTCCCCTCCGGAATAACCTTTCCCTTCACCATGAAGTTAGAGGAGATGGTTTTCCACGATTCATAGTCGATAATCCCGGTTTTTTTGTCCTTCAGATCCACCGCCGCCACGAATCCCTTATCCTCCACCGTCTTGAAATATCCGGAGAATCCCAAGTCGAAATCTATTACGCTGGCAGCCAGGGCGCCGAGCCCCAGGGAGTCTGTCCCCTCATGGGAAAATTCGGCCACCGCCACCTCCACCAGTCTCGATTCGGTGCGTTCCGTGGTGATTTTTATATCCGGCGCCTCTTCGGCCACAGCATGGCCCGCAGCGGCCACCATGGCCATAACCGCCATAGCTATTATCGGGATTTTATTCTCTCTGAGCATATTCGAAGTTGTAGTATACACCCAAATAATCACGTCTGTAACCAGAAGGGAGCGGAGGAAATTTTGTCCGCCTCACCGCTTCAAGAGCGCTCTCGTCCAGCGGTGAATTGCCGGAGGATTTTTCCAGCTGCGCTTCTAGCACATCGCCGTTTCTGGATATCTTGAAGTACACTTCCGGATTGGTCCTCTGTCCGGAGGCGTCCAGCCCGTGGGTGATCCAGTTTTCCTCAACTTTCCTTTTTACGATTTTGATGTAGTAATCGTACTTAAACTCTACCCCTTCCGTGCGAAAATTGGAGGGCTTCTCCGCCGCCGGTTTCATCTTCGGTTTCACAGACTCAGGTTTAACCACTGGCGGGAGAGGCTCCGGCGGTTTCTTCTTTTTCCCAATGGGGACGATCTTGCCCCGGGTCGTTTTCTTCGTCAAGGTGGGAGCTTTTGATTTTTTCACTCTCGGCGGCTCCGGTTTGGACGGCTCCGGTTTATTTATCGGCTTTTTCGGAAGGCTGACCGGGGTGATGAACACAGCTCCGCCGGGGGTGATAACGGGGGGCCTGGCGAGAAAGGCTGCGTGGAAAAAAGCCAGGCCCAGCACACCGGCATGGATGGTGAAAGAGAGCGCCACCGCAAGGGCCATTCGCCCCGCCGTGTCAAACTCCTTTTCCCTGGCAATCAAATTCCGTCTCCCGTCCCTGTGGCCGCCCGCCATGATGGTCCGGAACTGCAATTACAAATCGGCTCTCTGTCACGATTCAGGTTCCGGATCGGTCACCATCCCGATTTTTTCGATTCCTGAGTTCTTTATCAGCGCCAGCAGATCCATCACTGCGCCGTAGGCCACGCGCCTATCTGCCCGCAGATACACATGAGCGCCGGGAGAGGTGGATGCTATGGACTTCAGCCTTTCCTCCAAGTCCCCGCGCCGCACCCGTTTGTCGTTATAATAGATCACGCTCTCCTTATCGATGGTCACCACATTTTCCTCCTCGATCTCCATGGCCCCCGCGCTCTCCTTCGGTAGTTCCACGGATACTCCGCTTTGCATCATGGGGGCTGTGACCATGAATATGATCAACAGGACGAGCATGACATCGACGAAAGGTGTGACGTTGATCTCCGTCAGGAGGGTGGAAGCCTTGCGGCGGAAGCGCTTGCCGCCGGTGTCTTGCATCATGGCTAGCTGGAGCGCTTAATGTAAATCCTGTCGATCAATGAGAGCATGTCGAGCGAGAAGTTGTCCAGGTCGGTGGCCAGGATCTTCACCTGGTAAATAAAATAGTTATATCCCATCACCGCAGGCACCGCCGTGAACAGCCCCGCCGCCGTGGCGATGAGCGCTTCCGAAATGCCTGGGGCAACCACCGCCACGGAGGCCACGCCCTTGGCCCCGATGCCGGAGAAGGCCATCATTACCCCCCACACAGTGCCGAACAGGCCGATAAAGGGAGTCACCGAGCCGGTGGTCCCCAGAAATATCAACCATCGCTCAAGCTTGGTCACCTCCTGGGCCGTGGCCCTTTCCAGCGAACGGCTGACGGAATCCAGCTTTTCGAGCAACAGGCCATCCTCATGCCCCTGGCTGGCCGCCTCCACCTGGGAGAGGCGGAACTGGGCCGCCAGCTCTATGTATCCGGCCAAAAAGACCTTGGCCATGGGGCAGTTGCGCAGTCGCTTGGCGTGGTTGTATACATTCTCCATCTGCCCCCTTTTCTTGAAGACTTCCATGAAGTTGATGGTCTCACGGCTGATACGGGTGAAGACCCGGAGCTTGTGCAGGATAATGGCCCAGGAAACTATCGAGAATCCCAGGAGCACGGCCAGCACTATCCTGGCCACCAAGCCGGAGGACTGAACCATCCCCCAGATGGACAGGTGGCCCACCTGAGCCTGGCTTATAGTGGAGGATAAAAATAAGACTTCCTCTGTCATGGGATGATTCCGCTTCAAAACAAAAAGTTAAAGACTCCGCGAGGCATCGCGCGCAGGCGTCTGACAAGTGTAATTTTTCACGGGAATGATTGTCAATCGCCCATTTATCCCGCGGGTGCTTTTTCGGCGGGTGTCTCTGGCGCCCGCGCCTGCTCCTTTTTCACAGGGTGGGAGAATTTTCCCTGGTCCACGCCATCATGGGTGAGCGACGAGCCTGTCACCCTTTCGCTGATCGCATCCAGCAGGTAGTACATTGTGGGCGCCACCACCAAGGTCAAAAGCGTGGCGAAGGTCAGGCCGAATATTACAGCCACCGCCATCGGCCCCCACCAGTCCGCCGAGTCGGAAGCGGTAATTATCTCCATCTTTTTAAAATCAAAACTCACTCCCACTGCCATCGGCGCCAGGCCCAGGATGGTGGTCACCGCGGTGAGAAGCACGGGGCGCACACGGGTGATGCCCGCATTGACCACGGCGGAGAGCTTTTCCATCCCCCGCTCGCGCAACTGGATGGTGTAGTCAAGGAGCACTATGGAGTTGTTAACCACCACGCCCGCCAGGCTGATTACCCCCACGCCGGTCATGATTATGCCGAAGGGGGTGGCGGTGACCATCAGCCCGATGAACACCCCTAGAAGCGACAGAAACACAGCTGAGAGTATCACGAACGGGGTCAGTAGCGAGTTGAACTGCAACACCAGCACGAAAGCAATCATGAAAACCCCGGCCACGAACGCCTTGCCCAAAAAGGTCTGGGCCTCCTGCTGATCCTTGTTCTGCCCTGTGTAGTCCACCCGCAGCCCGGTGGGGACCGGCAGCTTTTCGGCCAAAGCCTTCTTCACCTCGGCCAGCATCGCGTTTTCGTTCACCCCGCTTTGCACATTGGCGGAGACGGTCACCGACTTCTTGCCGTTGATATGGGCGATGGAGGCAAAGCCCGGCTCCGTGGATATTTTGGCGAAGGAAGAGAGGGGAACCGTCTTTCCCTCGTGGCTGATGAATATCTGCTTTAGCTTTTCTATCTTGTCCCGGCGATCCTTTCTCAAGCGAACCCGAATATCATACTCGTCTTTTCCCTCGCGATATGTGGAGGCCTTGGCGCCCTGGATGGCCTCGGAGATCTCCTGGGCGATGTCCTTGGTGCGCATCCCGAAGCGGGCCGCCCTCTCCCGGTCGATCCGGATGATCAGCTCCGGCCGGCCCAGGGAGAAGTCATTTTGAAGATCCACCAGCCCAGGGATTTCCTTTAGCAGCTTTTCCACCCTGGAGCTGTAGGCCACGATGATGTCATACTCGGCGCCTGATATCTCTATGTTGATCGGCGGCCCAGTGGGAGGGCCCATCTCTTCCTCCTGGATCTTCACATCGGCGCCCACGATCCTTTTCCCATCCTCCCGCATCTTTTCGATGGAGACGTATGTGGAGCGGGTTCTCTCTACCCGGTCTATAAAGTCTACTGCCAGGCGCCCCTTGTGGCTGGGGCCTTCACTGGCTCCGCCAAAATCGAACTGCTCCGTGGAGACTCCCACATTGGTGACGTACACTTCCACATCCTTGTGCCGGGCCACGGAGGCCTCCATGAGTCTGGCCACCCTGTCCGTGGCGGTGACGGAGGAGCCGGTGGGGGCCTCCATGTTGACGAATATCTTGGTGGGTTCCACCTTTGGGAAAAACTCCACTCCGTGACCCAGCCTGGAATAGGCGACCAGCACTACGGCCAGTGAGGCGAAGGAAATGAGCATGGTCAGCCATGCGTGGCGCATAGCTTTGTGCAAAAGCCACTTGTACCAGCGAAAGGAGAATCCCAGTTCCTCGTCGGAAAGATCCTGCACCCTTTTTCCGTGGGCCTTCACAGTGAGCAGCGTGGCGCAAAGAGTGGGATTTATCACCAGAGCAACGAACAGCGAGGAGGCCAGGCCGATGGAAACGGTGTATGGCAGGTACACCATGAACTCCCCCATGATCCCCGGCCAGAAGGCCATGGGAAAAAACACCGCCAGGGTGGTCACCGTGGAGGTGATCACGGGCATGGTCACCTCTGAGGCGCCGTCTATGGCCGCCCGTACCGGCGAAGCGCCTTCTTCGGCGTGGCGGTATATGTTTTCCACTATCACGATGGCGTTGTCCACCAGCATGCCGAGCACCAGAATCAGCGAAAAGAGCACCACCATATTCAGCGAAAAGCCGAGAGCGTGCATAACCATGAAGGTGATCAGCATGGAAAAGGGGACCGCCATGGCGACGAATACCGCCACTTTCAGGTTCATCGCCAGCAGCAGCACAAGCAACACCAGGATCAACCCGGTAATAATATTGTTCTCCAGGTCGCCCACCAGAGAGCGGGTGATCTTGCTCTGATCGGCGGTGATGGTCACCTCCGTGGTCCCGGGCAGGCCGGGCCTCTCCTGCGCGACCAGCGCCTTAATGGCGTCAGACACCTCGATTATGTTTTCACCGGAGCGCTTGGTCACCGACAATGTGATGCAGTCGTCACCCCCCAGGCGGGCCAGCGATGACGGCTCCTTGAACCCGAATCTGACATCCGCCACGTCGCGCACATATACAGGCTGCAGCCGACCGGTTTTCAACACCAGTCCGCCGATCACCGAGGGATCCTTGAATTCGCCAGGTGTGCGGATGGTGTACTTGTAATTACCCACCTCCACGGATCCGCCGGGGATGGTCACATTCTCGTGTTCGATGGCTTCCTTGATATCCTTGAGCGCCAGGTTGTTGTATCGTAGCAGCTCCGGATCCACATCCACTTGCACTTCCCGCTCCAGCCCGCCGGCGATCTCCACGCTTAATACACCATGGACCTGCTCGATCTTGTCCTTCAAATCCTCCGCCACCCTTTTTAACCGCACCAAGCCGTACTTGCCGGAGATGTTCACCAAAAGGATGGGAATGTTGGAAAAATTGATCTCCTGCACCGATGGCTCGTCGGCGTCCGGGGGGATCTCCGTCTTGGCGATGTTCACCTTGTCACGGACTTTTTGCAGAGCCTCGTCTATGTCCATCGATGGATCGAACTCCACCGTGATCAGCGACAGTCCCTCCTTGGTGGAGGAGCGCATCTCCTTTATGTTTTCGATGTTCTCTATCTGGTTCTCAAGTTTGTTGGTCACCAGAGTTTCCATATCCTGGGGAGAGACCCCGCGGTAGCTGGCTGTCACTATCACGAAGGGGATGGTGATGTCCGGGGCGGACTCGCGCGGCATGGATATATAGGAGTAGTACCCCACCACCATAATGATGAAGATCATCATATATACCGCCATGTAATTGCGGACGGAAAAGTTCGTTATCCTCATATGATCATGCCCATCGGCCCATGTTATGATTCACTCCACCGTCTCCACGGTGTCGCCTTCCACCAGTCCGCGTTGCCCCATGACCACCAGCATGTCACCAGCGGCCAGGCCGGAGCTTATCATCGTCTTCCCTTCGGAGTAGTCCCCCACCACCACTTCTGTTTGATGCGCCTTCTTGTCCCGGTCCACCACGAACACTACATGTCCCGTGGCAAGCTCCACTATGGATGTCTGCGGGACGACTATGGCGCCAGGGATGGAACGGCGAACAAAGGTCACCTTGGCGGCCATCTCCGGGCGGATGGCGCCATCGGAATTTGGTAGTGTCAACTCCACCTCGAACACCCGGTCGGTCTTCCCCACTTCCGCGGCCACATATGTAACTATTCCCTCAAAGGCTCGGTCCGGGAAGGCGTCGAAGACCACTTGCCCCTTCTTGCCCAAGGCAAAGTCGGAAATGGTGGATTCCGGCGCCCCCACCAGCACCTTCAAGGGCCGGGTGGTCAATATCCTGGTCACCGGAGCGCCGGGGCTAAGCACGGCGCCCACCTCGATATTCCGGCTGACAGCCACGCCGGAAATGGGCGCGGTGATGACATGTTTTTTCAAGCTGGATGAAAGCCCCTCCAGCCTGGCCTCCGCGGCGACTAGCGCCAGCCGGGCTTTCTGCAGCGTGTAATCGGAAACGTTGGCGCTTTTGTCTCTAAGGGCTTTCTGCTTCTCATAGTCAAGTTGCGCTATGTCCCGGTCGGCGGCCGCCTGGCCCATAAGGGCTCGCACACCGCTGTCGTCCAGCCAAGCCAGGGGCGTCCCCTCGGCCACTTCGTCCCCTTTTTCGAAGCCGACTTTCTCCACTCTTGCCAGAGTCTCCGAGGCCACGGTCACCTCTCTGGACGCCTTGGCGGCGGCGGGCAAAGTGAGCTTCTGCTCAAAAGTCTCCAAGACCACCTCCATTACGTTTACCCGGACGACCTTTTTCTCTTGAACCTGAGGGGCTGCATCGGGGGCTTCGGAGGAACAGGAGGCCAAACCCATGGCAAGCCCTCCGGCCAGCGCCATCGACACCAGAGCTGTCAATGTCGGCGCCGTAGCCGTTAACGGCCTAGATTTAGCGGGAGTGTATTGTATCAAGGAACCAGCGGTCATTTTTTCTCCTCCGCAATGCTGATATCCTCGCCAATGGCGCGTTGCAGCATGGCTCTGGCCGTTGCGTATTCGAACAGCGATTTCTGGTAATTTATCCCCGCCCGGGTGAGGGCCATCTGGGCATCCAGCAGTTCAAGCTGGGTCATCACCCCTTCCTGGCGGTTCACCATGGCGATACGGTATGTTTCCTCGGCGTACTTCACGCTTTTGCTTTGAGACATGGTGAATTCGAGAGCCCTGTGCATTTCATCAAACGCCAATTTGACATCTATCTTCACACTGCGCTCCAGCTCCTGGAGCCGGATTTTTTCCATTTCCATATCCACCAGCCGCTGTCTTCTTCTGGATGCTCGCTCCCGTCCATCGAACAAGTTCATCTCCATCCGCAGACCCACGTTCCATTGGTCGAACAATGTATCGGAGTCCCCTATCCCGACGTTGTTGGCCACCTGATATGCGCCAAAAGCGCTGATGGTGGGGTATTGCTCGCTTTGCACCGCCTGGGCGATCTCTTTTGCCGCCTCCAGCCTGGCCCGCGCGGCGCCCAGCTCCGGACGGCTCTCCAAGGCGGAGGCGAGGGCCTGCTCCAGGGTTTGGCCGAAAGGCCGGGCCATCTGCTCCAGGCTGCCCTGGAATGACACCGGCGATAGCGGATCGAGCCCCATCAGGTTCAGGAGGGCCAGCCGGGCTCTCGCATGGATATTTTGCGCCTCGATGAGGTTGTGTTTTTCCTCGGCCAACCGGGTCTCCAGCCGCATGGTGTCGTATTTTGTGTTCAACCCCACCGCCTCCCGGTCCATCGAATCCTTTATATGGGAGGCGATCTGGTCCACGGATTGCCGTTCGGTCAATATTACTTCCCTGGTGAAAAGGAGAGTGTAAAAGCCGGTCTTCACCTGGGCGGCCACGTCCCTGCGCCATGCGCTCTCCATTCCCCCGGCCGCCACCAGCAACAGTCGGCTGGCCTTATAGCCGGAGGATACAGCGCCAGAGTAGAGATACTGGGTGAGGGTAGCCTGGGCCTGAAACGCCTCGTCCGGGGCCAGCTTGAACTTTGTGCCGAAAAACTCCACCTCCGGATTTTTCCCGGCTCGGGTATAGCTGGCGCGAAGGTCCAGGTCCGGCAGGGCCTTGCCCAGCGCTTCAGCCTTGGTCAGCTCCGCTTTTTCACGGGTTTGGGCGGCCAGGGATATCTGGCTGTTGTTATCCATGGCTATGGCCAGGCATTGGTCCAGAGTGAGAGCCTTCTGGTTCTCGGCGGCAGCGGGGGAGTATAGAGCCATCCACGCGGCCACCACCATAATCGGCCACCGATTCGGCGTCATGCGGTCACTTCCTCTTTATCGATCAACATGGTGGCCAGCATCTCTTTTACGCAAGCCGTATATTTCCACAGGTCCAGGTTTCTTCCGACCCTGATCTGCACGATAGCCCCCTGGAAAAGGGCGATCATGACGGAGGCCAGGGATCCTGGATCCACATTCCGGTGAATCTCCCCGCCTGCCTGGGCCTGGAGGATAATCTTAACAAATTCGGCGTGATGAGCGCCGATGGATTTAACCAGAATATCCCTGACCTTTTTATTCCTGCGCGCCTCCCCCCACAACTCCACGTCAATGCTGGTGAATTTTTCCTCCGGATTTTCGAGCATGGAAAAGAATCTGTCCACCAGGGTCTCTATCTGGTTTCTGGTATTCCCCTTTTTCCTGACGTCATCTATCACTGCGATATTGGCCTCAAGGGTCTGGTAGGCGATGGCCTCTATAATATCTTCCTTGCTTTTATAATAGCGATACACGGCGCCGGAGCTGAGGTCTGATTTTTTCATGATGTCGCGCATGGTGGTTTTGTGGAATCCGTTTTTGACGAAACATGCCTTAGCCGCCTTTAGGATATGCGCGCGCCTTTGCTCCAAATATGAATTGTCTACCTTCGGCATGCCATCCTCATTCTCAATACAACCCCTTAAGGCGAACGATCGTTCTTTATTACACATATTTCCTTATGTTGTCAACATAGGCGGATCCAGGCGCCTGGGCCGGGCGCCAAGGGGCGCCGGACGCGGCGAGACATTGAAAAATGGCGCACAATCCCGGCTTGTGGTAAACTCGCCACATAGCGCCCGTAGCTCAGGTGGATAGAGTGTCGGATTCCGAATCCGCAGGTCGCAGGTTCGAGTCCTGCCGGGCGCACTATTGCGCGGCATGGGGCCACAGAGCCTTTCGGCCCCGAAAACTACCTTGAGGGTATTGTGAAAAAGATTGAGGCGATAATAAAGCCCTTCAAACTTGACGAAGTCAAGGACAAGCTGAACGAGATCGGTGTTTTGGGCATGACAGTCACAGAGGTCAAGGGCTTCGGCCGACAGAAGGGGCACACCGAGCTTTATCGCGGCGCGGAGTACGTGGTTGATTTTTTGCCGAAGATAAAGCTGGAGGTGGTGGTTACCGATGACATGGTTGAGGATGTAGTGACCGCCATCAGCCAGTCTGCCCACACCGGCAGGATCGGTGATGGAAAAATCTTCGTGTTACAAGTGGAGGAGGCAGTGAGAATCAGGACCGGCGAGCGGGGCGATACGGCTTTGTAGAGGGGGATATTGCCCTGTACAGTATTGTTTAAGCTTCGGCGTTGGGTTTCACCTGGCTTTCAATGGCCCTGAGGGCTTCTTCTTCTGTGTTGAAGATATCCATCCATTTGCCCACGTCCACCATGGAGAATAGCCTGTAGATAGCCGGTTGGGGCTCGCAAAAGCAGAAGTACCCTCCGTTTTTCTTGGCCGCCCGCGCCCGGCCTATCAAAAGGCCCACTGCGGCCGAATCGATGATGTTGACGTTGCGGCAGTTGAGAATAATCTTGGGGTTTGGCTCTTCAATTGCGGAGTCCAGGCTGCTTTTGAGGCTTTCTATGTTGGAGGATATCAGTTTGCCGGAGATTCGGAAAACGTTTATGCCTGCTCCCTTGACGTACTTGTTTATGTTCATGCCAAAACCATAAAATGCCTATAAGGCGAAAATAGAGGAATTAGGAAATCCATTCTAAGGCCATCCGGAGATGTTTTGCAAGAAATTCAATTTACAGGCTCTTCCATATTGGCGCAACTAAACGTTGTAATATTGCCCAGGAATGAATTAGGCTATTGATCTTGATAACAAGGAGCCACGCTGGCTCCGTATATTTTATGGCATATGAAAAAAAAAAGAAGATTCACTACCAAGAAGAAAACCAATAAGGCGGTAACCGACGCGCGGGAGGAAGGGCCGCCTAAAAGCGACACCGACAAAGCGGTGGAGGTGGAGGGCATGGTGAAAGAATCATTGCCCAACGCCATGTTCAAGGTGGAGCTGGATAACGGGTTCGGAGTGCTGGCCCATGTCTCCGGCCGGATGCGTAAGTTCTTCATCAGGATACTCCCCGGCGATAAAGTCCGCCTGGAACTGAGCCCTTACGACCTGACCAGGGGGCGGATCACCTATCGATATAAGTAACCCGGTCGACGCTATCCCTGCCCGGCCAGATCCGCCAGCACCCGAGCCGCATGACCCTTGGCCTTCACGTTCGTATACGCCTTTTGCACGGCGCCATCTTCCCCGATGACGAAGGTGGATCTGATCACTCCTTCGGTTTTCTTGCCGTACATGACCTTTTCCCCCCAGGCGCCGTATTTGGTATGTATCCGCGCTTCAGGATCGGACAACAGACGGTATGGCAGCCCTTGGGCCATGGCCCACGTTTTCTGCGCCTCCGGCTTGTCGCGGCTGATCCCCACTATTACGGCGTTTAGCTTTTTAAAATCCCCGATTGCGTCCCGAAACTCGGTCGCCTCCGTGGTTCACCCGCCGGTGTTTGCCTTTGGGTAGAAGAATAGGATCACTTTTTTCCCTGCGAAGTCTTTCAGCGAAACCGGCTTCGCGTCCTGATCCGGCAGAGTGAAATCCGGGGCCCGCTTACCTTCTTTTATCATGGCACGCTCCTTTGAGAATATCCTTGCGGTTATAAACCACATCTGGCCGACAGACTATGTATAAAAGCCACATTTGCCACATCGGGTGGGCATGTCTCCACCCTTGCGCTTCCTGGAACCACTATAACATAAGACATCATCAAGGAAAGCGTGGCCTGCCTTCGTTCCATCCCTGAAATACATCTAAGAATCTCATCTTCCGAGTCTCCTGGAGCAACTGTGTCCTCTTCATGGCGATCCCTCCTGGGATACACCTTAAAACAGGATGGATTACGTGCTACAGACCCGGACAGTTTATGTGCTCGCAACAACCTGATTATTTATGGTTGACAAGAATCAGGGAGTAGTGATATTGTTATTGCGCTGGCAAGAGAATGTCAGCGTAGATTATCGTTGGGGAACATAATCTCTTTCAAAGCCGAAGAATAATTTTGTTCTGGTGGTGACATTTATGGAAGAGATTGGAGACATTGAGTCCCTGGATCGTGAAGAGCTTCTCTTGCTTTTGCGCCAGCGGGATGAAAAACTAAGAGAAAGCCAGGTCAAATTCGACAGCCTGGCGCGGAACGCCTCCGCCGCTGTATTCTTTGTTTCCGGAGAAGGGGAGCTCAAATGCTTCACCGATCCTCCGAAAGAGTTTCCCTGTCATGGCCGCTCAAGTCCCCCCTCCTGCCATATTTCCCGGCTGATCCATCCGGACGACCTGCCCGCTGTAATGGCTCATTTCCAGGATATTATCGATGGCAGGGCCACTTCCGATCTGGGGATAGATTGCAGAATCACCGGCGACGAAAATAAATGGATCAACGCCAGGGCCACTCCCATTCGAAGCGAGGATGGCGCCCTGAAATATGTTCTGGGCCTGGCCCGCGACATTAGCGAGAGTAGAAAACGGGATGAAACCCTGAAAGTGGCCATGGACGCCGCCGAAAATGCCCGGCGCCGGGTCGAACAAATTTCGGGAGATATATCCAGAGACATACTCTCCTTTTATGAGGATGTGAGGACGAATCTGGACTTTATTAAAAACCAGGGCGCCATGCTGGACAGATCGGCGGCCGGAGCCGTGGAACGCGCTCACAAGGCAATAACCATGTTGGGGACCAGGGTAAGCGAGATTATAAGCTCCCCTGGCCGTGACGAGGCTCTCCCCCCGCCAGCACCGGTTTTTATGGACGCCAACTTCCTGGTGGATGTTGTTATAAAAACCATCGGAGGAGAAGCTAAAGAAAAGGGTGTGACCCTGAAAAACATGGTGGCCCCACAAACCAGGATCTACGCCGACCCGCTGATTATCCAAAAGATTTTATGTAGCTTGTCCAGCATCAATATCGACTTGCTGTCTGGCGAGGAGGAAGTGGAATTTTTCGCCCCCACCGGCCAACCTGGTGCCATCGCCATCCGGGGCCCCCTGCCGAAAAGCGGGAATGAGTATGAACTGGCAGAGCTGCTTGCCCCTGCAGAAGAAATGGTCACCCGCCTGGGGGGCAAATTAACCTTCCTTGCCGAGGATGGATGGGGGGTGTTTTATGTACGCCTCCCCTTCCGACGGCCATTGGCCCTGCTGGCCGATGACGACGAAAACCTTCTATTCCTGATGAAAACGTACATGGACCTGATCGGAGTGGATGTCATGGAGGCGACCAACGGAATGGTGGCGCTGGAGCTGGCCCGTACCCGGCAACCGGATATAGTCATCAGCGACTATATGATGCCTCTCAAGGATGGTTTTGAGCTTTTATGCGCCTTGCGCGACAATCCCTCCACCATGCAGACACCGGTGGTCATCATCACCTCGATCAAGGAAGCGCGGCTGCGTGAAAAGCTGTTCCTTAATGGCGCCAACGACCTTTTGCAAAAGCCTCTCACCGAACGGGAGCTGATACCGCGGATCAGGCGTTTTATCGCCTGACAGGCCGGGGTGAGCAGCAAGAGAAGGCAGGTAATGCGGCTACAACCTGAAGTCTGTTATGGCCGCAGCGCTTCGGACGCTTCTATTATTCTCTCCATTCCCTTGCGGATTTCATCCGTGGAGAGAGCGTAGGATAGGCGGATGTTCTCTGGACTGCCGAAAGGTTCCCCCGGCACCACCGCCACTTTGGCATGCTCCAGAAGGTATGTGGCGGCATCGTGGCTATCCTTGATCACCCCTTTGTCCCACTGCTTGCCGAACCAGCAGGAGATGTTCGGGAATATATAAAACGCCCCCTCAGGCGTGGCGCATGAAACACCATCGATCTTTCCGAAGCCCTCCAGCAGGATGTCCCGGCGCTCCCGGAAGGCGGCCAGCCATGGGGCAATATGCTCCGTTCCCCGGCGCACGGCGGTCAGGGCGCCATACTGGGCGAAAGATGTGGGGTTGGAAGTGGACTGATCCTGGATCATGCTCATCGCATTGATCACTCGCGCATGGCCCAGGGTCCAGCCTATGCGCCAGCCGGTCATGGAAAAAGCCTTGGAGAGTCCCCCGCAGACCAGCACGTTGTCCCTCCCCTCCGGGTAGAGCGCCGGCAGGGAGCGAAGCTTCCCCTGGCCGTAGTAGATCTTCTTGTATATCTCATCCCATATGACGTATATGTCTCTCTCCACCGCCAGCTTCAGGATATCCTGCAGCAGATCCTCGCCCAACACCGCGCCGGAAGGATTGGAAGGGGAATTTATCACCACTGCCCTGGTTCTGGGGGTGATCACTTTCTCCAGGTCCTCCACGGAGAAGGAGAAACCTTCCGTCTCTCTGGTGTTCAAAAAAACAGGGGTCCCTCCGGCGAGCAACACCTGGTCGGGGAACGACACCCAGTAGGGGATGGGAATAATCACCTCGTCGCCATCGCTCAATATGGCCTGAAATATGTTGTACAGCGCGTGCTTTCCACCGCTGGAGATGATCGTCTCCTCACGTTTATAATCAAGCCCCTCCCCCTGTCTGAAACTCTCGCACAAGGCGTCTCTCAGCTCCGGGATGCCTGCGCCGGGAGTGTACTTGGTCTTTCCGGCGTGCAAGGCGTCGATGGCCGCTTCCTTCACGAAATCGGGAGTATCGAAGTCGGGCTCGCCTGCGCCAAACCCTACCACGTCCACCCCTTCAGCCTTCAGGGCTTTTGCCTTTGCTGTGATGGCCATGGTGGCCGAAGGCTTGATTTTTCCCACACGCTCCGAGAGAGCTATATTCTTCATTTCCGCTATATCCTGGATTTTATTGGTTTATCGGGGGAGAGCCGCTCCACCAGGCTCCTCGCCACCTCGGCGGGAACCATGGAACCGACATCGCCCCGGTGAGAGGCGATCTCCTTGATCAGTGAGGAGGAGACGAAAGAAAACTCCTCGCTGGGCATCATGAAAACCGTCTCCAGCCTTGGGGCCATGCGGCGGTTGATAAGCGACATTTGCAGTTCGTAGTCGAAATCGGAGACGGCCCGCAGCCCTTTCAAGATCACATGGGCGCCCTCCTTGCGCGCGAATTCCACCAGTAGATTGGAGAAGGGGACCACTTTCACGTTCTTTATTCCCTTCACCGCATGCTTAATGAACTCCACTCTCTCCTCTGGAGAAAAGAGAGCTCCTTTTCGCAGGTTGTCCCCCACGCCCACTACCAGCTCATCAAATATTCGGGAGCCTCTTTTAATAAGGTCCACATGCCCCAGGGTCACCGGATCGAAGGACCCCGGATACACCGCCTTGATCTTCGTCACGGCAGGCTTCTCCACAAAACTGGATTGATAATAAACGAACAGAGTACTTCAACAAGGCAGCTTTTGACAAGAGAGTATGGGGAAGGATTCTGGACAGCTTCACCTGCAGAGTCCCGGTGGGGCGCTCCAGGTCTAATTTTACCTGGGAAACCGCCGGGCGGGCGACCGGGAAAAATTGCCCTCAGGTCCCGGATCACGTTGAGAACGCGACATTTCTATGGGTATAAAGCCCCTGTTACCGCTTTTCCAGCTCTTTGCGAAAGGATATTCCCTTGGTCTTGTATGTGGCGGAGAAATGGATATTCGTCGTGTGGGTTGGCCATGCGAACGCGTACCTGTTATTGCGGATGACCACCTTCCCTCCCTCACTCAGGGTCGCCTGCCCCACCACCCCGTTCATGGGAGTGATGTATATCATATCCTCAATTTCCAGCCGGTATTGCGTGAACACATCGAAAAAGCGACCATAAGCCTGGCTTTTTGCCCTCACGAAGGCGCCCAGGGCGAAATTATCGAAATCCAACCGCCTTTCGGCGATTTCCACCCCATCCCGTCCGGCTTCAACCACCAATTCATTGGCCATGACAGAATCTTTCAGATTTGCCAGATCTTTTTTTCTATGCCTGCGAGATTCCTCCTTTGAGCCGAAATCCTTGTACAAAATGGTAAGTTCGCCGCTTCCATCGCTGTTTATTGTGAGTGAGAATTTCTCGGACCTGTATTCGAGACCCCCAGGATCGAAAGATGTGGCTGTGGTGGTGACAAACACCAAGGCTAGCATTCCCTTAAATATAGAAGACACCTGCAACGCACCCCAATGGACCAAAGTACGCATGATATCAAAATATTACGCATCTTTCCAGCAATGAGTTACCGCAGGCTTGTGGCTTAAATAGCGGCCAAACGGTGGGATTGCGCCCTGCTGCCCATTTTTACAGCCCCAGAAGAGCTTTTACGTGGGCCTCGGCCGAATCGCAGAGGGCCTTAATGTTGTACCCCCCCTCCAACACGGATACCACTTTTCCATCGCATACTTCGTCGGCCAGCGATTTGATGGTGGAAGTGATGTTGTAATAACCCTGGGTGGAAAGAGACATGCCGCCTAAAGGGTCGGCGGCGTGGGCGTCGAATCCCGCCGAAACCATTATCAGGTTCGGACCAAACTTTTTAACCGCGGGCAAGGCGATGGTCTCCAGATGATCCATATATTCCTGGTCGCCGCTACCCGCGCTCATGGGGATGTTCAGGGTGGTTCCGATTCCGGCCTCGGCGCCTGTCTCATCCGTCCATCCGGTTCCGGGATAGTGGCCCGCCAGATGCAACGACACGAAAAACACATTCGGGTCTTCATAGAAAGCTGCCTGGGTGCCGTTGCCGTGATGGACATCGAAATCTATAATGGCGACCCGTTTCGCCAAGCCTGAGGTTATTGCGCGCCTGGCGGCCACCGCAATGTTGTTGAATAGGCAAAATCCCATGGCCCGCGCAGGCTCCGCGTGATGGCCAGGAGGCCGAACCGCGCAAAAGGCGGAACCGTATTCACCTTTCATCACCATGTTCACCGCCGCGCAGGCCGCTCCGGCGGCAAGCTTCGCCGCCTCCCAGGAGGCGGGGCACACCACAGTGTCCGGGTCCAGGTTTCCACTTCCGCCCAGGCAACTTGCCTGAATGTACGCCACATGTTTTTCCGTATGGACGGCCGTCAGATCCTCCAGGGAGGCCGGGCCGAATTTGGGCCAGGCCAGCCTCTGCGCAAAGGAGGAGTGCTTCAGAGTATCGACTATGGAGGTGAGCCGGGCCGGATTTTCCGGATGGGCTCCTGTGTCGTGAAGAAGAAAGGCGGGATCGTAGAAAACAGCCGCTGGCTTCATCGGTCAGTCTCCTCCTGGGCGCCCCCGCCTGTTATTTGCAACCTCACCAACGGTGAAGGCTAGCAATCGCTTTTAGGTCCTCAGGCTCCTCCTCCGCCACCGCCGGAGAAGCTCAGAGCCATCAGTATCAACAGAAAAAAGAATACACCGTTAACAACAGATTCCAATTGTAACCCTTCCAAGTAAAATTTTCGCGGCCACCCGGGCCGTTTAGACTATCTGCCTCAGCCAAACCCTGTGGGGCCGCATCCGCCGCCGCCGAATCCGCCGGAGCCTTGAGAAGCGGAGACGCTGGGTGCGGAGACAACCCTTTTCCCCGATAACTTCTCGCACCTGGGGCACTCCTGGGTCTTTTTGGCTTCCAAATAGGGTAGAAGCCTTTCAAACTTCTCACCGCACTTCTCGCATCGAAACTCATACATCGGCATGATAAGGATCCATTAAATAATAGTCGTACATTTCAGGTTGTTAGATGAGACATGGCGAAATTGGGTTCACAAAACCATTTAAGAGTCAGACAGAGAGGGAACCCTGGATCTGTTTTTTAACTATTAATGCCCCGGCCCGGCCCAGCTGGACGTTATCAGCCAGCCCCAGGCCAGGCATGGTGGATAATCTCGGTTCCGCGTCATCCAAAAGAGCCAGGGCCTCATCCACGAATCCCAACCCTCGCTCGTTGCCCACTGTGGCGCCCAACGCCACCAAAGCTCCGCACAAGCCCATCATGGCTACCGCCCAACGCTCCTTCACTTGGGCCTGGCCTCCCCCCATTTCCTCCACAGCCAGCGAAAAAGAATCCACGGCCCTGGCCAGCTTTCCCACGCGTTCTGTTCCGGAGACAAGTTCCGCCGCTGCGGCCAGGATCATCCCAAGCAGGCTATGGGTGGAAGCCCATGCGGCAGGCTGGTTGTCTCTGGAATACACCAGCATAGCGTGGTTTGCCAGGGTTTCAGCCTCTGTCAGTCTTTCGGCGCTCCCCGGTGTGGATTCGTGGGATATATTGAACAACGCGCCGGCAAGGGCGGTTGCGCAAGCCGCTTCCGCATGAGCGGAAATCTGCGGCGAAACTTCCAAAGCCGCCCGGTATTCGGCGATGGCTCGCTCCATCCCTCTTCCCGCCGCCAGTGAGGCCCGTCCAAGGTTGTAGCGTATCATCCCCGCCAGCTCCGGCTCTTTAGCGGGTACCACGCTTTCGGCCAGGGCATCCAGCATGGCAAGAACCTGGGCCAGCGCATCCGGCTTCTCTCGCTCTTCCGTCTCATTTGTGGTGAACGGCCCCTGCTGGGTGTCGGTCTCATCCAGAGCGGTCTGCAGCAGGGATATGGCGGAATTCACCATGCCGGACTTGAAAAGCGTTTCCTCCTCCGGCATGCCCTCATCCACATATGGAATCTGATTGAAGGCCGCGAAGGCCTTCTTGGGCGAATGTGTAAGCAGATGCGCCATCCCGGCAAGCCACTGGAAAGGTGGGTCTGTCCATCGCCCGGCTGAATTGAGGATTTCCTTGTGCTGGGCCATCTCCAGCATGACCATGCAGATGGCAAAATCCGCAGATTTTTCCTCCAGGTTATCCCCAGTCAGGAAAAAAGAATGGGGCTCGAAAACCAGGAAGGGTGATTCCTTCCTTTTCCTCTCCCGGGATCCATCATAGTGCAGAATCCATCGCGCCACCAGGCCGCCACGCCCAGAGGAGGAGGCGGAGATCAGCAGGTGAGCTCCCGCCTCGATGGCCAAGCTGACCATAGCCTCCGGAGGGCCGGATTTGATCTCTACCGTTCTGAATGATCCATCAGCGCTATTCTCCCTGCTCCGCAACGCAGAAGCGACTGGCGAACCCGCCTCCACCGCCACACGGTACAATCCCCTGGAAGAAATCGACGACAGAACCATGGCCTTACTCTTGTTAATATTTTGCGGCGATGGAAGCGAACCCACAACCGACCCCGCCGCAAGAAATGGGATATAATCCTCAGGTGTGATTATATAACAGCAGGGGAGAAATGGAAGATAATATTATTAAGCTGCTGGCAGCCGTGCGACAAAGGGCCTATCGGGAAGGGGATTTCACTCTGGCTTCCGGCCAAAAATCCACATACTACATCGATCTTAAGGAAGTGACCCTGGATGGGGAGGGGATATTGCTCATCGGCAGGGCGATTTACCCCGTGGCGGAGCTTTGGGGTGTGGAGGCGGTGGGCGGAATGGAGCTGGGGTCTGTGCCCATCTCCACCGCGGTGTGCATGGTGGCGGCCATGGAGGGGAAAAACCTCCGCAATGTCATCGTCCGCAAGGAAGCCAAGGGGCACGGCACCCAGAAGATGGTGGAAGGAAGTCTCTCCCCAGGAATGAAAGTAGCCGTGGTGGAGGATGTGGTGAGTACCGGCGGGTCGAGCTTGAGGGCGGTACATTCCCTGCGCGAAGCCGGGCTGGAAGTAACCGGCGTGGTGGCGGTGGTGGACCGGATGATGGGGGGCGTGGAACTGTTTGCCAAGGAAAACATAACGTATAAATACATTCTGGATATAGACCGTATCCGCTCCGCCGCGCAATAAATGGACCGTTTGACTTAGCTGGCGTAATGTCCTTACATTTTACGCAGGGAGTGTGTCTGTAATATGCAGAGTTTGCTCACGGGTTTTGACATGATTCGCAATGCAGCTGTGGCGGGGTACTACTACCCTGGCTCCGGCGAGGGTATTGAACGGCAAATCAAGGACTTCCCTCTTGGCGAGTTCTCCCGGGAGGATGTGGTGGGGCTTTTGGCCCCTCACGCTGGATACCAATACTCGGGCCGGGTGGCCGCCAAGGTGTACGCCAGGGCCAAAATCTCTGGTCCGGTAATTTATCTTGGCCCTAACCATGGCGCAGGAAGAGGCTCCATGGCCCCGGAGATAAGCATGATGGCCAAGGGTATGTGGAAATATCCGGGGGGCGTGACCAGAATCGACTCCCGCCTTGCCACTTTGCTGCTGGAGTCCACCTGCCAGATAGCCGACGCGGGTTGGGCTCACGAAGAAGAGCATTCTCTGGAAGTACAGCTGCCAATGCTGGAACATTTTTCCCCCGACACCCAGATAGTCCCGATCATAATATCGAGGATAGGCGACGATGAGGTGATGGATCTGGCGGAATGCCTATATAAGGGGATCATGAAGTATGGCAAACCGGTGACCCTGGCCGCCAGCACTGACATGAGCCACTATGTCCCGCAGGAAACCGCGCAGAAGCTGGACCGGATGGCGATAGAAAGAATCGAAGCCCTGGACGCCGAAGGGTTGATGAAAACCGTACGAACGAACAGGATATCGATGTGTGGGGCTCTGCCGACAGCGGTGGTGCTGGAGGTGTGCAGGAAGCTGGGAGCGACCCTAGCCCACCTGGTGGAATATACAACCTCCGGCGAGGTGAGCGGTAACTATTCATCGGTGGTGGGATACAGCGGATTCACTATCCCCAGGCCCGGCGCTCAGTAAAGGCTCAGAGGGGGACATGACGGGGGCGCGGCTCTGTTCAATAACCAGTGTGAAGGGAGCCGGAAGCCTGGGGTCACATGGTCTCAATCTGTGGAGCTTGAGAGCTATCCACGATACCGCCGGTTATAGTCCGGAATCTTGACGACGAGCCGGGCTATGCCTGGGTCCAGCTGACTCTTCTTTTAGACGCTCAGCGCATAACCATATCGAATATCTCACAATATTCGTTGCTTATGTAATATTGCAGTGTTAGCATTATATTTATCATCCGTGTATTTATTTGTGTGGGGGGGCATGAGTATACGTATAGCCACATTTAATGCCGAAAATCTTTTCCATCGATACAGATTCAGGAAAAAATTTGACCCTGTAAAGCAGGACGGCTTTTCGATCAACAATCTCGCCTTTGCCATAAATAACGAAAAAGCAAAAAAAATCACGGCTGACGCCATCAAGGCCGTGGACGCTGACATTATTTGCCTGCAGGAGGTGGAAAGCCTCGACGCCCTCGATTCGTTCAACTCCAGATACCTGGTAAGAAAAGGGTACGCACATAGGATCGTTATAGATTCGCATGATCCGCGGCGCATTGATGTTGCAGTTCTCAGCAGATTCCCTTTCTCCCATATCAACACCCATCGTCATGAGCGCAACGCGAAGGGGAAAACATGGCTTTTTTCCCGTGATTGCCTCGAAGTGGATGTAGACGTCGACAACAAGACTTTGTCACTGTACATCAACCACCTGAAATCCATGATTGGAGGCAGGGGTCAAACAAAAAGCCGCCGACTGGAACAGGCGGGTCGCGTCAGAGATATTGTCAACCAATGGTGGGAGCCGAGCGGATATAAAGGCAACTTTGTTGTTCTCGGCGACATGAACGACTATCCGGATTCTCACACTTCATTAAAACCCCTGATCGAACATCCTGGACTTGTTAATGTGGTCGACCGTCTTCCGGAGAGCGAACGCTGGACTCACTATTATGCCAAGCAAGGTGAATACTCCCAACTGGATTACCTTTTGCTTTCAAAAAGTTTGGCCGCGTCAAACCCGGGCTTGCCAGGTGTGGAGCGGCGAGGTCTGCCGACACGGGCTGCCAGGGCGGGCCAAACCCGGTTTAAGAATGTCGGCAAAAACAATCCAAAAGCATCAGACCATTGTCCTTTGTATATGGACCTGGTTCTTGATTGATCACCGGACGGGCTGGTGTTCCCCGCTTCGGTGAGGCGCCGGCTGATGCAATTGAAAATAGCCCATGGTCCAAATGGTTGAAGCCATTTCCGGATTATCGGTTAAAATGCCCGCTTTATCATTCATGTAAAAAACCCAAGGAGAAGTAATGTCGGACGAGGATGTGAAGGCGGAGTTGGAGCGTTTGCGGGAGGAAAATGCGGCGTTGAAGAAGGGAATCAGCAAGGGCATCTCCATGAAGGTCAGCGCAAAAGGGGCGTTGTCGATCTACGGCATGGGGCGGTTTCCGGTGACCCTTTACAAGGAGCAGTGGATCAAACTGCTGGATATCGCCGAGGAAATCAGGTCTTTCATCAAAACGCACGAGGAGGAGCTGAAGTCAAAAGCGTGACCGGAGCCAGGATCATGTTGGCCATCCGGAGAGGCCGACTGATCCTGATTTTCGGATGAGAGCCTCCCCCGACCGGGCAGGTCTCCTTCCAGATCAGGCGCCCACCGGGGTTGGCTCCACCCTTGGGGCTTGGTCTAGCCCGTGGGGATGTGATTGGCCCGGAGGGTGCTCTTGGTCCCATCTTCGTGATACCAGCGAAGTCGGACGTGATGTTTGTCGCTCTCCGGGTCCTTCTCCGTTTCCACCCAGGTGGCCTTCTTGCACCCATCCACCCAGGAACCGCAGTTGGCGTAGATTGTTTTGCAATCCGCTAGCACGGCTATACCGTTTTCGTCGATGACAGATGCGTCCCAGGGATCAGTAAGCAGCTCATACGCATGGGTATGCCCGAAAATTACGATCTTGGCCTGGTCTTTCCTGAAGTAGATATCTTCAGCGGCCTTGGAAAGATTGCCACCGTATGTTCCCATGTCGTCCAGCACGGCGGTGAAGGAGTTCACTCCGCTCCCGCCCTGGCCCCAAGTCTCATAATCGTTTTTATACTTCTCCACCATCTGCCCCAGAGTCACAGGGCCCTCAGGCATCTGAAGGATCATTTTCTCATCCCACCCATATTTACGGGCCAAGCCTATCAGGACACTCTCCACCAGTGGGTCGCCCGTATGCTCCAGGGCTTCCTTGATCACGGCGATCATATCCGTGAACTCATTGTCCTCTTTACCGGTGTTGGCTACATTCTGGGTAACGATCCGGGTGATGGCTTGCCCCGAAGGCAGGTAGGAACCGACGAGCTTCGTATCCGGAGCGTTGAACAGGCAATATTTGTGACCGTGCTCCGCCGCCAGCAGACCGCTGCGATATGCCCCCAGGTTCTTGCCATCGCCCAGGACCTGGATTCCGGGGATGGCATCGGTTAGCTCAGTCTTGTCCAGGGTCATGTCGTGGTTGCCATACACATAGAAAAGTTTGGCCTCGGATGAGGCTACCCTCCTGAAGGCGGCCATCACCTTCCGGTTAGCCTTGGCGTCCATGATAGAGCCGAACTCGGCCGGCGCCACATTTGCCGGACGAACCCATCTGTCGAACAGGTCGCCCAGGATCACCACATCCTTCGTGGTGGGATCCTCCGCCAGCGCGCCCATCAAGTCCGCCAGCATTTTGATACGATCCTGGCCGATCCATGAATATGGAAAGCTCTTAGAGGTTTTCTTGTAGCTCTCGTCGTCCGTCAGGTGAATGTCGCTGATGAAATACCGCTTGGATCTTTTGGCGCCAGACTGGTACCCTGCCATTGTCCCCTCCGTTGCTGTGGTCCATGGCCCCCGCGCATCGGACTCTGGCCGCGCACAGAGGTAAGATAGATTCAGACGGCAGTATATATGATGTTCTGCAAAAGGCAATAGATTTCATGCGGCGGGCATTCTGGCGGAGAGCAGGCGACAGCCCCAATGTGGCTTTTGAAATGTGAGGTTTACTTCCCCTTTTCCAGCGCGGCGCGAATCTTCAGGCGCAGGGCGTTCAGCTTGATGAATCCCTCCGCGTCCGCCTGGTTGTACACGCTATCCTCTTCGAAGGTGGCCATGGCGGGATCGAACAGGCTCTTGGGCGCCTTTCGCCCGATCACGGTCACGCTCCCCTTATACAGGGCCACCCGGGCCGTACCGGTCACCGACTGCTGAGTCTGATCCACCAGGGCCTGCAGCGCCTCCCGCTCCGGAGCGAACCAGAAGCCGTTATAGACAAGCTCCGCGTATTTCGGGATCAGGGTGTCCCTGATCTTGATCACTTCCCGGTCCAGAGTGACAGACTCCACCGCCCGGTGCGCGGCGTGGAGAACTGTCCCGGCGGGGGTCTCGTAAACCCCGCGGGATTTCATCCCCACAAATCTGCTCTCCACCATGTCCACCCTTCCCACGCCGTTGGCGCCGGCCACCTGGTTCAGGTGCTCCATCAGTTGTGCGGGGCTCATCTTCTTTCCGTCCACCGCCACTGGATCGCCTTTCAGGTATTCGATCTCTAAAATTGTTTCCTTGTTCGGCGCTTTTTGCGGGGAAACAGTCAGAACAAACATCTCCTCCGGCGGGCGAGCCCATGGATCCTCCAGTATTCCCCCCTCAAAAGAGAGATGCAGAAGGTTGCGGTCCATGCTCCACGGCTTTTTCTTGCTGGTGGAGACGGGAATGCTCCACCGATAGGCGTATTCCAGCAGCTTTTCGCGGGATACCAGTTCCCACTCCCGCCATGGGGCGATGACGGTGATTTTTGGGTTTATGGAGTAGTAAGTGAGCTCGAAGCGGACCTGATCGTTCCCTTTGCCGGTGGCCCCGTGGGAAACGGCGAAGGCGCCCTCTTTTGCGGCCACTTCCATCTGGGCCTTGGCTATCAGGGGGCGGGCTATGGAGGTGCCCAGCAGATATGTCCCCTCATACACGGCGTTGGCCCGCAGCATGGGGAATACGTAATCCTTGGCGAAGGTCTCCTTCAGATCCAGGATCACGCATTTTGTGGCGCCGGTATCCTTGGCCTTCTTGTCAAGCCCGGAAAGCTCCTCCCCCTGCCCCAGGTCCGCCGCAAAGCAGACCACTGACACACCATGGTTTTCTATCAACCAGCGGACAATCACGGAGGTGTCCAGTCCTCCGGAATACGCAAGGACAACTTTTTGCGATGACATATATTTTCCTATTCGCGGGATCATTGCGGCCACAGCCGAGTGATGATCCCATATATTCGAGGTTGGAGACATTCTATCAGATTTACAGCCCCATTTCGCGGTCAGGTCATCTGATGATACAATCATTCCCCATGACCCCATTTCGAATATACGTTCTGTTGACTGCCCTGGTTTTGGCGGGGCCTGCGTGCGATGGCGGCGCCAACGGCGCACCGGAAAAAGAGCCGAGAACCCACAAGGTTGTCCGGGACGATCTTGTAGTATCCGTCTCCGCCACGGGCGTAGTGGAGCCGGAACATAAGGTGGAGGTCAAATCCAAGGCCTCCGGCGAAATACTTGAATTCCCCTACGAACCGGGCGACTCCGTGAAAAAGGGGGAAGTTCTCATTCGCCTGGACCAAAAAACCGAGCTGCGTAATGTCGCCCTGATGGAGGCCGACCTTTCCGGGGCCAGGGCGGAACTGGAATCGGCCAAAGCCGACCTTTTGGCGAAGAACCTGGCTCTGAAACGCACCCGGACCCTGCTGGACAAACAGCTGATTTCCGGCCAGGAGCTCGATGGCGCCGTGGCCCAGGCGGCAGTGGCCCAAGCCAGGGTAAGCCAGATCGAAGCTATAATAAAAAAGGCGAATCTAGTGGTGGAGGACGCCCGGGAGAGACT
>JAOUMU010000113.1 GCA_029881335.1 Nitrospinota bacterium | reverse complement strand
CTCATTTTGTGCTCATTGCTGGAATTACTTTTCCTAGTCAATGCCCGATACCGATTCTGAAATGAACACATCAGGGCAGGTTCATCTTCTTGATATTTTGGTAAATGCCGAGATATTTAGGATCACTTTGTGTAACCGTACGGAACTTTTTGCACGGCGAATGCCACTATTCAGGAAACAAGCCTCTTCTATTATATGACTTTTGTCATACCCCAAGATGGAGAAGCTATATAAAGTTTACTGCGTTTGCTGACAATTTTTCAAAATTACGCTAGAGGGCCTTGCGTCGCTGAGGCGCGGGTTTTTTAGGCAATCATTTACGGTTATTTCCAACCGTATTAATGAGGGGTATTTTAGCATTGTGTGTTGAGTTTTCGAACAGATCGAGGGCTCGCGCGCATTTTGGCTCATTTTTATTCATTTTCTTTACTCTTAGGGGGGAACGATGAGAAAAGTCCTTTTCTTCACTTTGTTTGCAGTCATGTTCATTGGGTTCACAGGCGTAGGTAGCGCCAATGAATTCTGGGCTAAATGGCCCGCTGGTAAGGCCAAAGGCCCCATGCCTCCTTGCGGCGTGAACGTTATTGCCCTCGGCGGTGACGACATCCTGCAGGCAACAGTCGACATTTATTGCGGTGTCAATCCGGGTAATTACAAGTCCTACATCCATCCGAAGGCGTACGCCACCTACAAGGTGAAGGGCAGCAAATATCCCAATGGGATGCTCGGGGTTCTTGTTTTCAAGAAAATCGACGCTGTTTTTACCACGGAGATTAAGGACGGAAAACCAATTTACGATGTTCTGCAAATCTCTACCGGCAAATCGATTGCCTCCAGCGATGATGGGCATCCTTTGAATCCGATGACCTGCGAGAAATGTCATGCCAGCTTTGAAGGCGTGTGCAAGGGTTATGCTTGCGGAAACCGCTTCTAGATTAAGCGTTTAATTCCAGGTAAAATTTAAAAAGGCCGACGTCCACTCCGGGCGTCGGCCTTTTTGTATTCTTTTCTCAATCCTTCGCGTTGATAATCATTCTGGCGGACGGGATTATCGACAGGTAAAAAACCGCCGCGACTAAAAACGTGGCGCTAATGCTATACGATATGCTTGTCCAAATCGCGATACAGGATCCCAGAACTCCGCAGGCTCCGTTCACTCCCCATAGCCAAGGAGTGGGGCGGGGGTCGATTTTGGAAACCAGAGACATGCCGGTGGGAAAGCCAAATCCCATCAATAATCCGACCGCCGAGATCATCGCGACACTCACAGATATCTTGGCTACCATGGAGGCAGCATCGAAAAGGAAGAGGACCTTTCCGCCAAAAACAGAGAACAAGACCAGATAACCGGCGGTCATAACTGACCATGTGGCCACTTTTCCCAGGGTGTCCAGTTTTATCCTGTCCGACAGAAGGCTGCCAATCCCGGTGGAGAGTATCAGGCTGAACAGGGCAACCGTGAGAGAATAGATGGGGTGGCCCAAAAACACACTGAATTTTTGCAGCATCCCCATCTCCACGGTGATAAAGCCAAACCCAATACACGCGAAATATAACGTGGCGCCATTGACCAGCTTTCGTCCGGAGTCCTGGACCGCCGGCCGCAGAGGAATCACTATGGTTATCACAGTAAGGAACAGGGATATGAGGAATATATTGAATAGCGCTATCCCGGCGATGATGTTGCCGGATATGACTCCAGATGGTGTTTGACCGGAGTAACCAAGTATCCGCGCCAGGTTGAGCACAGTAAAAGGATTACTCATACGCAGAAGGTTGAAGAAGAATGGACGGTCATCAGTGGGAGGGCTCAAATCCATAAGCTGGCCCTGGCTGAAAGCATTCAGATAGTCCAGGTTTTTCGCCGAGATTATCATCCCAAGAAGCCCCTCCGGACGTGGTGCGCCTGGCGCTATTATCCATTGATATTGATATTTCTCCACCGCTGCTTCGAGAGCCGCCATATCCGCCTTATCAAAGGGCCGCGCTGAAATGATTATTGTTATCAACCTTCCCTGGTGGACAAGCGCTATGTGGTTTTGTGGATTTTCCACGCCTCTTTCCAGCATCACCGCGGTTGCCAGACTTAAAACCCTGCCAGCTTCATTCAAAGAGCTTTTGCCAAACCAGCGGCTGACTGTAAAAATTCCGTCTGGGGTCAGACGGTTCATAAAGCACTCCCATCCTTCCAGTGTATAAAGGGAGTTTTCGCTGAGGGTGAAGGCGCCCGCCCCCGTGGACGCCCATGTGTCCACCAAACTCATCTGGATCATGTCGAATTTGCTGTCAGTGCGCCTAAACCAGCTCCTCGCCTCATCATTGATAAGCGTCACCCCTTTGATATCCCTGATGCCGGAGAACTTTGCGAAGAGATCATCCCGCATATGCATCTTTATGAAAATGGGATTAACATCTACGCCAGTAATTTCATCGAATCCGAAATAGTATGCGGATTGTATGTCCCTGCCACCACCAACGCCGATAACCGCGGCTTTCTCCTTTTTTCGAGGCAGAATATGAGCTAACGTGGTGATGTCGTATTGGAGGAATTCCAAGCCCCTTTTGTCGCCACCAAAATAGTACATGGCGGTACCAGCGTCGCTGTCGATTTTAAGCATGTTTTGTTCTACACGCCAGATCGACTGGAAAAAGACGGGGGAAGGGCCCCACATAGCCGGAGACACAATCCCGTTGTATTCCAACTGGACATTGGAAAAGGAGTTCCATCCTGAATAGACAATACGTTCTTTATTGGCCAATTTATTTTTCACCAGTATCGGCTCAAATCCACTGGGAGCCACAGCGTTGAACATACCCATGACCACCGCCAAGACCAGTATCATCATCGGTTTGCCGGTGACCTGTTTTATGAATCCCTCCGCCCAGGTTGACTCCGCGCCCAGCATGCCAGCGTGCCTGGAAAATAATATCGCTCCGACCGCCACCACGGCTCCGACCAGGAATATCGCGGCGTATGCAGAGGTTATATTGAGAAGCAAAAAGGCGCCTATGCAGCCTGTCGCCGCTCCAATGAGATCCACACCATACACCTTCCCGATAGGGTACGGGCTCATGGTCAGGGCGATGCTGACGACGATGCCGGAAAACACATATGGACTTGCCAGAATTATCGCCATCTCCGCCCATACAAGCACAGCGCTGCCACTAGAGAACCCCGTGATGGCCAGAGTGGTCTGGACCAGAAATGAAAGAAGGATTGAAAGAGCAAAAAGCGAAGAGTAGCGAGAAAGATGATCGGAAATGTTTCCGCGCTCGAATGCGGCTCTATGGTAATAGACCCATACAGCCCCGGCAGTCAGCCCAAACATCGCCATGCTTATGGTGAAAAACGCCAGATAATACCAGGTTACCACCGAAAGGATGCGGGTTTGTATTATTTGGAGCGCCAGGGTGGCAAATGTCACCATGAACAGGCCTGCGTAAAAATTCACACCTGGCTTCGTTTCGCTGGACGGCATGTAAGCATACTCCTCTTTTATATGTTTGATACCATTAGGTTTGATTGTAACCTTAATCAATATTTAAAGCCCATAAATATAAATAACAACCACGGGATCGGATTAGGCATTAGCTTATAGGTATGGATTGATTAGATGAAACATCTGGTTTGGAGAAGCCTGGTGATTATCGAGAGTGTTGAAATCCTTGGCGGCTCGGATAGGGAAGGACACAAGGAGCCAGTGGAAAGTGTCTTGCTGTCTATGGGGCAAGTGGCAAGCGTGGTGGGCCCCACTGGATCTGGAAAAACAGCGCTCATCACCGATATCGAGCTTTTTGCCGGAGGCGACACTCCCACCGGAAGAAAAATCCTGATCAACACCCTTCCACCTCCTGCGGAAATGATAGATAAACCGTCATCCAATCCGGTGGCTATGATCACCCAGCATACCAACTTCCTTTCAGATCTGCCTGTCCTTGAGTTCCTGAAAATACACGCCAATATCAGGAAAAGCGGAGAGGAGAACGAAGTCACTCGCCGAACTCTGGAATTCGCCAACCAACTGACGGGGGAACCAGTCAATCCTGACAGCTCCATGACCCAGCTTTCCGGAGGCCAGGCCAGAGCGTTACTGATCGCCGATGCTGTGATCATTGGAAAATCACCAATTCTGTTGCTTGACGAAATCGAAAACGCCGGTATCAACAGGACAAAAGCGCTGAGATTGCTCAAGCGGCACAAAAAGATATTCATTTTCGTGACCCATGATCCCAGGATCGCGTTACTGTCCGATCTGAGGATCGTCATGGCAAAAGGAGCGATGAAATATGTGATCGCCACCAACCATAATGAAAAAGAACTTGCGCAAAAATTCGCTGATGTAGACGACTTGGCGCTGGGGATTAAACAGAAGCTTTGGGCCGGAGAGATCATGACAAATACCGGGACAACCTCAAAGCTTGATGGCTTCACCTCCGACAAGGCCCTGATCACCGGCTCCTTCGCTCCAAATCTTCGGCCCATCCCCTCCTATCCCGAACCAACGCTTATTGACAAGGCGATTGGGCTGGGAAGGGTTTTCAACTGGAGGTCATCATGAAATCCGCCATTTTCGCAGGCCCACCCACCAGCGGCAAGACCACCGTCATAAAGAGGACCTTGGCGCGCCTTATCGCTTTAGGCTTAAAACCCGCCTATCTGAAAGTGGATGTCCTATTCTCTGATGAAGACCAGCTCATCGCCAACCTCTTCTCAATCCCCGCCAGAAAGGTCCACTCAGGGGATATGTGCCCGGACCACTGTAGCGTCCTGATCCTGGGGCAGGCCATGGATTGGGCCTCCGGTCAAAAGGCGGACCTCCTGATGGTGGAGACAGCCGGGCTATGCCTGCGATGCGCCCCTTATATCGAAGGCGGCCTGGGAGTGGTGGTGCTGGAAGCTACCAGCGGAATGAACCTGCCCCGGAAAATAGGCCCCATGCTCACCCTGGCGGATATAGCAGTGGTCACAAAGATAGACCTTGTTTCCCAGGCTGAGAGAGAGGTGTTCCGCGCCGGCGTGGAGGCGGCGGCGGAGGCGGAAGTAATAGAAACCGACGCCCTGCGAGGGATAAACATCGCCCGACTGGTCAAACGTGTGGCGGACACCAGGGAAATGAGCCCCCCCTACCTGCTAAAAGGAAATCCGCCCCTGGGTGTGTGCACCATCTGCGTGGGCAAGAAACAGATCGGGTGGGAATCCCATTTCGGTGTTGTCCGTTCACTGGATTCCGACCTTTTCTACAGGGGGGAATAATGGCTGGCGCGTTCATTAATGTCGACGAGGCTATTAGTCGCCTTCCAGGAAAAGACTGCGGATTGTGCGGGCGCAAATCCTGCGCCGAATTCGCGAAGTTGCTTAGTAGGGCGCCGGAGGAAATGGGCAGATGCGTATTCATAGCCCACTCAGATCAGCCCCAGGCCCCAGCCACCCTTAACGAAGCCACATACAGGGATATTCTTGGCAGGGAATACGACTTCATACTGGATAAGCTTTCCACCGATGTGGGACCCAGGGAAACGATCCTGCCCTTCAATCCGGCCAACCTGGAGCGCTTGGGAGTAAAAACCGGGGATGTGCTGGTCGGCAGGCCCGCGGCTGCCGGTTGCCCTGTATCCCACTGCGGGGTAGTGGCTTCCGAGCCTGATTACTTTAACGGACTGGTGGAATGGCAGGTAGTGGGCCCCTTGGCCGCCAGAGAGCGTGGAACGGATATCGGCATGTATACCCCCATCGCTTATGAGGGATTGGCGATATTTCCCAGAGTTGAGCTCTCGTTCGGCATGAGATACTTTTTCCTGCCCCGCTACTGTATGCTGCAGGTACGCCACTCCGGCCTTGTCAATACCCTTACAAAAACCAGGGAAGGCCTGTATGTGCGGCTGGAAGGAATAATGCTAGCCTGAAAAGCCCACCGGCTGCTGAAAAGCCCTCGGAGCCCCACAAGCAAAAGCGCCACAAAGATCGGCTTATTCTCCGCTCTGGCTTTTCCCAGCGCTTTAGGCCGCCACTTCCATCCAATCCACCGGGTTATTAGGCGTGCTTGATCAGGCATGGGCTGGACGCGTGGATCAGTCCGATGGGTGTGGTGTCAGACTTCATTCTATCTCCAGTTTTTCAAGCATGGCTTTCAGCTCGTCCGGTGAGGTCGCAGGCGAATCGCAGGAGCGGTTGAAACAGACGAAGGCTCTGGAAACATCCGTCGGTTTTCTGCCAAAAGAGAGGACCCTGTTCAAGGACGCTGCTCCCAGCGGTATGCGCGCTGTTCCCCATCTTCTGTGATGGCCGCTTTGCATCCACCGCCTTCTATCCAGTTCGCTTTCGGTGAAAGAGTATAGAATCTCCACCGTTGAGGAGAACACTTCCCTATGCAGGCTCATCGCCTCTCCCCCCAGCATGCCGCCCCCATTAAGGGACAACAAAAGGTTAATGGCGGTATCGGCGGAGTATTTGGCCCTCTCCGGCTGACCCAGGGCGATGGAGAGCCTCCAGTCCACCCTACCCAAAACCGCAGCGGCGCTGGGATATGGCTGGTCCTCATAGTTGCGCGGCCTGGCGATGAGCCCCTCGGAATTATCCACCATGAAATAGCCTCCATCACCCGTGGCGAATTTTTGCCTTGAAGCGTCGGTCATCTCCCGGCAGGCGGCAAGCCACTTTTCCTCGCCCGTGGCCTCGAACAGATCCCAATAAGCCATGGCCATATACGCCCCGTCCTCCAGATTGATTCTGCCTTTCCGCTTTCCGCCAAAAACGCAATGGGACCAGCCGATGGAGTTCATGGCAAACTCCCCCGCTTTTAGCGCCACCGCAAGGTAATGGGAATCGTCGAGGGTCACGGCGGCCTTGGCGAAAGCGGAAATGGCCATCCCCTGCCATGCCGCTATCACCTTCTCATCACGATATATCCCCTGACGGACTTCCCTTGCTTTTTTCATCCGCGCCAGCGCTTCTGTACCCAGCCTGACACCGATTCTTCTGGGTATCGATTTTCCAGTGTGTATAATTCTGGGAATACCGCCTGCCCCTTCGATCAGGGAAATATCACCTTTCCCGGTAAAGCCATAATCTTCCAGGAATTGATCGTCCCGCGCCACCTCTCTGGCTTCCTCCATGGACCAGGTGTAATATTCGCCATCCTCGGCGCCATCGTCACCTATCGATCCGGCGAATCCTCCATCCAATCCTTCGCCGAACTCACGCTCAATAAAGTCCAGGGTCTTTCTCGCTGTATATTCATAAACACCATCATCAAGCGCCGACGCCGCATGTGAATATAGCGAGGCCATTAATGCGTTGTCACATAGCAGCTTCTCGAATTGTGGATTCTCCCATCCGCGATCCACAGTGCAGCGGAAAAATCCACCCCCCACATGGTCGAATATCCCTCCCCGGGCCATCTTGTCAAGCGTCAGCTTAATAAACCCATCGTCGTTCCCCTCCATCAGCAGAAACTCCATGACGCCGGCCATGGGGAACTTGGAGCCGGTCCCGAATCCGCCCTGATTCATGTCCATCGAGATGCGAAGTTTTTCCAGATCCGGGTCCCGCTCTTCCCTCGTCTTGTCCACGGTCTCCAGATGTATTTTAATCACTTTGCCGATGTGAGCCGCATGGGCCCGCACCTGGGGGGTGGATTTGAGCCATAGAGCGTCTACATCATTCATCACTTTCACCATATCCGGCGGTTTTCCATAACCCACGGAAATGACCGGGTCCAGATCGGGAGTGAGGAACATGTTGTTTGGCCATCCCCCCTCTTTTCGTATGGCCACGGCTGCGCTCATGTATACAAAATCGGTGGCGGGGAACATCTCCCGGTCCATCCTCACGGGGATGAATCTGGAATTCACCGTTTCGATGAAACCGGGATCCACGAAAAGTACCCGTTCCATATTTACCAGCCCCCTGCAGGCCGGATAGCTAATGGATACGAAAAGCAGCTTGTTTTCCTCCCTGGCTTTTTCGAACGCCTCGCGGCCCCAAGGTAGCCAGTTAACGGCGCCTAATTCGCCACTCCTGCTCACCCTACAGGTCCGGACAAAAGGAAAATATACTCATGCAAACAGGATATGTAAAAGCCGCATTAAAAGCAAAAAAACATTCCCACCTGGGCCCTGCGTAAGAAACTGGTTGTCATGCGCCAAGCCATTGTTATACCCTTGTACCCTTAGGCGCATAAGTGAAATTACCCATAGCGATATATCCCGGAAACCCCCAATGAATTTCGATCCGGCGTCGATACGCAAAATCCTGGTTCTAAGGCTGCGGTCCATAGGAGACATACTCCTTTCGAATCCGTCCCTGGCCGCGCTGAAAAGGACCTTCCCCCGCGCAGTGATCCATTTCGTCGTGGACGACGTGTTCGAGGATCTTTTGTACAACAACAAGAACGTGGATATGGTGATCACGAATCCTCGCGATAAATCGTCAAGGGGACTTATGACCGATATCGCTTTCATCCGCCGTCTGCGGCAGGAGAATTACGACCTGGCCGTGGACCTGCAAGCCGGCCCCAGAGGCGCCTTCGCGGCGCTGCTTTCCGGCGCCCGCCATCGCATCGGCCACCATTTCCAGTTCCGCAATTGGCTCTGTTACAACATGAAGGCCGAAACCCCCTACCCCGACGACCATAGCTGGAGAGTTCAATTCAAGGTAGTGACGCCGCTGGGCGCCCAATGGCCGGAGGAACCTGAGTATTTCCTCGATTTCCCTGAATCAGCCACCCAGTCGATAACCAATAAACTGGAGAAAGAGGGACTGATGTTCGACAGGCCGCTGGTGCTTCTCCATCCCGGCGCCAGAACCCCGGTCAAGCGTTGGCCGGCAGAAAGCATGGGCGCCCTGGCCAGATGGCTGGTGGACGAGATGGAAATGGCGGTGATCCTTGCCGGCTCGGCCTCGGACGATGAAGAGATAAAAACAATCCGGCGCGCGTCTGGCTACGCCCTTCCCGCCTATACAGACCTGACTTTGTGGCAGCTTGCCGCTCTGATAAAAATGTCCGCCATGATAGTGTGCAACGACTCCGGCCCCATGCATATGGCCGGTGTACTGGATACTCCCGTGGTGGCCATATTCGGCCCGTCAGATCCGGTGTTGTGGGGGCCAGTGGGTCAGAGAAAATCGGTGGTCACCTGCGAACCGATGGAATGTCAGCCGTGCGACCAGAACAACTGTATATATGAGGGGGATCACTGCACTTCCCGCATAGAGCTGCCGGAGGTGCAAAGGGCCGTGGAACGTCTGTGGGAATTGACCAGGCCTGCAGATTAATTCTTCCCCTCTGAGTTATTTGGCATATCAGCGCATTCCTTGAATATCCTGGTCGTGCATCGGGCGCAACGGGCCGGGTCCAGCTTCCTTATTATGGAATCTAAGGCCACCCTTTTGGATGTGAAGATATTCTCCGCCCCTATAGAGCTCATGTATCCCCCCTTCCCCAGGATATCCTGCACTTGGGCCTTGGGGCCGTACAGATACAACGCTCCTCCCATGCTTCGGTAACGCACAGCCTCTTTTTCCAGGGTCTCGGCGCCGGCCACATCCAGAAAGTTAATCCCACTGCACACAAGCATCATATGCCTGCGCTCCGGCTCCTCCGTCCGGATCCATTCCAGCGCCCGTTGCACATGGTTTACCGAGCCGAAGTATATGGAGCCGTCTATCCTGATAATTTTGAACTGCGGGCACTCCTCCGCGTCAGGATCTGTCACAAAACTCCGGTTCTCCACCTTCGGGTCCGGAGTCCGGGCCACTATCCTGGGCTTGGATGTGCGGTTGAGATACAACACCAGCGATAGCATCACTCCCACATAAATAGCAAACTCCAGTTCCACGAAAAGAGTGGATAGAAACGTGGTGATCAGTACCGCCGAGTCGGACCCACTGGCCTTTAATATGTTCCTGACATGGTGGGTGTCGATCAGGTTGTACGCCACCAGCAGCACCACCCCTCCCATGGAGGCGATCGGAAGGTAGGCCGCCAACGGCGCTATCAGCAGCAGGATCAGCGCCAGGGACACCGCGGAGAATACCGCTGAAAAAGGTGTTTTGGCCCCGGCGGAATAGTTCACCCCGCTTCTGGTGAAGGAACCTGAAGAGGCGTA
>JAOUMU010000018.1 GCA_029881335.1 Nitrospinota bacterium | reverse complement strand
CAGGGCCACATCGGAGCTGAAGTTGGACCGGATAGCCTCCTCCACCCGAGCCAGGTCCTGGCCATAGGGCGCGATGATGTCCTTATACTCCACCGCCCCAGTGGGACCAGTCCCGGTATGTAATGATTTGGTCAAAGATCCTCCCCCAAACGCTTTTCTGCTGCCATGCTCAACAGGATTCACCCTCTATTGTAGAATCCTCATTTAAAACCATACCATCGGCTAAAATCAACTTCTATTTCACCACCCGTTGCTGGCGCGGCGGCGTTGTGCAAAAATAGAGCAGCCAGGAACCATCGCCCTGGCGCCTGGCCCAACGCCTGGAAACATTTTTTCAAGGACACTATGAAAGCTTCCTCCACCCATCCGGGGAACAGGATCGCCATCACCTGGGGGGACCCCTCAGGCATCGGTCCCGAAGTGATTCTATTGGCCTTTGCCCATATTTCACCCACCTTAAGAAAAAGGATCACCGTTTTCGGCGATCCCGACCATATGGCCCACCTGGCCATACACCTCAAATTACCGATGAAGGTTATCGATGCGAGCTATGGCCGGGGCGGACTTGATACCATGGCCGTGGTAAAGGCGGCGGCGTTTCCTTTTTCCCATGAGAACATGGGTAAAATATCCAAATCCGCCGGCCAGGCCGCCATGAGCGCCCTGGAGGAGGCCATCACCCGGACCCAGAGGGGAGAGTTCGCCGCCATGGTCACCGCCCCCATCAGCAAAGAAGCGGTCAACCGGGCCGGATACAGGATCGCCGGGCATACGGAGTTTCTGGCCAGCCGTTGCGGCGGCGTCCCCGTGGCGATGATGCTGGCCAGCCGCAAGCTCAAAGTGGTGGTGGCAACCACCCATGTGGCGGTGAAGGATATACCACGCCTTCTGAAATTTGAAAAATTGCGGGACCTCATCCTGCTGGTGGCCCGGTCAGTGAAACAGTACGGCCTCTCCTCCCCCAGGATCGCCCTCTGCGGGCTAAATCCTCACGCATCCGACGGTGGCTTGTTCGGCGATGAGGAGGCCAGGATCATCACGCCAGCCATACGCGGCGCCCGGCGCGCGGGAGTGGAGATCACCGGCCCCCACCCGGCGGACACAATGTTCACACCCCGGGCCAGGGAAAAGTACGATGTGGCAATCGCCATGTATCACGACCAGGGGCTGATCCCCGTCAAGGCGCTAAGCTTCGGGGAGACGGTGAATGTCACCCTGGGCCTGCCCTTCCTGCGGGTCTCCGTGGATCATGGCACCGCTTTTGACATAGCGGGGAAGAATATGGCGGACGAAAGACCAATGGTCCACGCTATCCGCACTGCGGCCAGGATGCTGAAAGGAGGCTTTTAACGTGCGGGAGCATGGACAAAAACATAAACTGGGCCAGCATTTCCTGGCGGACAGGGCCATCGCCCAGCGAATCGCCGAGGCTTCCGGTGCGGCGCCGGGTGTGACCATTGTGGAGATCGGCCCCGGCAAAGGAGCGCTGACGGGCCCGCTGCTGGACACAGGCGCCAATGTGACCGCGCTGGAGCTGGACCAGGAGCTTTATGGCTATCTGGTGAAGACCTTTAGGGGAAGGGAGAGATTCCACCTGTTGAGGGCCAACGCGCTGAAGTTCGATTACACCACCCTCCCCTCCCCGTTCCACGTAGCCAGCAATCTTCCTTATTCCGTGGCCACCCCCATCATCAAGACCCTGATAAACCACAAGGAGAGAGTGGCCTCCATGACCCTGATGACCCAGGCGGAGGTGGCCCACAGGCTCTGCGCCTCGGCTGGGGAAAAGGGATACGGATCGCTATCAGTTTTCGTGGGATATCATTGCCATACGGAATATTTATTCGATGTCCCGCCGAGCGCCTTTAGGCCCAGGCCGAAGGTAGACAGCGCGGTGATCCGGCTGGTTCCCCGAAAAGCGCCACCCGTGCGGATAGAAAACGAGGAGGGGTTCTTCAGCCTGGTGCAGACATCCTTTGTGCACAGGCGAAAAAAGATCAAGAATAATTTGTCGAAGCTTTTCGATAGCCCGGAGACGCTGCTAAAGGCGCTAGATGCGGCCGGTGTGGCGCCCTCTTTGCGGGCGGAGGATATCACCATGGAGCAGTTCGCGGGGATTTACAAGGGAATGGGCAATAAGTGATGTAAAGTCCAAGGTCAGGCGGCCACGGGGAAGCGGAATGAGAGTCTATGCCACTTGCCATACACGCCAAATGACATTGCTGGCGCCTCTCATAAGGTCTAGAATTAACGTATGGATGACAGCAAATTCACGCAAGCCGCTGGGATAGAGACCCCCGTCATATGCGGCGCCATGTATCCTTGCAGCAACCCTGAGCTGGTGGCGGCCGTTTCCAGGGCGGGTGGCCTGGGGATAATCCAACCGGTGTCTATGATATACGTCCACGGCCATGAGCTCCGCGCCGGGATTAAGTTTATCCGTTCCATCACTGACAAGCCGATCGGCTTTAACGCTCTTGTGGAGAAGTCTTCCTCCAGATACGAAAAAAGGATGCGCGAGTGGGTGGATATCGCGCTGGAGGAAGGGATAAAGTTTTTCATCACTGCGCTGGGAAACCCGAAATGGGTGGTGGAGGAGGCGCATTCGATCGGCGGCGTTGTCTACCACGATGTCACAGAAGGCAAATGGGCCAATAAGGCGCTGGATAATGGAGTGGACGGCCTGATTTGCGTTAACAACCGTGCCGGGGGTCATGCGGGCGCGCTATCGGCTGAAAAGCTATACGAGGAAGTTTCTCCTTTCAAAGTCCCGCTAATATGCGCAGGGGGAATATCCACCGAAAGAGATTATGTAAAAGCGCTTGCGACCGGATATTCGGGGGTCCAGATGGGCACCCGTTTTATCGCCACCGTGGAGTGCAATTCACATAGCGATTACAAGGAGGTGATTGTAAACGCCTCTGAAGAGGATATTGTCCTGACGGATAAAATTAGCGGAGTACCTGTATCGATTATCCGCACGCCGTATATCGAAAAACAGGGCGTCAAAGCGGGACCAATAGCAAAATATCTTCTGAAGGGAAACATTACCAAGAAATGGATGAGGATGATCTACACGTTGCGATCATTCTTCCAGCTTAAAAACGCCTCCCAAAAAGGGAAGGGATATCTTGAGTATTTCCAGGCCGGGAAAAGCGTCCGGGGGATATCTTCTGTGGAGCCTGCTGGAGAAATCATCAAAAGGTTCGCAAAAGCGGCGGATTCCTGGAAGAGGGAGAACGCTCCTCGAACCCCTTAAAGGGTAAGAGCGCCTATTGGAGAAATCCCGCCCGAAGTCCTTTTGCCGGACTCGGTGTGAGGCGCCCAATCCCTTCCAGTGAGGAAGAGCATACTCCGACACCAGCCCTCATAACCTACATCCCCGATAATGTACACGCATCCAGAAAATGGCCAGCATCGTCGCGTCCGTGTTTAGCAGACACCGATGCCACCAGTTTATCCATTCATCGTGATAGGGATAAAACTTAACTGAATGAACAGCAGTACCACCAGCGGCGCGGCGAATGTCTTCGCGGACGATGGGCGTACATTTTCATTCAACCCGACTAATGCAAACTTCACTTGATCCTCCCGCTGATTTGGATATAATGCGGATATAGGCACGGACGAGTTCTGGATTCGCCGGGCGGCCAGACAAGCGTCCCATCGGAAAATCAAAAACCTGATAATTACTAATCCAAACGATGAAAGTTGCTTTTGTATATCCAGACGCGGAGAGCATCGGCGTTCAATCCCTGATGAGTGTCCTCGAAAAAGAGGGGCACGAAGTTGATTTCGTTTTTTATTCCGCCAATGATTCCTATACTAATTTTGTTAATCACGATCTGGATTTCGCCGCTCTTGCCGGAAAGGTGGCCGAATTGGCGCCGGATGTGGTCGCTTTTTCGGCGGTCAGCGATATTTTCAAGAGCCAGGTGCGAGTGGCCGCAGAGCTGAAAAAAATAAGCGGGGCCACCACCATCTTCGGTGGTATCCACCCCACGCTCCTGCCGAAGGAGACTTTGGCCCGCGATGAAGTGGACGCCCTGGCCATGGGAGAGGCTGAGGTCTCGCTTCCCAGGTGGCTGGCTTCTCTTAAGGTCAATGGGAGCGTCATCATGCCAGACAAGGCGACCAACGGAATCATCCATAAAAGAAACGGATCGATGATCGGCGATTTTACCATCGGTGACCTTCCGAACATGGACGAACTGCCGTTCCCGAATAAAGAGCCGTTCATGGCGTACCTGCCGGAGATGAAAGATGAATACCTGGCCATGACCGGCAGGGGTTGCCCTTACGCCTGCTCCTATTGCGCATATTCATACACCAATGGGGGCGGACGCAAAAGAAACATTCGGCAAACCAATGTGGACCGGGTAATCGCCGAATTCAAGCGCGCCAAGGAACATTTGGGCGTCAAGTATTTTGTACTGGTGGATGACTGCTTCACCACCCACACCGAGTGGCTGGAGGAGTTTTGCCGAAAATACAAGACCGAGGTTGGGCTCCCCTTCCAGTGCATAACTTCCCCCTTCCAGCAAAACGAACACAAGGCGGATCTTCTGAAGGAAGCCGGCTGCGTAAACGTGCAGATGGGGGTTCAGTCGGTGTCGGAGGACTTGTGCCGCGATATACTATTCCGAAAATCTAACAATAAAAAGATCGAGGAGGCCATCGCAATGACCAAGGCCAGGGGGATCATGGTGCGGGTGGACCATATGCTGGGCGTTCCGGAGGATACGGTGGAGAATCAGGAGGATGCCATGCGATTCTACAACAAAGTACGGCCAGACGGGATAAGCGTGTTCTGGCTGAAGTATTATCCGAAAACAAAGATCATAGACCAGGCGGTAACCAGCGGCTTGATGACCGAATCTGAGGCGGCGGAGATCAACGACCCGAATCTGGAGCAGCCCTCCGACCCCAGCTTCTACTACGGCGGCAGCGTCTCTGACGCCAGACGTCTGGCCGCGGTGGCCTTCATACTTCACTGGCTGCCCCACCTGCCCAGATGGTTTGTGAACTTTTTAGTGAACACCGGAACATATCGTATTTTCGCTATCAAGAATTTTTATCTGTCGATCGCCATTCCCAGGTTGATAACCTGCATGACAGACAAGAGGGATTTTCGAGCGACTTCTCACGTGAAAAGATTTGTCAAAAGGTATTCCGGAAAATTGAATCCGTTCAATTAATGGTTCACCGCCGGGATTGACAGGCCTATGGGCTGCTGATCAGGTATTCGACCATATCAGCGTGGCCGTTATTTCTGGCTATCTGGATTGCGGTAAGACCGTGGATTTGCGGTTTGTCCACAAATATCAGGATTTTCGCCATCAGCTTCTTCATTGCGAGGAGGTCCCCATTGGCGGGGTGGATCAGAAATAGCATTTCAATTGTTTTTTGACGGTCTGTTTCCACTCCTCGTAAACCTCCACACGTGCTGTCCCACAACCAGGCATCAGGATAACCTTTCAAACCGTCTCTGTCAGAGTCGCACTTTGGATGAAGGCCAACTGCGACGAACCCACCCTCCTCCACTCACGCTTTGCAGGCTTACATGGCGCTTCGCATCGGGGCAGGTTGACAGGTGATAGCTAACCTGGGCTCCGCATTTTGCGCAGGGCGCTTGATCCTCATACACAAGGCCCCAATAGCGTGATAGCTTGTGGTAAATGATTGGCAGCGCCCCTAGAGTGAAAGGGGGAGCCACATATATCCCAATTACCACATTCAGATAACTTCCGTGAGGATTAGGATTAAGGAGTAGCAGCAAAAAAAACATAAAAGTCATAAACCCTGCTATCACACCCACAGCCAGCCCCAGGCTCATCAGTGACTTTTTCGTAGCGCTTGTCATGTTTAACAACCTTCCATCTATTTGCACCTGTAGTATATTTTCATTCCATCAATCCCTTCGATAAAATATTTTTCGGCGCGCGGTATCGCCTGCGCGAGGTTTGAACGGGGCGCCCGCGATCATATATGATGTCGATACATAGTGTTTACATAAGTAAAAAGGAAAATATGAAATATATAGTCATGGCTCTTTGCGTGTCTCTGACGCTGGAGGTGGGCGCCCCGGTGGCCCTTGCCCAGGAAGGTGTCGATCACGAACAGATCAATAGGATCGTAGAAAAATATATCATGGCCCACCCGGAGGTGATAGAGCGCTCCATGCAGGCCTATTATGAAGAAAAGAAGCGCCAAGCCAGGGAAAGGGAATTATCCGAGGCGTTCGCCAACAGTAAGTTACTCGGCGTTGAAGGCTTGCCCCTGAAGGGCAACCCGAGCGGCCAGATCACTATCGTGGAATTTTCCGACTTCCAGTGCCCATACTGCGCCCAATCGGTGAATACCCTAAGCCAGGTGCAGAAAAAATATAGGGACAAGGTGCGAATCGCATACAAGCATTTCCCCTTGTCGAACCACGCTGCCGCCCGGTCCGCCGCCAAGGCCAGCCTGGCCGCGGAAAAACAGGGGAAGTTCTGGGCATATCACGACATGTTAATGCGAAGACAATCCGAGTGGGGAGCGGCGCCGGAACCTGTGATTTTATTCGTGGACTACGCCCGCAAGCTGGGGCTGGACCCGACACAGTTCAAAAACGACTTCAGTGATCCCAATTTCGACGCAAGAATAGACCGGGATGTAAACCTTGGAAACGAGTTGCGAATCCAGGCCACCCCGACCTTTTTTGTAAACGGGGTCCACGTGCGCGGCGCGGTGGATGTCGCTTACTTCTCCGAGGTGATCGACAAGCTGCTGGCGGAGAAATAAATTATTTCAGCTGCACGCCAGGGAGCCAGGAGGGTTTCGCGTCCATCTGGGTGAAGTCGCGGAAAGCGGGATTGCTCCTGTCCCGGATAAACAGCCCCGCCCCGGCAGCGGCTATCATGACGGCGTTATCCGTGCACAGATCCGGCGGGGGGATGGTCACAGGTATTCCCAGTTCTCTTCCCAGGGCGCCTATCTTCTCCCGCACCGCCGAGTTGCGCGCCACTCCGCCCACCACGGCTATAGACACCGGTTTATGCTTTTGAGCCGCCAGCCGGGTCTTGCCATACAGCGCCAGGGCCACAGCGGATTGGAAAGACGCGCAGATATCCGCCACCGGCAGCCTGCCAGGCGTTTCCTTGTTCAGCCCGTTAATTATATTCTTCACTGCGGTTTTCGGCCCGGAGAAGGAAAATTCCAGCGTATCCTGGGACTTTAACGCCACCGGCACGTCATACACGGCTTTCCCCTCCCTGGCCATTTTGTCGACAATGGGGCCGCCTGGGTAGCCGAGCCCCAGCAGCCTTGCCACCTTGTCGAAAGCTTCACCCGCGGCGTCGTCTCGGGTGCCTCCCAGCCAGGTCAAAGAGTATGACGCCTCCATAATGAAAAGCTCCGTATGGCCGCCGGATACCATCAACACCAGACAGGGCAGTGGTGTCCGCGGTTCATGGACCAGGGCGGAATAGACATGCCCCTCCAGGTGGTTGACCCCCACCAGCGGCAGCCCGGCAGCCCAGGCTAGAGCCTTGGCGTATGAGAGCCCCACCAGCAGCGCCCCCACCAGCCCCGGCCCGCGGGTCACGGCCACCAATCCGATATCCTCCAGGCCCACTTTCGCCTTCTCCAGTGCGGAGAGGGTGAGCGGATGAATCAGCTCCACATGCCGCCTGCAGGCAAGCTCCGGCACGATACCCCCATGGACACCGTGAATATCATCCTGGGACGCCACCAGGGAACTTAGAACCTGGTGTGGGCCTCGCAAAACAGCCACCGCCGTTTCATCGCATGATGTCTCTATCCCCAGGGTAATCAGCTCTTTTTCTGTCATGCTGAAGATGATAGCCCAAACCGGCCACCAGCCAAAGCTCCGGTTCAGTGATATGGCCGAAAAAAGTTGATTGACACAGACCGAAAGCAGGCCCAGAATTGAAATCAGGTTCACTGCTATGTTGTTAGATAAGTTCAACAGGCCACTAGACCTGATCGAGATTCTGGCGGGCGACGAGCCCTCGAACGGTCAGGTAGCCTCCGGCGACGGGAGTGACGCGGAATTAGTTTCCTCGTTTCCGTCGGAGCATATAGTGTCCTTTATGAAAATCATGTCCGCGCTGGGGCTGAACAAGGCCCTGCTTGCCGGGAAGGAGCCGCTCTTGCGTCCGGACATAGTGGAACTGGTTTCCGGGCTCTCTGGCATCCGTCCAAAGGTGGAAATCACAGTCAGGACCGGTAGCCGGTTGCTACCCACACTCATCGGCCCGTTGTCCAAGGTCGGCATGGACAGGCTTTGGGTCGCCATCCCCACCGTGGACCCTGACCAGTTTTCGACCACTACCGGACAGGGCCTTGGCGCCTTGGATGAGTTGCTGGAAGGAATTCATATTGCGGCAAGTTTCGGAGTGAAAGTTGCCATCGAAACTCAAAGAGCGCCCGGCCTGGCGAAAAAAGAGATGGTCGAGGTGGCCTTGTGGGCCACTGCGAACGGTTACCCGGTAAGAGCCACGGAAGAGAAGACAGGTGGTGAGGATTTTTTCGATTGGATCCTTGATGAGATCGGCAAGACCTGCCACCTGGAGCAAGGGGAAAACCAATATACATGGAATGTAGCTGGCGGAGGTCCATCGGTGGAGCTTTTAACCTGCTCCAGACAGCAGAATTGCTATGAATGCCGTAGGTTCTGGCTTTCCGCGGATGGAAAAATCAAGCTTTGCAGCCATCATCACGAGGAGCACGACCTGAGCGAGTTGTTCGATCCTGGCTTCTGTCAAACCGACCTTCTCGATTTCGCCGCTAAAATCCCTCTTAACAAACCCCAAGGATTTTTCTCCCGAAGCGCCCTCGAATAAACCCAACCACGGTGGCATGCCCCCCTGGCGCCCTAAAGTAAGACGTAGCTCCCATATCCGCTTTCCCCTGCATGCCAGATGATTCCGCCAAATCCATAAACTCATGGAGCACAGGCACATTCCGTGAAAAGAATGATATAATCTGCAGTTATGTTAAATTCAGGCTTGCGCCGTCTCAGAATGGCGCTGGGGTTATCTGGCGCGGCGCTGTTGCTGGCGGCCTGCGGTGGAACCGGCGAACCTGCGGCCGGGTTTGCCATGGGGAAAGCCCTTCCCGCCGGACAGGATTCCTCCAAAAGCATGTCTGCTCCGCAAGCAACAATGCCAACGCTCCACAACGAATCGGAGTTTCGCGTCGATCCGGATTGCCCCGGACAAGTTCCACCAGGATACGGAGCAATAATCGAAAACACCATCCACCGTTTCAACACCGCCTATCCCCCAGTCGCATCCTGGGGGAAAGTGGAGTTTCTTGGCGCTACCCGGACCTATGGGGAGAGAGCCAAAGAAATCCCATACCATAATGCGGTGGTCATGGCGTGCGGCAGCGGCGATGTGTTCGCATTTTCCCACGGACAAGAAGTCTCTGTAAGCCTGGGCTTGCTGTCCATCCTGGAAGAGTCCGCTGGTAAACATAAAGACAGTGATCCATCCGCGGGCTTATCGCAATACCAGCCTGCCACCTTGTCCGGCCCGGTGGAGCAGGGCAACCTCTTCGAGTCCGCCATGGCCTTCATTATATACCATGAGTTGGGTCACATCTACCTGGGACACACTATCCCGGCGGATGGGCAACTGCAAGGCTCCGCCCAATGCTGCATGGAGGAGATTCAGGCGGACCTGTTTGCGGCAACAGCTCTTCGAAAGACAGGCTATTCCATGGATGGGGCCAATCTGGTCTTTGAGTTTTTGGAGCGAACGAATCCCGATGGAAGCCCGGCCCACCCGGGCGCCAGATTGCGATCTTCGATGGTGGCGGCCACTCCATAATTTCAGAGCGGTCCTGATAGCGGGACAAGCCTGACGTTGCATCAATTCGGATATGTAACAGATCTTTGCATGACTGATGACTCCCATCTACATTCAATCATGTAGAATAAATGCTACAGCCCTGTGCCGTGTCAAGGACTTATGGCCACTTCTTTACATTTTGCCAGGTACTTCACTATGCGTATCCTGTTGTTATTCAGCTACATATGAAAATATTGCTTTTTTTTCTCATTTACTTCTTTTCCTTGACTGGTAATCCTGATTTCAATGTTATAATTTAATTAACATGAAAGAGAGAGATGTTATGAAGTGTACGGCCAATCGGTTCCTGTCGGTCTTGGCCGCTCTTGCGTTCCTGGCTCTGCCTATCGACACAGCCTCCGGCCAGATATTCAAGTGGAAGGACAAGAGTGGCGCCGTAAATTTCAGCGACAATGCCGATGTCACCTTGAAAAACAATAACGTCGAAAGAATTGAAGTAAAGCAACAGGTGATTCGATACTCCGATTCGGAAGAAAATACTGTGGCGGACCCTTCGGCCGGGACCGCTCCTGCAATAGAGGAGGAGGCTCCCTCCGACGAGGCGAAGAAACAGAAGGAAATCACCAAGAACGGTGTGGAGGTCGCTAACTTTGAGTTAAGCCCCTCCGTGGGCGGAACGGCGGTGATAGTCGCCACTATCAAAAACAACATGCCATACCCCGCCGCCGGTCTCCGCATGGACGTAATACTATATACAAACGACCGCAAGAGGATACCTGATATCGAAATCCCTTATAGAGAGGGGAAAATTCGGGCGGACTGGCTGGGGCCTGGAGAAACCGCCGAGTTGGAGTACGTAACAAACATCAATCAGAATGATGTCGCTGGTTATAACTACCAGGTGGTCTTCGCCAGCATCGCTCCGACCCAGGATAAACAGGGCGATAAAGTCACCGAGCTCCTTGTTAACCAGAAAACTGGCGAGTCCAGAGTGGCGCCGAAAATTAAACCGGAAGGGCAAAAAGGAGCCATGTAGCTCCAGGCGCCATCTTCCTTCCTCTCAAAGGGGCCATGGCCAAGGTTTCCAGAATATTCATTTGTCAGAAATGCGGTCATAACTCCGCCTCCTGGCTTGGCAAATGCCCCTCATGCCAGGCGTGGGACTCCATGGCCGAGGAAATCCAGGACAACTCCAAACCTTCCACCGGCGCCAGAAGACGATGGGCGCCCGTGGATTCAAGCCACCGGCCTGAGCCTATAACCAAAGCCTTTATTGAGGACTCTGCGTCCAGGATCCCAACCGGTATCGCGGAATTGGATCGCACCCTGGGTGGAGGGGTCGTCCCCGGATCTTTCATCCTTGTCGGCGGAGACCCGGGAATAGGGAAATCGACCCTGTTGTTGCAGGTGGCGGGGCTGATGGCAAAGAGGGGGTCGGTTCTGTATGTTTCCGGCGAGGAATCCCCGGGCCAAATCAGGATGCGCGGCCTGAGGCTGGGTAATCTGTCCGACAACCTGTTTCTCCTGCCGGAGACCCAGGTGGAGCTTATCGAGTCCCACATCGACAAGTTGAATCCCTTGATGGTGGTGATCGACTCTATCCAAACCATATACACCGACGAGGTTCCTTCCGCCCCCGGCACAGTGGGGCAGATCCGGGAATCGGCGGGAAGGCTGCTGGCAAAATGCAAGTCCAGCTCCATACCGATGTTTCTGATCGGCCATGTAACCAAGGACGGCGCCATTGCCGGCCCCAGGCTGCTGGAGCATATGGTGGACACGGTCCTTTATTTCGAGGGGGAGCGCGGCGGACCTTTCCGGATCGTCCGAGGGGTAAAAAACCGTTTCGGCTCCACAAACGAGATCGGTGTATTCGAAATGAAACCGGAGGGGCTGGTCCAGGTGGACAATCCCTCCCAGCTGTTCCTTTCGGAGCGGCCTCAGGGCGCCCCAGGATCCGTGGTCACCGCTTGCGTCAACGGCGCCCGACCTCTGCTGCTGGAGATACAGGCTTTGGTCTGCTCCAGCCACCTTGCCTCCCCACGCCGCGCCACCTCCGGATTCGACCAGAACCGCCTGGCCATTCTTCTGGCCATTATCGAAAAAAGAGGGGGATACCACCTGATGGGGGAAGACGTATTCGTCAACGTGGCAGGCGGCGCGAGGATAGACGAACCGGCGGCGGACCTGGCGGTTTGCGCCGCGGTGGTCTCCAGCTTCCGGGACGTGACCATCGATCCGCTGACAATCGTGCTGGGGGAGGTAGGATTGGCCGGGGAAACAAGAGCGGTGTCCAACCTGGAGCGTAGGGTCGCCGAAGGGGCCAAGCTGGGCTTTACCCGGGCCGTGATCCCCAGGGGAAAAGGCGTCTCCCAAAAGATGGAAGGGCTTGATATAATCCAGGTGGCGGACGTGGCCGGGGCCATGGAAGCGTTGCTGGATGGATAAAGGTAAGTCAACCAGGGAGAGGCTGATGAAGTATATTGTGATTATTACGACGACGGTGGTGGTAACCTTGGGAGCGGTCATGAATGTCCACTTAGTGCTCCACGACGATGGATACAAGGTAAAGCTGGTCCAGAAGGAGAAAATGACTTTCGACGACACATACGTGGACGCCAGGGACATGAATCCGGTCAAATGGTTGACTCTGCCCAAGGCGGTTCGAAAAGCGCTGAGCAGCGATAAATCCGAGAAGTTGAAAAAAGAGATCAATGAAGGGCTGGACAAGGTCAACCAGGACATAAAGAAAATCTTCAAATGACGCGCCAACGGCCCAGAGCGTCCACGCCGGGCCAGGCGCGATGTTTTATCGCCGCTATTATTGGGCCGATGATGGCAGCGACGGCAGTTCCAGCCTCACCGTGGTTCCTCTGCCAAGCTGGCTTTCTATGGCCATCTTCCCCCCAAGCGACGTCACCAGGTGGCGAACGATGCTGAGCCCCAGGCCGGTGCCCCCCTTTTCCCGCGAGCGGCCAGGATCCACCCGATAGAAGCGTTCGGTGACACGGGGGATATCCTTGAACGGGATCCCCACACCGGTATCGCGCACCTCGAACACAGCCCCGGCGGCCCCCCCACGGACGCATATCATCACCGATCCTCCCGAAGGGGTGTACCGGACAGCGTTCTGGACCAGATTCACCAGGATAGATTCGATCTTCTCCGCGTCAGACACCAGCCGGACCGGCTCCTCCGGCGCCTCCACCCCCAGCGAAAGGCCGGCCTTCTCCGCCTCCGCAGTGAAAAGCGCCATCACATCCTCCACGGGGCGCCTGGCGTCCATCTCCATGTTCACCACCGGTGTGCCGCCCCCCTCTATCCTGGAAAGCTGCGATACATCCGTCACTATGTTTCCCAGCCTTATGGAGTGCCTGTGGATGGTCTCCAGAAACTTGCGATGCGAGCCCTCAGGCGCCGTTTGAGAGTCTATCAATGTCTCCGCCGCGCCCCGGATGGCGGTCAGCGGTGTCAGCAGCTCATGAGCCATGTTGGCGATAAAGTCGCTACGCACCCTCTCCAGGCGGACCTGCCTTGTGATGTCTCGCATCAGCAAAAGCGCGCCGCATTGCCCCATCTCGTTCACCATCGGCCGACATATCACCTCCAGCTCCATTTCCGGCTCACGCCAGCTTATCCGAAAAGGCGTGTCCGTCTGTTTCCTGGAAGCGCAAACCATGTCCAGCGCCGTCAGGATCTCCGGCTCACGCACCACCTCTTCCCTCCTCAGCTTATCCTGCCCCCCCACCGGCAGGCGCAGCAGCTTCTGGGCCGCCTCGTTGGCCGCGATCAGTCTGCCATCCCACCCGAACAGCAAAACAGCGTCTGGTATGCCATCCATGATGGATGCCAGCCTCTGCCTGTCCTCTGACAATCGCCATACAAGCTCCTTGAGCTTTTTGCGAAGCGTTTCCAGGCTCCTTTCCACCCCTCCCAGCTCCCCGGCCCCTGTACTATCCAGCGCCGAACCGTAATCCCCCTCCGCCAGAGCGGAGGCAAAACCTTCCATCACCTTCATACGGCGGGTCAGCGGCTTGGCCACCAGGTACGATATGAGCATGGCGATCAAAAGCGCCGGGATGGAAATGATTAGCAGCCGGAACTTCATCCCCTCGGTCAGTTCCTCCACCTCCGAAACAGGCTTGGACACTCGGATCACAGGATCAGTGGGAATGGCAAGGTAGAGCATCTCCTTTCCCAGGGCCGCGCTCTTGCGCCGGACCACTCCGCCCCGCCCCTCTAGCGCCCGTGTCACCTCCGGCAGGGAGATGTAATTTTTCATTTTCCCCTTGTCCAGCAAGGAATCCGCCAGCACGGCGCCGTCTCTGCCTATGATGGTGAACCTGAAATCGGTGGCGCGCCCCATGTCATGGACCAGCCTGGAATTCCCAGCGCTCCATGGGATCAGTTGCGCCGAAGCCTGGCTGGCGGCCCGCTCCAGATCCATTTCCGCCTCCCTGGCCTGGTACTCCCACAGGAAAGAGTCAGCCAGGATCTCTATGATCAGCACCAGGGCCAGGAGCGACAGGCCAAGGGCCGTGAGTATGTATGTGTAGAGGCCTCGATGAAACATGTTATTGACGCCGACCTCCGATGTTTTTTCCCTCGGGATTGAATCGATATCCACTGCCGCGCACCGTTTCCAGAAACGCGGGAGCGGAAGGATCTTTCTCTATCCTGGAGCGCAGCCTTCTCACATGGACATCCACCGTGCGAGGATCGATATGCAGCTCCGGCCCCCATGCCCCTTCGATGAGGCTTTCTCGAGTAAACATTCTCATGGGCCGCGCCGCCATGAACACCAGCAGCCGGTACTCCTGGGGCGCAAGCTGCAACTCCTCCCCATCAACAAACACCTGGCAAGACTCTCGATTAATCTCCAGTCGCCCGAACTTTAGCGGCCCTGTTTCCTTTTCCGCATCTCCCTTGTAGCGGGCCAAAACCGCCCGGACCCGGGCCACCAGCTCCCTGGGGCTAAATGGCTTGGTCACGTAATCGTCGGCTCCCAGCTCGAATCCCACCAGCACATCCGGCTCCGAGCTTTTGGCGGTGAGCATGATCACCGGCACATGCGCCCCTGCCCGGCTTTTGCGCAACCGGCGCAAAACCTCGAAGCCCAAGAGATCCGGCAGCATCACGTCCAGTATCAGAAGATCCGGTGGCCTGGCCATCGCCGCTTCCAGGGCGCCGCCCCCTGTCAGGGCAGTTTCCACCTCATGGCCGTTCACCGCCAGGTTATACCGCACCAGCTCCAGAATGTCCTCTTCGTCATCCGCAACCAGGATTCTGGCCATATGATTTTGTCCGCGGACGCCGCGGCTACTTGCCGAACGATGTGTGGCGGATGTCCTTACCCTTGACCAGATAAATGACCATTTCCGCTATATTGGTGGAATGATCAGCGATCCTCTCCATCTGCTTTGATATATTCATCAGGCTAAGATAGCTGGAGACATCGGCAGGCGCGTCTTTCATCTCCGTCAATAAGGCTCTGAACAACTGCCGGTTCAGCTCATCCACTGTCTCGTCACGTCGGCACACAGCCTCCGCCTTCTCCGCGTCGCGGCCCACATATGCGTCCAGGCTGTCGTGAAGCATACCCTGGGCGATCTGGGACATGCGCATAAGGTCGTTCAGCGATCCGCTGTGCGGGTCGTTCATTATCTCCAGCACCCGCTCGCTGATGTTCGCCGCCAGGTCGCCGATTCTCTCCAGGTCCGTCGATATTTTCAGGCCGGTGATGATCAGCCGCAGATCCTCCGCCGCCGGTTGGCGCAGCGCCACTATCCCCACGCACATATCGTCTATATCCACCTCGTACTTATTGACGATATGATCCTCCTCGATCACGGTCTGCGCCAGCTTGGCGTCTCTCCACTCCAGAGCCCTCATGGCCTTGCCTATGGCCGTCTCCACCATCCCCCCCATCCGCAGGACTGTGTCCTTCAGGTGGCTTAGCTCCGCCTCGAAATTCTTACTTGTATGAGGTCTCATCTTTCAATTGTCCTATATTATGATGTTCCTTCAGCGTCATCGGCTCAGCCGAAGCGGCCCGTCACATATTCCTTCGTCCGGTCCGCCCTGGGTACGGTGAATATCGCGCCGGTCTCGCCATATTCCACCAGCCGCCCCAGATACATGAACGCCGTGTTGTGAGACACCCGCGCAGCCTGCTGCATGTTGTGCGTCACTATCACTATTGTATACCGTCCAGCCAGTTCGTCTATCAGCTCTTCTATCTTGGCCGTGGCCACCGGGTCCAGCGCGGAGCAGGGTTCGTCCATCAGCAGCACGTCCGGGTCCGCCGCGATGGCCCTGGCGATACAGAGGCGCTGCTGCTGCCCGCCGGAAAGGCCCAGGGCGCTCTGGTCCAGCCGATCCTTCACCTCTTCCCACAGCGCCGAGGACTTTAGCGCCCTCTCCACGGTTTCCGCGATTAGCTTCCTGTCGCGCACGCCATCCACTCTCAGTGGGTAGCCAACGTTTTCGGCAATTGACATGGGGAACGGATTCGGCTTCTGAAACACCATGCCCATTCTCTTTCGCAAGCCGATCACGTCCACGTCCGGGGCGAAGATATCATGCCCGTCGAACTTGATACTCCCTTCCACCCGCAGCCCGTCTATCAGGTCGTTCATCCTGTTAAAGGAGCGCAACAGTGTAGATTTTCCGCAGCCGGAGGGGCCAATGAGCGCCGTCACCAATCCCTTCTCCAGCGCCATTTCCACGTCATACAACGCCTGGCTGTCGCCATACCACAAGGAGAAATCTTCCGTCGACACCAGCGAGCCCTCCTCCCCCTTCCGCTCGTGGCGGATGGTGGGATCCTCATGGTGATGACTTAAAGAATTAGCGCTCATAATATTCCCGGTCCGCTAAAAATGTCCCGCCACATATCTTTTCTTCAACCTGTTCCGGATAATAATGGCCCCGGCGTTCAGCGCCGCCACCACACTCATCAGCAGCAGCGTCGTCATGAATACCATGGGCTTTCCCGCCTCGGCGTTGCGCGACTGGAATCCCACGTCGTATATATGGAATCCAAGGCACATGAAGCTGCGCTCCAGGTGGACGTATGGAAATACCATGTCCACCGGAAGCTCCGGCGCCAGCTTCACCACTCCCACTAGCATCAGGGGGGCCACTTCCCCCGCGCCCCTGGCCATGGCCAGGATCAGCCCCGTCATTATACCCGGCAAAGCCTTTGGAAGCACGATATACCGGATCGTCTGCCACTTGGACGCGCCACAGGCCAAAGATCCCTCTCTGGCCGACTGAGGCACGGCGGAGAGGGCCTCCTCAGTGGCCACGATCACCACTGGCGCCGTGAGAAGAGCCAAGGTCAACGAGGCCCACAGCACCCCGCCGGTGCCGAAGGTGGGACTGGGCAGCCGCTCGGCGTACATCCAGCCGTCCATCCACCCTCCCACTCCGTAGGCGAAGAATCCCAGGCCGAATATGCCATACACTATCGATGGTACGCCGGCCATGTTGTTCACAGAGATCCGGACAAGGCTCACCAGCGCGCTCTGCCTGGCGTACTCGCGAAGGTACAGAGCCGCCATCACGCCGAAGGGCGCCACCAGCAACGCCATCATCACGGTCATCACGAAGGTGCCGAATATGGCAGGCATCACGCCACCTTCCGTATTGGCTTCCCTCGGCTCGGCGGTGAGAAACTCCCACCAGCGCGCAATATATACTCCAGTCTTGCCTAAGATACCCTGGGTGTTGGGCCAATACATCCGCACCACACCGCTTTGCCGAATCGTTATTTCCCTGCCGGAGACATCGGCAAAAGTGAAGGTTATCGCCGCGTCCTCGGCGTCCAGCCGGGCCGCCTCCTCCGACAACCTGGCGTACTCCGACTCCAGTCTTTCAGTCTCTTCCGATTTTTCCTTTTCAATAGAGGCGTATTCCCTTGAATCCCCGCCATGCTCCATGGCGGCCCATCGTAGCGACAACCGGACTGCTTCCATGTCGCGGTTCACATCACCCAGGACGCCGCGCTGGATAAGCTGGATTTTTTCACGCCTTTCATGAGCCTGGTTTATCAATTCCTGGAGATCATTTTTGTCCAGTTTCTCCGCGGCTGTGGTTGTCTCTCGCGCGCTCGCGGAGACCAGCGTTCCAATAAACGGCCCCCACTCCAGCCGCTCCACCAGCACGATATCTTCCGGCTCCTGTATCGACTTCACATCCGGCTGGTCCACCCACTTGAAATCCTCGCTGGTAAGATCGAAGTTTCCCACCCGGTAAAGAGAACGGGTTCCCTGCCCGGAGGACTCCGCCTCACTATGGAGGGAATAGGTTTCCGTCCGGACCATTTCGCCCGCGGTCCTGGCGCCATCGACCATGGTGATAACGGCCACGGGCCTGGGCCAGAACGCTTTTAGTCCATTATATGTGACAAGGACCAGAAACCCGATTATCATCACCACTCCGCCAGCCAAAGCCCCTCCCAACAGCCAGACATATGGCTCACCCCTGGCCGAAAGGGGAGCGTGGGCGCTCCGGCGGGGGGGGTGTTCCATATCGCTTTTATGCGCCATCATAACCTCGAAAATCTTTTTCTGAACCGCAAGCGCACAACCTCAGCCAGGGTGTTGATCGCAAAAGTCATCACAAACAAAGTGAGCCCGGCGAGGAACAGGGTTCTGTATAAAGTACCACCCACCACCGCTTCCGGCAGCTCCACGGCTATATTCGCCGACAAGGCCCGCAGGCCGCCGAAGACATTGAGCTCCATCACGGGAGTGTTCCCTGCGGCCATCACCACGATCATGGTCTCCCCCACGGCCCGGCCCATGCCGATCATCACGGCGGAAAATATTCCGCTGGCAGCCGTGGGAACCACCACCCATATAGCCGTCTGCCACACCGTGGCGCCGCAGCCCAGGCTGGCGCCGCGCAGATGGTCCGGCACCGCGGCAAGAGCGTCCTCGGCCAAGGTGTATATGATAGGGATTACGGCGAATCCCATGGCGAAGCCGACTATAAGTGTATTGCGCTGGACGTAGGGTCCCACCAGGCCGTCCCTGGGGTCGAACCCGGTGCCCTGGGCCACCACTGCGGCGATCCATGCCAATAGCGCGGCGGATATCGCCACCATGGAAGCCTTGGCCAGCTCCATTGCCCCGGCGCCCAGCCCACCCTGGGCCTGGCTTCCCCGGCGCCCTCCCCTTCCGGTATATCGCGCTCCGGCCACGGCCACGGCGGCTGTGGCCATCGGAAAAAGCAGCATAAAAAGAAACGGTACGGCGGAGACATCCTTTTCCGTGAGCCATAGCTTGAAATCCCCTCCGAAGAATGCCGATTCGAATAACCCGCCTAGCGCCAGTGTCGCCAACACCCCGATACCCATGGCCGAGGCAATTGCCATGAATTTGAAACGCCCGGAAAGCCTTTCCGACACAGGCTGAGGAAGAAGCTGCCACAGCATGGCGCCCCCCACCAGGGAAAGTGGGATGAGGAGCCCGGCCAGCAACACCGGGCCTATCCCGCGCTCCACCACCGGCGCCAGCACTAGGGCGGCTACGAATCCCAACGCCACCGATGGAAGCGAGGCCATCATCTCCATGGCGGTTTTCAGCGGGGCGCGATGGTTCTTTTCTAAAAACTCTGATGTGAACACGGCCGCCAGCAATGCCACCGGCACGGCGAAGAGCATGGAATAAAATGTGGCTTTCAAGGTGCCGAAGATCAAGGGCATCAAAGAGAGCTTGGGCTCGAAATCATCGGTGGCCGCCGACGATTGCCAAGTGTAGGATGGCGCCTTGTATCCCTCATACCATACTTTCCCAAAAAATGCCCGCCAGGAAGCCTCCGGATGTGGAACTTTGATCTCCCACAAGCGAATCGCGCCACTGTTTGTGGACAACAGCGCGCCGTCCAAGCGGGATGTGATGTCCAGACCCCGGATGTCACCAGGCGCCCCGGCGTCCAGCCGCAATATCACGCTCTCCCCCGCGCCGTTGCGAAGCCACAACTCTCCCGGTCCGGCGGTGAGGAAGGACTTGCCCCCCGCCGCAGGAACAATGGCCGTCACCGGCCCCTTGTGCGGCTCCAGCCGCCTGGCCCGGACCACCTTATAACCATCGGAGGTGACCGAGCCGGGATTGGACAGTATGAAATGTATCCCCACGCCGCCATTGGACCCACCCACCGCAAGCGATTGGCGGCCGGACATTAAAGCGGCGGCCGTCACCCGTACGCCAGGTGAAGTGAGGCTAACGGTCTCCGCCAGGAAGGCCTGGGAAGGCTCCCGCGCATTATAGCGATAGAGCACCCCATCCCCGGCCACCAGCAGAATATCCGCCCCGTTCTCCGTGAGGAACAACCTTGGTTTATCCAGCGCTTTAGGCGCCTTCGGCAGGGAGTAGGATTTGACCGATATCTTCATCTTGCCAGTCATCATGTTCTTCCTGGTCTGGGCGATGTGGAGCGACAGTCCGCCACGGGAATCGAGCGCGGCCAGAGCGTTCATGCGGTTGCGCTGCCTTCCGAAAACGGCCATCGACAGGGCCACAACTTTACCGCCGCCGCTTTTAATTATCTTTTCCGTGACGGCTACCACCCGCGCCACCCGGATCTGGCCGCCAGCCACCTTGCTGTAAACAGCGCCATCCCCAATCCAGTCATCTCCCCCCAGGGGGCGCATACCGGAAAGGTCGAATCCCGCAGGGAAGACTTCAACTTGAAACTTGACCGATCCGAAAGCCATGGAACCATCGGCAAAACCCGCAGCCCAGCCATCCGCGCCCTTGTCGAATGCCATGGTGGTGGACTCGGCGCCGTTGAAATCGATTCTGGTTTCAGAGACGATCTCACCGCTTCTGGGGTGGTATGCGATAATGCGCCCGGCAGGGCCGATCTCCACCGCCAGATGATGATACTCGTCGAGCATGGTGGCGGAGCTTATGGCCCATGGAGCAGGGCGGATGGCGCTGTTTTGGCTTGTGACCACTCCGGCCCGGAACAGGGGGACAACCTGGCTGACAAGGTATATAAGTATCCCCATCACAGCCGCTATCACCAATACCCCGCCGACCGATATCACATATCCAGCGATGATGTCCGCCACCAATACCAGGCGCTTGGTCTCCTTCGGTCTCTTGTACACAGCCGGCGATTTGGCTCCCTGATCCGTGGAAAGCAGATCTGCCTGGTCCATTCGTTCTTCAACCATTAAATAGAGAAGGAATCCAATGCCTTCCTCCCATATGCTGGGGGACTTCTTGTATGCTCCCCAGAAGTATACTCCCCCAATTATTACGACAATGTTACGGAGGGTTTTCGGTTTGGTTACATTCTGGCATTCCAGCCAGGGATCAATTGCACCAAGGCGATACAGTGAGGGGAGAAACTGGAAATAGAAAAAGTCCTTTTTAATAGACTTCCCTGTGCACTACAGTACACACAAGCAAAGTCAGGTATACGGAACCTCCCTATAACGGACTGTATTCTTGCCTGTTCCACGCGCAGGTTCTTTGGTACGGAATCTGCACCATTCATCAACTGTAATTTATTTTTGTTTTCTAACATGTAGGCAGGGAGAGTGGGAAATGGAACTTATGACTAATTATGTTAAAAAAGCAGGATTGAGCTTTGCCATGCTGGCCTTGGTGGCTATGGTTTTGCCTGCCTGCGGTAGCGGAACAGGTGGCAACAATATTTCCGGCAGCGCCATCTATAATGACGGATCGGCGGCCCGAGCTAACTGGTTGGTCGCAGGTGACGAGCCAATGACTGGCGTCCTGGTGCAACTGGTGGACATCAACGGCGATGTGGTAGCCGAAACCTATGTCGACTCCAACGGTAATTTCTCTTTCGGCGGTGTGGCGGAAGGAGACTACACCCTGCGATTCGTTGATCCGGACACCGACGAGGTGATCACGGAAGTTGATGTTAGCATAATGGAAGGTGACGACGCAAAGCTGACCGGTTCCTTTAACGACAACCAGGCGACGTGGGAAATTGAATTCGATTCAAATGATGGCGACTCCTCGTTGAATGAGACCCAGCAGGAGAGAGCAGCTAAAATTGGCGATCTTGCAGGTATACCAGCCAGCGAGGTGGAGGCTATGCGTCTTTCCGGCATGGGCTGGGGACAGATCGCTCATGAGCTGGGCCTGCATCCGGGCCACCTCGGCATGGGTCATCCGGATGGATGGGATCCCAAGAAAACCAGAAGCGCCAAAAACGCCGGCAGGAAAGATAAAGGCAATGGCAAACCGGATAATCCCGGCAAAGGCAACAACGGCAATGGAAACGGCCATGGGAATAAGTAGCATAAAGCTAGACTGATCCAACAAATCGCCCGGCTGTCATGGCCGGGCTTTTTTATAGATATTGCCCACCGCCTCAATTACCTTGCGCTTTAAACCATGCGCCATCCCCTCTTCATAGACGACCCCTCGCCACCAAACATACTGGAAATCCAACTGTATTCATTATCCGACGCTCAAGTACATTAATAGATACTCTTCTGAATGCGTTTTCCATGTCACCATTGTATGTGCTTGATATACATGCGCTTACTGCATCGTTTTTATTGGCGCCGTTATTGCTGTAGTGTATGTTGAATGTGATTGGCATTGAACGGACCATATTTGATAAATGACGAGACATATATTTAAGCTTGGAAGGAAATCGAAAAATGAGAGGCGAGAACAAATTGAAAAACAATGAGAAAAAAATGGGCGTAAACATCGCCGTAATGCTGTTTGCGGCTTCGATGCTTGCAGCCTGCGGATCCAGCAACATGGAGCAAGCAGCGAAAGGCACGCCATCTGTCACTGATTCGGCGTTGGTCTTGCAGTTCAACGCGGAGATTGTTGACGCCTCAGGTGTTGCGATCCAGTCTTCACCTGTGGATATGATGACAGGGGCGTTCCAGTTTACCAACGTTCCACAAGGCGACTATACCGTTACTCTGAAGGATCCTTTTATGACCCAGCTTGCGGTCTACGCACTGGCGTTGATGGGTGACGCGCTGTCGATAAGCGGCAACGCTTTCCTGGATCCATCCACATGGGTAATCGATTACGCTCCTGCTCCCGCGCCGACCGATCCCGCGCCGACCGATCCGGCCCCGACCGATCCGGCCCCGACCGATCCGCCTCCTGCTGATACCAATCTTACAGATCAGCAGCTCCACGACCTTGGTTTTAATGACGCGCAGATAGCCAAGATTAAGGCGATCATGGAAGCCTCAGGAGCCTCGATGACAACTATCGTGGACATGCGCCTCTCCGGTATGGGCTGGGGCGAGATATGCAAGGCCTTGGGCGTGGATCCCAGTGTGCTGGGAGGCGGCAAAGGTAAGAAATAGCGCCTGATTCCTGTACTCAATTTCAACCGCTCGGCTGTGATGGCCGGGCGGTTTTTTTATGCACATGGCAATAATCAAGAAATTCAAACCGCTCATGGGCAAAAAAAGACGGCGGCCGGTTTTCATGCCGGACCGCCGTAACTTCAAGTGAATTAAGCTTTCACCATCTCCAGTTTGCTTCCGTTAACCCTCACCTCGCCGGTCACCTCTATGGCGCGCACCAGCGTATCCAGCACAGGGCAGTGGCTCTCCACCGTCTGGATTAGTTGCTTCATAGTCTCGGCATCGGCCGGGCTTTCGATGTGAGTAACGTACTGAATCTTGCTGTAGCCGGAGGGGATATTCTCATCCATCCCAAAAAAAGCCCCTGCAAATCTAGATAGCCTTTCACATCCACCTTCAGCGAGGTCAGTTCCACGCCCATGACAGAGGCATAGGCGGCGTACATGATCTCCTGGCAGGTTCCCAGCGCCGCCAGCAGAAGCTCTACAGGATTCGGTCCGGCATTCCCTCCTCCCAGCTCCGGGGGCTCATCGATGGTCATTGTGTTAAAATCCCGGATGTTCGCCTCGCATTTCACATCACTGATCCATTTAGTCTCGCTACGGAAAACAGCCCTTCCCGCTTCCGGCTTTTCTTTGATCGCGCCGATGGTGGCAAGCAATGCCTCTTTCACAGATTCCTGGGACATAAATCCTCCTGTTGTTTTAGATTTTGCGCATATTTCCCACGCCCAATCCCGCGGGATGATATGGATCAACTTAACGGAGTGGATTATACACCCTACCCGCGCGATTAACAACTACTAGCTTCCGCGTACAAATGACAACAGGAGGACATCCCCAACGAAACTTGACTGTATATGCACCAACCCAACAAGCGCATATACATAGTGACCGTCCACGGCCCGATACACTCAGCCCTGGGTAGCTGGTTCTGTCTTGACACTTTTCGTGGCCGGGGCGCCGGAGGATATCTCTCCGGCTGCCACCAGCGCTCGCCGCATCATGATGGGACCCACCACCTGGTTCACCGCCACCGCCGATATGGCTATGGTGGCGACTACCCCACCCACGGGACCGAATAACTGTTGCGCCAGCACCGCAAAGCCTATGTTTATCCCCGCCTGCCCGATGAAGCCTTGCCAGGCGTTCTTCCGCATCTCCCCAGGTTCTCCCGCCATTTTCAGCCCGGTGTTCACCCCCAGCCACACTCCCGCCATTCGGGAGAGCACCAGCGCCACGGCCAGCGGCAGGTTCGCCGCAAGAGCGGAGAGATCCAGCCCCTGTCCCGCCAGGGAGAAGAAAATGACATAGACTGGAGCAGAAGAATACTCGATCGCCTTGATCAGCTTCTCACCGCTTTTAGAATAATTCTCCACCATGAATCCGGCCACGATCGCAGCCAGCATGGCGCTCACGTGAAAATGGATCGACACTTCCGACAAGGCCATGGCCATGCCGGAGACCCACAGCGCCGCGTTCTCCTCTGTCTGGCGAAGCGCCAGTATCATCACCGCGCCCGCCACTAGGCCTATCACAACGGCGCCCCCGATATGCCGCAGTACCCCGGAAGCCTGGCCGCTCTCCGCCATCCCCAGAAAATGCCCCACCACCGGCGCCAGAAGACCAAAAACCAGGATCACCACCACGTCCACCATGACCGTGGATCCCATGACTATCTCGGAGACGGGCCCCTTGGCCCTCCCCTCTGTGATCACCGCCACGGCAGTGGCCGGGGAATTGGCCATGGAGAGAATCCCCAGCAGCAGCGCCGCCCCGAAGGCCGCGGCCACCGGGTTGGTGGGCGATACAACATCAGTCACACCGGAGAAGTAGAATGCGGGAAACATCACCGCCATCACGAACACCATCGCCGACGTGGACTGCCCCACCACCGCCAGGGAGAGCGCCTTGATCCGCGGTTTATATCGCTCCAGCTTCAGCTCACCCCCGGCGGTGAAGGCTATCAAAGAGAGGGCAAGCCCATTCACCAGGCGTAGCGGCTCCGCGCTCTCCAAGCTCACCAGGTTCAGCGCATAGGGGCCTGCGGCGATTCCCGCCAGCAGATATCCCGTTATCCTGGGCGCCCCGATCACCGGGGAAGCCTGGCCCAGAAAGAACGCGAACAGCAACAGGAAGCCGAGAGCCATTGCGCTCTCTGCCATGGCGCTGGCGATCCCCAGCTCGGAGCCGATGGATCGGGCCAAAAGAATAAGCGCCGTGGCCAGCCCCGCCACCGCAGCGATCCTAAGGGCGTTAACCAGTTTCATTCATCTTCTCCTGGCTCTCGGCCTTCTTCGTCAGTTCCCCCTCGCCCACCGCCCGCCGGATCAGCGCAGGGGCCACCACCTCGCTGAACATTGTGGAGACGGCTATCACTCCAAAAGCGAACACCGCCATATCACTGTGATAACCAAGCATGAAGTTGAGCCCCATAGCAAGGCCCATGGCGCCTGGCGAGCAGAGCGCCAGCCCAGCCTCGGGCGCAAGTTGCCTCCCTCCTTCCACCAGCCGCTCCAGCGCCCGCATGGAATACAGTTTCAGGGCCATTCTCCCCGCCGCCAGGGCCAGGGCCGTGATCCACACTGCGGCGCCCTCCGCCGTCCACCACATACCCGCCAACACCAGCAGAATCACGTAAAACGGCTTCTCTGTGGAGTGCAGGGCTGTGTGCAGAGAATCATCGTGGCTCAAGACGTTTGCCAGGATCACTCCCACCAGAAGATTTGTAAACAGTGGCGATAATCCCAGGTAGAAGCTGATGCCGGAAGCGAAAATGATAAAACCCAGAAACACCACCAGGTTATGCTCCTCGGATAGACGCTTCCTGTCGATCAGCAGAAACATCGCCGACAGCAGGGCGGCGATAAGAAACGAATGGAAAAAAAGGGCCACTCCCCGCTCCTCGGAGAATGCCGCGCCGCGCGCTCCATCGAAGAAGCAGAACACCAGACCCACCACCACCAGCGCAGGCGCCAGATCCAGGGTGGCAATCACCAACAGGGGGCGCACTTTTGGCAGCGCCGACTTCGGCAGCCTGGCCGCCGTCATGCTGATGGCTGTGGGGGAGGAGACAGAGCACGCCGCCGCCACCAGAAACGCCGCCACGGCAAGCTCGCTTAGCTGACCGCCACGGAGCGTCAGCGCAAGGAAAAAGAATATTATGAAGAGACCCACCCCGGTGGCCAGCGCCTGTCCTACGGTCATGTACCGCAGGAACGGCTCCACCTTCCGCAGATCCGCCACCCGTAGTTGGGCGCCGAATATAAGCCCGGCCCAACCCAGCCCCAGGGCAATGAACGGGTTTAGCTGGTTCAGCTCCCCCACGCCGATGAGCCCCAGCCCTCCTGGCCCAATGGCAAAACCCAGCAGGAAAACTTCCCAGCCGGTGAGCAAAGTCTCCCTGGCGAAGGCGGGCAGCCGCTCCTTGGAGAAGATGAAGCCAGCCCAGATGAAGCCGACGCCTACAAGTCCAATGATGATCCATACCAGGTTGTTCATCGAAAAGGCAAGACCATGACGCTCACTCGGTTTCCGGTTCCGGTTCTGATTCCATTTCCGGTTCTTTTTTGCTGATTCCCTTCACCCTGGAGATGGGCAGGCTGAAGGCGATGCCGGAACTGGGCTCCGAGAAGGACTGATAGATATCCTCTATGATCTTAATAGCGTCATCCACCAGATCGGCGTCCATCACGGAGAATATAGTCACGTTGGACTCCCGGGCTCCGGCAAACAAGGTTTTGAATCCGGAAAAGATGGGAATGTCCTGTGAAATGACTTTCCCCATCCCTTTTGTATCTATGATTGTACAGCCGCGAACACCAATCTCCAGCATTCCGGCGATCACATCCTCCACCGCCTCCGGGCGGTTTATCACGCAGATGAATAGCTCGTGGGACATCTTATTACCTCTCGGCATCCATCAGGCTTTTATAAATATGCTCAGGATCGGTGGACTCCTGGATCGACTTTAACAGTGACTTGTTTCGCAGTATTCGGACTATGGCAGCCAAAAGCTGCAAGTGAGCCCTGGGCTGGCGCGCTGGGCCGACTATCATGAAGACCAGTTCCACAGGTTTACCATCAATGGCCTTATAATCCACTCCCTCCGGGAATTTTCCAATAGCCACCATCATCTTTTCCATATCCTCCCCCGATGCATGGGGGATGGCGACCCCGCCACCCACGCCCGTGGAGCCCAAAGCCTCACGCTCGGTCAGCTTTTCTTTCAATGCGTCCCGTCGGGCTGTTTCCACACCTCCCTGGGCCACCATATGATCCACCATGGCGGCAATAGCCTCCTCCTTGCCGGAGGCTTTAAGGTCCACGGCAATCATTTCCTTTGTCAGATATTCGGTGATTCTCATCCTATTCCAGCATCCTTCATCGGTTTCACACAGAATGTTCCTCCGTCCGGCTCAGTTGTTTTGCCCAAGCGTGAGCCATCGCCAGAAGTTTATCCCATAATCATCCGCCGAAAAAGGTTAAATGGAGGGGGCTGCCGGATAGAGGACCCCCGAGACCTTGGAGCGCCTTGCGCCAAAGTAGGCCCACACAAGTATGGCGACTCCGCCGAGGGCAAAAAACCATGGGACCAGCCAACCATAAAGACTATAGAAAGTGGGTGGGCCTGTTCGGGGGATGTACGAGCCGTAAAGAGTGGTCTTGACGAACAGAGGCGTTTGAGCGGTTATTCTCCCATCCGGGCCGATTATGGCGGATACACCCGACTGGGCTGCCCTTAGCATCGGGATCCTGTTCTCCACGGCGCGAAAAACCGCCATCGACATGCTCTGGCGCGACGCTGGCGACATGCCGAACCAGGAATCGTTGGTGATGGTGACTATGGCTCCGGCGCCCATGGCCGCCAACTGGGCGCTGTATTGTGGAAAGATAATCTCGAAGCATATCTGTGGACCCAGCCGCAGGCCGCCGCCGTCGAGGGTGTGAACCTGCTCGCCCGGGGTGACATCACCTATGGAGTGGGCAATCTGGTGGACGAAAAAAAGCAGCTTTGGCAGGGGCACGAATTCACCGAAGGGCGCCAGGCGCACCTTGTCGTATTTTTCGGCATGCCCGCTCATGTCTAGAATCCAGGCGCTGTTGAACGATATCCGCTTCCCATCCCTCACTCCGTCGTCCACCGCGCCGAAGAGCATGGTCACCTTGGCCATTTGCGCCACCTGTTTCATCAGCCCGTCGTAATAGGGATCCTTGCCGAAATAGAAAGTGGCGGCCGCCTCCGGCCAGACCACCAGCCTGGCGCCATTTGCGGAGGCTTTCAACGTCATGTCGATATACATCTTCACCTGCTCCCGCTGGTACTCCCGCTCCCACTTGCGGGCCTGGTCGATGTTCCCCTGCAGCAGCGCCACCGGCACAGGCTCGCCTTTTATTTTTTCGCTTTGCGCCAGCCTGGCCTGACCATAGACCATGGAGGAAGTGAAAAGAATAAGCGCCATGGCGGCCAACCGGATGGGGAAACGGCGGCTTTTATCCACCATCCACCAGATCATGGCTGCCCATGCGGCGTTGACAAACATAATCAGGAATCCAGCTCCCTCTTCACCGCAAAAATCCGCTATCTGTATAAACATGAGGAACAGATATTGGCCATCGGCGATCCTGGCCCAGGGAAACGCCAGAATGGGCAAGTGACTGCGCAGAAGCTCCACCGCCACCCACATGACGGGAGCGCAGAGCAGGGCCATGTCGCCGCTGGTCTTACGGCCAATCCAGGCTGTAAGCCACCCGAAAAAGGCGGTAAACAAGGAGATGATCACCACTGCCAGAGCGTTCACCAGCGCCGCCAGCCAGACCGACATATGACCGTAGTTGGTCATGGTGTTCGACAGCCATGTAAGTGTGGGGCCGAAATAAAAGAGCCCAAACAGGAAGCCGAGCCAGGCCCCGTGATGCGGCGCCCTCCCCCGCAGGGTGAACAGAAAGGGAGCGACCGAGAACCAGGCCAACGGCCACAGCCCATAATCAGGATAGGTGAGGGCCATCCCGGTCCCGCCAAAGGCAGCGGCGGCATAATGGACCCAGCCTGGCGCCCTTTCATCGTGGATGCCTGAATTACTATCCATTTATAATTATCGCCTTTATGAGAATGACTTCCCTGAATCCAGGCCCAGTAGTCTGGCCGACCATTTAGGCTTTTATCATGAAATGAGATCAAATGGAATTATTGTCCGTCACTGTGAAGCCGCTTTGGGGTAAAATAGCGGAACTTTAAAAACAATTAACGGCGGCCCTGGCGAGAGAGTGAAACGACTTTCCGCGGCGCCTGGCTCCGCGAGCAGCCGCCGGAACGAGCAGACCAACGAATCTGATGCCTGACACTGAAGACAACAACAGAAAAAATACATTGAGTACTCCAGAGACGCAGGAGACTGATGCCGGGGAGACCGGAGCCAAGCGCAAATCGAGAACCGCCAAACGCGCACTAACCAGGCCAACAACCCTGCGCCGCAGAAAAGTGGAAGCCCCGGCTCCTGCTGAAACCACGCCTGAGCAAAAGTCTCCCGCGCCGGAGCCTCCACCCGCCAGGCAGCCAAGAAGGGGGAAAAAAGCGGCTCCCGTGAGAGCGCCCATGTCCAGAACACCTGTGTCCAAGCCACCTGTGTCCCGGAGCAGGGAAATAACTGGAAATCGCGACAGGCGCCCGACTGCGGGACCCGTCGGAAAAACCGAACGATGGGATGAGGATAAATACGAGATCAAGTCCCTGCCCGATGGAACTCAGCTGAAGGTGAGGCTGACGGACGAGAAGTCGCCCAAAAAGCGCCTGCCTACCAGGTCTATACGTGGTGGGGAGGGCCCCGGGCCGGCGGTGGTGGATCTGGACGAGTACAATTCACCTTTTAAGGCGGGAGAGCGAACGATTAACCTGGGGTCCCTGGTGACAAAAAACCGAAGGGCGGTGACATACCTGAAAAGGCATCTGGAGGTCAGACCCAAGGTGGCGGTGATCCTCGGCTCCGGGCTCTACCCCGTGGCGGAACTGGCGGAAGGGGAACCGATAGAGTTTTCGAAGATTCCCGGATTCAAGCAGCCTTCGGCCGAGGGCCATCCAGGCCGCGTGCGGGTCGGCATGGTGGGGGGTACACCTACTCTATTTTGTGAAGGGAGGCTTCATTTTTACGAGACCATGTCGATGGCGGATGTGGTGTTGCCGCTGAGAGTCTTTATGTCGCTGGGTGTGGAATACCTGATCCTGACCACATCAGCCGGCGGCCTGAATCCAAAATACCGGGCCGGAGATGTGATGTTGGTGAGGGATCATATTAACCTCATGGGAGACAATCCTTTTTTCGGGGAAAACCCTAATTCCGATCCATCCCCCTTTGTGGACTTGTCTGCCGTGTATGATGAAAAAATGATTACCCAATCGGAGCGGATTTGCCGTAGAATCAGAGTCATCCGTCAGGAGGGAGTTTTGGCGGGTGTGCGCGGGCCGGTGTACGAGACGCCGGCCGAGAGGAGCTGGCTGCGGACCATGGGAGCGGACGCAGTGTGTATGTCCGTGATTCCTGAAGCGCTGGCGGCGGCTGGAGTGGGAATCCCGGTGACTGCCCTGGCGCTGATAGCCAACGATACAGCGTCGATGAAAAGTCGGGTGCTGACCCACGAGGCAGTGGCCCAGGCGGGTGAAAAATACGCCGCCGATGTAAAGAAGCTGGTCCAGGGGATGCTTGGTTCCAAATGAGCGTCCCGCGGACTTTAAAAGGTATCGGAAAATAGGTATTGATTGACATATGAACGTCATGGTATATAAACTCAGTTTTATTTAAACCAGAATAAAGAGTGCAATGGCAAAGCTGACAATAGCCACAAAGGAAAAGGTTTTAAAAGAAGTCGACATCAATAAAACCATCATCATCGGCCGGGAGAAGGGCGACATCATCCTGAAGAATCCCGCCATATCGGCCAAGCACCTGAAGATCGAGAAGCTTGGTAACAGGTACATAGCCCACGATCTGGACAGTACCAATGGCACCTTCATCAACGAGGCCCAGATCACTACCCAGGAGCTTTCCTCCGGCGATGTCATCAGGATAGGCCGATTTACCTTCACCTTCGACAATCCGGAGGAGTCCGGCGGCATGGGTTTTGATGAAGAGGACGACATGAGCGGGAAAACCATGATGATCGACACGTCGAAGATGAAGTCGATGCTTGCCCAGGAAGTGGCCTCCGAAGGGAAAACCGCCCCAGCTGGCCCCGCCGCCAAGCTCTTCTTGCACCAGACCTCCGGCGCACCCAAGGTCGCCGAGCTGAGCAAGGGTATCGTTAATATCGGCTCGGGCGACGACGCTGAAATTCAGATCAAAGGGATAACCATTGGCAAAATCGCCGCCACCATCAAAAGGTCCGGCTCCAAATACGAGATCATCTTCAAGGGGGGGATGGCCCGGGTGAAGTTCGACAATAAAAATGTCGACCGTAAGGAACTGAATAACGGTGACAAGTTTTCCATAGGTTCGTATAATTTCGAATTCCGGACAGAGCTGTAAATACCCCTTTCGCAGCCATGCCTGCTGCGGCTCTCTTTTGGCGGCTGGGCCGCCATCGGTAGCATTTAATCCATGGACACCCAGTTTCTCATCATAGGCTCCGGGATGGCCGGGCTCTCCTGCGCCATCAAACTGGCGGAAGTGGGCGCCCAGGTGGCTGTGGTCACCAAAAAAAGTCTGGCCGACTCTAACACCAACAAGGCCCAGGGTGGCATCGCCGCCGTTTTGGGTGACGCCGACTCCTTCGACTCCCACCTGGAGGACACCATACGCGTCGGCGGGGGCCTGTGTGACCAGAAGGCCGTCCGCTTGCTGGTGGAACGCGGACCGGCGGCCATAAGAGAACTGGCCGACTTCGGTGTGCGGTTTTCAACAAACCTGGAGGGAGGCCTGGACCTGGGGCGCGAAGGGGGCCACTCCCATCGGCGGGTAGCCCACGCAAAGGATCTGACCGGGGCCGAGATTGAGCAGGCCTTGATCGAAAGGACCAAAGGCCTCAAGCTGATTTCGATCTTTGAGAACCACATGGCCGTGGAGCTGGTATCTTCCCGAATGCTGGGGGACCAGGGGAGGGAAAGGATCGTTGGGGCTTACATCATGGACACGGTTTCTGGAAAAATCGAGCCTTTCCGCGCCACAGCGGTGATCCTGGCCACCGGCGGCGCGGGTAAGGTCTACTTGTATACTTCCAATCCGGACATCGCCAGCGGCGACGGCGTAGCCCTGGCATTCCGAGCCGGAGCGCATATCGCCAATATGGAGTTCTTCCAGTTCCACCCGACATGCCTTTACCACCCGGACGCCAAGTCTTTCCTCATCTCCGAGGCTGTGCGCGGCGAGGGCGCCCGGCTGAAGCTGGCCGATGGAACCGATTTTATGGAAAACTACCATGAACTCGGCTCGCTGGCGCCAAGGGACGTGGTAGCCCGCGCCATCGACATGGAAATGAAAAAATCAGGGGACGACTGCGTCTTTCTGGACACCACCATGGTGGACGCCAACCTCTTTCCTGAAAGGTTCCCATCCATCCACCGGGCCTGTCTGCGATTCGGCTTCGACCCGACCAGGCAAATGATCCCCGTGGTGCCGGCGGCCCATTACATGTGCGGCGGAGTGCATGTGGACACCGGCGCCCAGACTAGCCTGCCTGGGCTTTTCGCCGTGGGGGAATGCGCGCATACCGGGGTGCATGGGGCAAACCGGCTGGCCAGCAACTCGCTTCTGGACGCGGTTGTCTTCGCCGGGTTTGCTGCGGAATCAGCAACAAAGTGGGGCTCCTCCCAGCCACCCACCGATAATGAGCCGCCGATCCCTCCCTGGGATCCGGGTGGGGCCGTGGATGCGGACGAGCAGGTGGTGATCAGCCATATGTGGAACGAAATCCGTGAGCTGATGTGGAACTACGTTGGGATCGTGCGCACGGACAAGCGTCTGGCCAGGGCCCGGCGGCGGATGGAGCTTATCCGCCATGAAATAGATGAATACTACTGGGATTTCGTGGTGACACCGGATCTACTGGAGCTGCGCAACCTGGCCGAATGCGCCCGGTTGATCATCGAATGCGCCATCGCCAGGAAGGAGTCGCGCGGGCTGCACTACAACGCGGACCACCCAAACACCGACGACGAGAAATTCGGCAAGGCCACCATCGTGCGTCGCGGCCCTGAAAGTGATTATATTTTCGGGGATTGACCTTGCGGTGTCAGTTGGTCCTGCCGCAGGAGGGGCAGGAATAGACCTCGTTGCGCCCCTTCAAGGCCCTGTAAATGATGTAGAACCCCACCAGAACCGGAATCAGCAACACCCCCATGGCGACTTGAATCCACGTACCTGCCGTCGTTACTCTTTTGCGCAACAATACTGTGTCGCATAGCGGACACTTTAGATTCAGGAAGGCCTTCGGATCGAAAGATAGCTTTTTTTCCCTTGTTTTCATCGGTTCTATCCTTATCACCAAAAGATAAAAAATCCCACGTTTGGTTATAGTTTAGCAACAATATAACAGCCCGCGGGCCGGTGTGTGACAGCCAAATGTCCGGTTTGGCGCCCAAAGCGGAAATTATGAGCCAGGTTCTGTCGCCCCCCTACCCTACCCAGACCACCTTCACCGATGGGTCGATATGATCGTCCACGATATCCATCCACCCCTTGGTCGGATCCACACTGTCGATTATCTCCTCCGGCGCTATCCCATAGTTGCTGATGGCGGTGCGGCACACGATTATTTCAGCGCCCAGTTTAAGCGCCCCTGTCAACCTCCCCTTTACCGTGGTATCCCCTTCCGGAGCGGTTTCATGGAATTTTTTTGTGAAAAAGTGGCACGCTTTCTGGCTGATGAAAAACTTGACCGCTACATCGGAGGCCAGAAGGTTGGAGGCGTTGAGCATGCTTGCCCGAAACGTTTCCTCATCCTCGGTGGTGACTATGAAAAGAATCTTGTTTATGCTCTGGCTCATGTTGTTTCCTCTCGTTGTTTACCCAGAAGCACTCCCTTCCGGAGCGCACGAACCTACCAATATTTGATGCACGACAGGATCAAAGGTTACAGGCAGGATGGATGATTTGCAACTTGTTAGTTTGAATTGTAGTTATATGTGGTGGCGCTTCGGCATGGCAACGCTGGTGAGAGTTAGTGGTCAAGCCAGGAGGTTACCCCTGTTTTGCGCAGAAAATAGACGGCATCATCGGACAACCCCAACAGCGTCAGGTATGGCTTTTCCGCCTCTTTTTTGCTTTTAAAAGCCTCCATTCTGGAAACCGCCCCCCTCGCGTTATCGCCAGAGATATGGAAGGTGCTTCAATACGCCAATAATTTGTTGTCACGAAAATTGGATAAGTTAATTTCGGCGTGTCGAGGAGGCAGTTTTAATCCAGATCCATCCGCTCCTCGGCCAACGCATTGAGGAACCTTACGGTCTGGTCCGAATATAGCCAAAGCCTCTTGTACATTTTTTGCCCCTCGGAGAGTTTTTCGGCTTTTGCTTCCTCCGGCATGGATGGGTTTTGTTTGATCGGCTCCAGCAGCCTGGCAATTTCCACTACCTGGGTGTGCAAGGCCCTGTGCGCCCCATTGGGGGAGTCTATCGAATCGAAGCTCACAGAGGCGAGCTTTGGATGGGAACGCAAAGAGGCTATGGCGCATTTATCATGGGAGACAATCTTTCTTGGCTCATACACCGTGGCCGGATCCAGAAGCCATCCCCGGACAATAATCATCCAGGAACGATGGCCAAATTTAGCCTCCTCCAGGAGGTCGGCGGCGCTTTTTTCCCTCTTGTCGATCTCTTTGAACATCAGAAGCGCGCTTCTGGCCATGGATCCCAGGGAAACCGCCTCCACTACGAATCGCCCGGTTTTTTCACCGACTTTATTCACAGACTTGCCCAATTCACCGATATAGTCCACCACTCCCCTTGAGATGAATATCTGCTCCTCCATCTCGGTCAATATCTTCTGGCTGTATCTGGAAGTGCTGTGCGCCGCCCTGCCCAAGTGGGCGAATATCTCCACCGCCGATTCCAGGTCGGCCCCCTCCTTGGACGGGCCATCGGTGGAGCTTTTCACCATCCGGTACACATCCTTCGTGGCCTGCTCCAGGTTCATAACCTTGCCGCGGATCTCCTCGGCTCGCAAGGCCGACTCCTTCGCCAGGTTCTTGACTTCGGCGGCGACTACGGAAAATCCCCTCCCCGCTTCGCCCGCGCTGGCCGCCTCGATCACGGCGTTGAGCGCCAGCAGATTTGTGCTGGCTGCGATTTTCTTGATCTGCTCCAGTATCCCGGTTATTTCTCCAACGCTAGATTTAAGCCGATCCATGGCTTTTGAAGCAGCATCCATCCCCCCTTCCCCGGCGTCGCATCGCTCGGAGCTTTCCTTGGCCATTTCCACCACCATTTTGGCCCCCTCCACCACTTGCCCGAAGGAATCGTGCATTTCCGTTATGGAGGAGGTCACCCGCTCTATATCGCCGATTAGCGAGTTGAAATTGTCTGACATCAGATCGACATTGCGTATCTGCTCCACCGATGTATCGACGATCTGACGCATTGTTTCCTGGATGCCGATCATGTACTGTTCCATCGTTCCCTGGAACCGCTCCATATTCCTGCTCTTGCCTTCGGCCTCGGCCAGTTGGCGTTCCTTGCCGTAGATCCTGGTTTCAAGCCTGGAAATCGTCTCCTGCTGGGCGGCGATCATCCCGGAGAGGTCAGAAAAATACCTATTCTGAACAAATTGCTTGAGTCTTATATCTATACCCATAGTTATGTCCCCTCGTGCAGCCACGGTTATGTCCTGAGCGTGTAGCAACAGATCCGCAGCCCTGCATTGTTACATCCAGTTACGAATTACAGGAAGTCTGGACAGTATGACGTGTAGACATAATGATGCTCCCTATTCTATTTGGATTCAAAGAACGGATTATGCGAACATTTCCAAGCCACACAGAATAGGTTGCCATCGCATCCATTAGCGTGGCGGCGATGGCCGACCCACTATTGGACAACAGATACCCCCGCTCTCCGGTGTGTCAGGCTCCCCGGCCTCCTTCGTCATCCCCACGGAGAAGCGAAAACCTAAAACCCTCCCCCTTTGACGGGGGAGGGCTGGGTGGGGGTGACTTTATCGGGCTGCCCAAGAGACTTCTAAAATAACTGTTCTACTCCACTACGAAGCTTCTCACTTCCGATTCGAGTTGGCCGTCGCGCCCGTCGTCGGCGATCACTTTCCACTGATAGGCGCCGGGCGCCAGGCTAAGGTTCTCCCTGCACAACGACTCGGCGTCCG
>JAOUMU010000112.1 GCA_029881335.1 Nitrospinota bacterium | reverse complement strand
GGAAGTGACGGTGCATGGCGTTGGTGAGGGGTATACAGGTGTGGCGGAGGGGGTGGATGCCGACGGCTCCTTGCTGCTGAAAATGGCGGACGGGACCATCGTCAGCGTGACAAGCGGTCACATCACATTCCGCGGCCAGTGACAATATATTCTCGGATGTGTGAATAATGAGCGGTGATCTGTTCGTAGCGGATATCGGGAACACCCATATAGTGATGGGTGTTTACCGGGGACGCGAGCTTTTGGCCAACTGGAGGATCCACACCAGGACCCCCAGGACGGAGGACGAGCTGGCGGTATCTCTCAGCCAGCTTTTCCGTCTGTCCGGCATGGAGTTCTCCTCCATCGGCGCGGCGGCCATATCCTGCGTGGCGCCCACCACATTGCGGGATTTTGTGAAATTTACAAAGCGATTTTTAAAGTGCCAGCCGCTGGTGGTGGGTCCCGGCGTGAAGACTGGAGTCTCCGTGAAAGTGGATGATCCCAGGGAGGTGGGAGCGGACAGGATAGCTAATGCCGCCGGAGGGATATCGTTGCACAAGCCGCCCCTGATCATAGTCGATTTTGGCACGGCGATAACATTCGACGCTATCAGCGCCAAGTGCGAGTATCTGGGGGGGGCCATCGTGCCCGGGATGACCATGAGCCTGAACGCTCTTTCGGCGAACACTGCAAAGCTGCCCAGAGTGGAACTTGCGGAGCCCCCTTTAGTCATCGGCACAAATACTATAAACTCTATGCAGTCTGGAGTGTTCCATGGTTTTGTGAGTCTGGTGGATGGAATAGTCAGGAAAATGAAACCGCTGCTGGGCCCTGAGGTGACCGTAATCGCCACTGGAGGGGAGTCCGGGTTGGTGGCGGGCGGATCAGAGACGATAGACGTGGTGGAGGAGAATCTAACATTGGAGGGCCTGAGGGTTATCCATGAAAACACGCGCAAAAGCGCATAGGAAATGGGAATTGAGATGAAGGTGAAAATATGCGGCCAGACAAGCCTGGCGGACGCGGACCTCTCGGTCCGAATGGGAGCGGATTATATAGGCGTGGTGTATCAGGTGGAGGCCTCCCCCCGATCGCTGGACATGGAAAGGGCCCGGCCCATTTTCGAAAAGCACCGTGACAGAGCGTTTCTGCTCACGTGTGACGCCTCGTTAGAGGAAATCGGCAACGCTGTCATGGCGCTGGACCCGTACGCCATACAGCTCACTGGCAAGGAAACTCCGGAAGATGTGGCCAGCCTGAAGGAGGAAGCGGGAGGCATGGTGTTCAAGTCGATCCATCTCCCACCGGCAGGGATTGAAGCGGCGGAATCGTCGGAGCAGATCCTGGAGCGGATGAAACTTTTTGTGGAAGCGGGAGTCGATGGGTTCGTGCTGGACACCTCTACGGGGGGCCATTACGGCGGCACGGGAACCAAAAACGACTGGGCCCTGGCGGGGCTGATCACCGCGGCTTCTCCCGCGCCGGTTTTTATCGCCGGGGGGATCAATGCGGAAAACGCAGCGGAAGCGGCCGCGATGCCGAATATCTATGGAATAGACCTTGCCAGCGGCGTGGAAGCGGAGATGGGGGTGAAAAGCGAGGAGAAACTGGCGGCCCTGTTCACCGCGCTGGGCAGCGCGCAAGGCTGACCTGCAACGGGCGGAGAGTTCCCTGGGTGACCAAGCGCCTTGGGCGGTTATAACACCCGTCCGGGCGCTTCCCGCATCCGGTTGATCGCGGCCCACAGTTCGTTGCGCCCCTCGCCGGTGTGGGAGGAGAAAAGAACATGGCCGGCCATGGTGCTCTCCAGCCCGGCGATAGCGGCCAACGATTCCTTGATCATCTTCGGGCGGCGGGTCTTGGGTACTTTGTCTGCCTTTGTAAAGACCAGCACGTAAGGTACACTGTAGGACGCCAACCACTCCAGCAGGCTCAGGTCATCGTCGTTGGGGGTTCTGCGGATATCGAGCAGCGCCGCCACCCCCTTCAGGCTGGGGCCGAACCGCAGGTATGACTCCACCATGGCCCCCCAGCTCTGCCGCACACTTGTGGGCACGTTGGCGAAGCCATAGCCTGGCATATCCACGAAAGTGAACTTTTTGTTGATGACGAAGAAGTTTAACAGTTGGGTCTTGCCGGGAGTCTTGCTCACCTTCACCAGCCCCTTGCGTCCGGTAAGGGAGTTTATCAGCGAGCTTTTCCCCACGTTAGACCGGCCAGCGAAGGCTATTTCGTCCAGCCCCAGCGCGGGCCACTGCTCCATGACGGCGGCGGATTTTATAAACTCCGCGGAAACGACTTTCATCGGCGCATATCCCGGACGCGATTGCCCCGGCGCCTACAGGGGATTGAACACCAGACCCGAGATCAGTTTCGGGTAGAAATATGTCGATTTCTGGGGCATGGTCCCCCCCCCGCAGGCGACCTCCATCACCTGTCCGATTCCGGTGGGGTTCATCAGGAAAGCCATTTTCGCGGTCCCTTCGTCCACTTTGCGCATGGCCAGGTCCGCATGGATGGTGTAATAGATATGTCCGCCAGCCTCCACCTTCTCCCGCGTGATATCCAGCGCTCTTGAAAGGATCAGCTCCTGTAATATCGTCACATCCAGCCAACGCAGGGCCTCTATCTTCTCCGCGCCCGGGGGGCTGGGGGGCTGGGTCTCCTTTTTCAGGCGCAACAGACGCATGGCGCCTCCGCCTGTGTACATTCCGAAGGCCACGGTCTGTTCCCCGGCCCTCTTCAACTCCTCCATAAAGCCTGCCGTGTCATCTTCGGTAACCCTGCGCTCTTCAGAGATTTCGAAGTCCCCGGCCAGGGTGGCCAGCGCCTCTTCGGCGGATTTGTCGGCTTTGAGAACGAATCGGTGGGTGGGAAGCACGGTGAAGCCCTGTCCGTGGGTGTTGGAGAGAAACACCAGCCCATAGTCGTACTCGCCCCCAGCGCCACCTGCCTGTTCACGCCGTTCGTTGCGATAATTCAGGGCTGTTTCGTAGCGGTGGTGACCATCGGCTATCACCATATCCTTGTCCGCCATAAAGGCATGGACCTTTTCGATGAAATCCTTATCGGCCACCGGCCACATGCGATGGATCACGCCATCCTGCTCCGCCTCCACAGCGGGTTTGCTGTTTTTTATTATCACCTCGAAGAGAGTGTCCAGCGTTAATTGCGGATCCTCGTACAGGCCGAAGATCTGGGAGAAGTTCATTCTGCACGCGCGGGTGAGGTTTAGCCTGTCGGTTTTCGGGCCGGAGAGGGTGCGCTCGTGGGGAAATATCATCCCTTGGCCATACTCCTCAAGTTTAAGCCGACAAATGAATCCTATCCTGTTCAGCCGGACGCCCTCGATCTGGTACTCCTGGGAGTATATATACAGGGCCGGTTCCGGATAGGGCCGCAGGATCCCTTGCTCCATCCACTCCGCCAGATCCCTGGCGGCGCGAGTGTACCGGCTGTCGCTGTCGCTGTCCGCCGGGGATTGCTTGCCCAGAATCAGGCGCACCACGTTGTGCGGATGGCTCTGATACAGCGCTTCCTGCTGATCCGGGTTGATAACGTCGTACGGAGGCGCCAGCGCGAGGCCCACGTTCTGCAGTTTGTCCCAATCGTAAACAATGCCGTTGAAAGGTCGGATTTCCACCATGAGTCCTAGAGAAGATAAGAGTTGAAAATTATTGAAAGGCTCAAGGTTGCACTATTTTAGGCTGTAAATCAAGCCCGGTTAACATGGGCAGGTCCTGCTTTGCCACATTAGACGTGGCATACGCCCCCACCAGAATGGTGTATCCACCATCTTTCGGGTCGCGAAGGGCATATGGCGCCAACCCTTTTCCCTCGAATCTTTTCAGCATGCTTCTGGCTTCGTTTTCCGCCACCGGTCCGCCGATGCTGATGGCGAAGGGGAGCTTTAGCACCTGAGTGTAATCGGAGATGGCGTTCTCCTGTAGCGTCTTCCCCAGAGCCTTGGCTTCCCTCAACTGGCCCATCCGGTCCACCACCACGCGCCGCCAGGTTCCCTTTCCCGGCACTTCGCTGATGATTTCGAAGGCATTGAAACCTTTGGAGCGCAATAGACGTACATATTCGCTGGAGTGCTCCCGAGATTTGAACGAAGCCACGTGAACCACATAGGGCTTGTGTCCGGATGAAGGGCCGGCCACCGGAGCGGGCACTGGCTTTCTTGTCTGAGTGGTGGCTTGCTTGTTGGCGGGGGGGGTAACTGGCTTGGCCACTTTTTCCATGGCCACGGCCACTCTGGTAACCGGCTTCCTCTGAGCGGGGGGCACGGCTTTCCCACCCTTCCATTCCAGCCATTGGTCTCTGATGACGCGGTTTGCCTCGACTTGCGAAAGAGTGGCCATCCGTGACTTTACGTTTGAATAATCGAGGGGAACACCCCGATTTATTCCGTTCATGTTTCCATTGATGAACTTCTCCCTGTTCTCCATCCAGAGGGCCACCACGGCCTTGCGTTGGTCGGCGCCAGCCCCCACCAAGTCCAGGCTGGAGGCGATCTTGAACAGGCTGTCTCCCCGCGCCACCACATACGCCCCTGCGCCGTTGTCACCCCTTGCGCGGCCAGCGGAAGGCTGCGCTGGGCTGGCGAAAACCCGGCTGGCGAAACCGTTTTTCCCTTTACGTGTTGCGGGGGGAGCAACGGGCGGCGCGGCGGCTAGCTGGCCGGCTTGGGGCGCAGGTTCGGTGAGGGCCATGGCCTCGCGAACGACCTTGGGCTTTTGACCGGGCTCCACCATCACTATCTTTATCTGTTCAAGCTCCATCGGTCTTGCCACGAATCGACTCCCCTCAATACCATGAGCGAGCACCCTGGGCTGGTCCGGGGCTGGATTCCTGGTTGACACGGGAGCAGGTGTCGGCGCTTCGGCAACCTGGATTGGCTGAGCGGCCGCTGGCTCTTCCGGCTGGGCGAGGAGAGCGGCTTGCTCTTCAACAGAAAGAACCACATAGACGCTCTCGTTCGGATCCATCGCCGCCAGAACCACAGGAGACTCCCCTTCCGGCTGTGACGCTACTGCGGGTAACGGGGAGGCCATAGCTTCGGGCGGAGAGACTCTGGTAGTCGCAGGCGTCGCCACTTGGGCCGGGATTCTGGCGCTGGCGGATGCATTAGCGCTGGTGGGCGCCTTGGCTATGGCCATTCCGCGCGCCTTGGCGACTTCCCTCTCCTCCTCCGCACGAATCTGATCCAGTAGCGATGAATTATTTACTGTAGTGGTCGGGGATTCCTTGGAGCTTTCCTTGGGGAGAGCCGCTTCCTGCCCCGGTCGCAAGGCCCTCATCATCTCCGCCACCTTGGATAATTCCTCCTTATCCTCCAAAGTGGCGGGCGCCGCTTCCCTCTCCTTCTTTGGGGTTGGCAGGCTCAATTGGAGGTTCTTTTGCAGGTCCAGCGCCAGGAAATAATTCTCCATGATCATGCCACCACCCATGCGGGCGATGACCAGCAGATTAAAGGAAGGCTGGTATATCGGTTCGTCGCAGCTTATATATATGAGCTTCTGGCCGGGATGCAGAGGATGGTCTGCCACCACCACCTTGAAGCGGTCCAGGAATGCGGGTCTTTCCTCGTCGATACGCTCGTAATCGTCCTGGCTACCGATATAGGCCACCAGCCCTTTCTGGCCATCTGTTCTCACGGGGATCTCCGCCTTGAACGAGTCCTCATACGCTCCGGTTACCCGGATCTTCCCCAGGGAGAACGCCCTAGCGTCGCCGGCCGTAGCCAGGAACCCCACGGAGGCGGCCAAGGCGAAAAGCCCTAAAAAGGAGCATTTATGAGCATTAATATCTGTCATCCCGCGCTCGGCAAACCCTGTTATTAGTCAATGAAACAGACAGCTTTTTGGATATGTCTATCTCAATATAAATATTTTAGCACCTCTTGTCCCATTTTCAACATTTTTTTTGTCTATGATACATGGGAAATTCCTAATCTTATCCACCTTCCAAAAGCTAAAGAATGGCCAGCACCCACCATTTTATTTGATTTTGCTTGCCCAACGCGCGGCGGAATGATAACGTAGCTTGTTTACGGTTCTTTCAATCGGGATGTGGCTCAGTCTGGTAGAGTACTCGCTTCGGGAGCGAGGGGTCGGAGGTTCAAATCCTCTCATCCCGACCATATCGTGATAACCGAATGATTCTGACAAAACCAAAAGCTTCCCGTGTGACGATTCTATGCGAGGGTGAATGGGGGCGTCGTTAACTCCCACTCAAAGGCGACATGAGGCGATCCTGGGTTCTCGAACCTCTCGCTCACACCACCTTCATCCAGCAAAATATCCCCACCACTCGTTTGCGGATGGGTGCCCGGCGCCATATCGTGAGCGATCAATCCCCCTCTACGGACTGTTATGCCGTATCAACTGGTAGAGCTTTTCCCCGTTGCCTTCTTTTAGTTCCAGGAACTTGAGTCCCATGCCGGGGCCGGGATTTTCGCCGGATAATCCGTCGTCCAGAGACACCACTCGCACCACCTCGCATTCCCCCTCGATCGCTTCCTGGCGCATCCCGACTCTAAGTAGAATGGCGAACCTGGCTCTTGTCCCCGATGAGAGGGGCCGGACGGTGCTGACAAAGACTCCATTCATACTGATGTCATATGCGGAGCGGTATGTGTGTTCGGCCAGGCCCACAGTCAGGGTGACCGGCGCGGCGAAGGGGATCCGCGTCCTGGTTCTGGAAAAGGGTCCCGGCGCCGAATCCATGCCTACAACATTTTAAGAATGTTCTCGGCGATCCTGTCCACTGGCAGAACCTTGTCGGCGGCGCCCAGTTTTATGGCCTCTTTCGGCATGCCGAAAACCACGGAGGTAGCTTCATCCTGGGCGATGGTTTTGGCGCCTGAGTCTTTCATGTTCCGCAATCCCTGGGAGCCGTCCGCCCCCATGCCGGTGAGGATCACCCCCACGGCGTTGGAGCCTGCGTTTCGGGCCACGGAGTTGAACAGTACGTCCACGGAGGGGCGGTGTCGGTTCACAGGAGGGCCATCCTTCACCTCCACAAAGTATAGCGAGCCGGAGCGGCGCAGGACCATGTGGCGGGAGCCGGGGGCGATGAGGCACTTGCCATTAGTAACGGAGTCGCCGTTGGAGGCCTCCTTGACGGTGATTTCGCACAATTCATTTAGCCGTTTTGCAAAGGCGGTGGTGAATAACTCCGGCATGTGCTGAACCACCAGGATGCCGGGGCTATTGGGAGGCATCTTCATCAGGATGTCCTTGAGCGCCTCGGTGCCGCCGGTGGAGGCGCCTATGGCCACGATTTTGTTGGTGGTGGACACCATGGAGGTGAGTGGTTTGCGTCTTTTTTCCAAATCAGCGGCCGAGGGGGGCGGCTTCATTTTCGCCCGGGCCGCCGCTTTTATTTTGTCTATCAGCTCGACGGCGATGGCGGAGAAATTATGCTTTTCCAGCACAGGCTTGGCCACGATCTCCAGGGCGCCCGCTTCCAGAGAGGCCAGGGTGGTCTCCGCGCCTTTCTGAGTGAGGGAGGAAACCATCACCACCGGGATCGGGTAGTGTTTCATCAGCTTGTGCAGGAAGGTGACACCGTCCATCCTGGGCATCTCCACGTCCAGCGTCACCACGTTTGGCTTCAATTCCAGGATCTTATCCCTGGCGATGAACGGGTCTGGCGCTGTGCCCACCACTTCTATGTTGCGGTCGGTTTCCAGGATTTCCTTGAGCGCTTTGCGGGCGATGGCCGAGTCGTCGACCACCAGGACGGTTATTTTTGCCATACCCCTTGCTTAGTAGAGTAGCTCCACAGGATCGCAGATGTCCGGAGCGTTTAGGATAATAACGGCCCCATGCTCCATTTGGCCCACTCCCATCAGAAAATCGGAAGATATCTTTCCCGTGAAGCTGGTGGGGGGAGTTATATCCGATTGTTCAAAAACTCTTATTCCCGTAACGTAATCCACGGCAAGTCCGGTGGCGACCTTTGATATTTCCACCACAATGATGCTTTTTTCTCTCCCCGACGACCCGACAGCGGCCTCCGCGCTTTCCTGAAAGTTCTGGATCTTTACGCCCAGTTTTCTGCAAAGATCGAACACGGGTATCACCTGGTCGCGCAGGTTCATCACACCATCGACGAAAGGCTTGGTGTTTGGGACCCGGGTGACCAGTTCGTAGGTAATGATCTCCTTGACCTTCATGATGTCTATTCCGTATATCTCCGGGCCTATCTGGAAAGTGAGCACGGTGATGGGGCCGCTTTCCGTTAAACCTTTCTGCCTGGCGATGCGGGACTGGGCCTGGCGTAGTTCACCGGCTACAGGCTGGGCCTGGGATGGAACGGCCTCGGGCTCGGTTTTCTCCTGGGAGGGGGATCGAGCTGCGCCATAGGGCATTTCCTGTTTTTGATCTTCCACCATTTCCGGCGCGAGAAACTCCAAATCCGTGTGGGATGTCTCTACCTCCTCTCCCCTGAGGTTCATCATCATGGCCTTCAGGCCGTCGAGGTATTTGAATATTTTCTCTACCTCGGCAGCAGTGGCGAACTTCCGGTCCCTGATCCCCTCCAAAAAAGCCTCGAATCCCTGACCGTAGGAGTAGATTTCCACCAGCCCCATGATCCCGGCGTTTCCCTTTATGCTGTGAACCCTCCTGAAAACATCGCCGATGATTTCTGTATCGTCGGGGGTTTTTTCCAGCCTGAGGGTATCCTCTTCGATATTATCCAGGTGCCCCTGAGTATCCATGAAGAATTCGTTCATAAGGCTGTCGTCGGCCATCACTTTTCTCCTGTCACGATTCCTGGCTTTTCAGCCCGGACGATTTTATGAGCCCTTCAACGTTTACAACCAGCCCCACGTTGCCGTCACCCAGGATGGCCCCGCCCAGTATCTCCGGAATGTTCCTGAACATTCCACCCAAATCCTTGAGCACCACCTGGGTCTCCTCTATGATTTCGTCCACCAGCAGGCAGCAGTGGCTCCCTTCCTTTTCGATCACCATCACCACACCGTCCCAGGGATTGAGGAACTTCGGGTCTGTCTCGAACTCCTCATAGAGCCTTATGAGAGGGTATAGCTGTTCCCGGATCCGCACAAGCTCGCCTTCACCCTTGATGGAAATCACCTGCTCCCGGATCGGATTGATTGATTCGCGCACCCATTCCATGGGGATGATGTAGGTTTCCTTTCCCACCGCCACCACCAGCCCGGATATGGTGATCAGGGTGCTGGAGAGAGGCAGGTAAATAACCAGCTCGGTTCCGAGGCCGGGGGTAGAGACGATGTCTATCTTCCCCTTGTTCTCGTTGATCATGGTCATCACCACGTCCATCCCAACGCCCCGTCCAGATATGTCCGTCACATTTTTGGCGGTGGAGAAGCCAGGGAGGAAAATCATGCGGTACGCTTCCTTGTCACTCATCACGGCGGCGTTTTCTGGTGACACCATCCCCTTTTCCACGGCCTTCGCCTTGATCTGCCCCACGTTCAGGCCTCGGCCATCGTCCGCGATGCGCAACACAAAATCCCCCCCACTCTCCAGGGCGGTCACCTTCACCATGCCCGTCTCCACTTTACCCAGGGCCAGCCTCTCGGAGGGAGACTCGATACCGTGATCCACCGCGTTGCGGATCAGGTGGTTTAAGGGGCTTTCCAGCTGCTCGAAGAGGCTTTTGTCCACCAGCAGCTTTTCCCCCACCACCTGGAGGTCCGCTTGTTTCTTCATTCCCACCGCAAGGTCGCGCACCATTCTGGGAAGCTTCTGGAATATCCCCTTGAGCGGTATTTTGCGGACTTCGGCCAGCTCTTTTTGCAGGTTGAAGATAAGCTCGGAAAAATCGAGGTTGGCGTTCTTGAATTCCATGATCGACTTGTCCAGTTCCAGGCCGGCCTCCAGCTTCTTCTGCAAATAGTTGAACACTTCGGCGTTTATGATAAGCTCCCCCACCACGTCCATGAATCCGTCGATCTTCTCCTCTTCGATCCTCATTGTCTTGCGCATCTGCGATTGCACCGTGGAGGCCTTCTCCCGTGAGGCCTGGGCGATTTCCTCAGCCATCTTCCTCTGGTTTTGGCCTATTTGCTCGACAGTATCCCGGTCAACCTTGCCATCCTCCACCAGGATATCGCCCAGCTTTTTCTGCCTGGACAGGGCGTTCACCACATCGTCACTGGACACCATTCCCTGGGATACAA
>JAOUMU010000111.1 GCA_029881335.1 Nitrospinota bacterium | reverse complement strand
CCTCCAGTGCCTTAAGCTTCTTCGCATCGCTGATATCCATTCCGCCGAACTTGCTTTTCCAGCGGTAATAGGTCTGTTCCGATATGCTTTCGTCCCTGCACACGTCCTTGACCTTCCTGCCGGATTCAACCTCCTTGAGGATCCTGATGATCTGCTCTTCCGTGAAACGCTTCTTCATGTGAACTCTCCTTAAACATTATTTTATTGGAAAATTCACTCTGCGAACTGTTCGATCAACGGGGGAAGGTCAGGTCTGGCGCTTTGTAAAATATCAGGGATGGAATTAAAAAATGGATAGAATCGGGGAATAATTCAACAGCCCGTTAATCGCTCAGGAGTGGCTAAGATTCATACACGGCGCGGGCATGGACACTCAGCGTGCTGTAATCGGTCACTGCGACCGATGTCGCGTGAACTTTTTCTCCTGGTTTTTTCCTGTTAGCCGTTATGCCCCATGGTTATAACTATTTTCCCCTTGAACCGCCCCTCTCCAAAATACCGGAAAGCCTCCGGCGTCTCCCGTAACGGAAAAAGCCTGTCGATAACCGGCTTCACCTCGCCACCTTCAAAAAGCTCGTTCATATGGGCATAATCTTCCTGGCTCGGGTTATGGATCACGAGACCCATCTTCTTGTCCCCGATCCTGGACATCACCGGCCCTAGCAACGCGATCTGTAAGAGCCTGAATATGGAACCTCCGATTACGCCAAAACTCCCATGGGAATTTAATGAGCGCTTGTAATCATAAATAGAGCGGTTTGCCACAACATCAAGAATCAGGTCATAGCGCTCTCCGTTTTTCGTGAAATCCTCCTGGGCGTAATCAACGACATGATCGGCCCCAAGAGAGCGAAGCGTATCCAGCTTCACCGCGCTATCCACACAGGTCACATCGGCTCCCAGCGATTTGGCCATTTGAACGGCAAACGTACCCGCTCCGCCGCCGGCGCCATTGAACAGCATCTTCTGCCCCGGCTTCATCTCCCCGTGGAAGTGGAATCCCGCCAAGGCCAGCAACCCAGCCTGAGGTATGGCCGCCGCCTGCTGGAATGTCATGCCTGCCGGTTTTGGCGCCAATAGATTTTCGTTGGCGCATACATACTCGGCAAAACCGCCAAAGCCGCTATCCAGAGACAAGTCGCCGTACACCTCGGCCCTTGGCTCGAATCGAGTGACCTTTGGGCCAACCGCCTCCACCACGCCAGCCACGTCGCAGCCCAGGATCGGATGCTTTGGGACCATCAATCCAAACAGAAGTCGATAAATGGTCGGCTTCCCGGTCAGCATGTCCCAGTCCATGGAGTTTATGGACGCCGCATGAATTTTTATCAGTACTTGATTTTCCCTGGGAACAGGTTTTTCCACATCTTTGAGCTGAAGAACTTCCGGTGGGCCGTACTCCGTGTATACAATCGCCTTCAAAAGTATCTCTCCAAATCTTGTTAATAAACCGCCTGAGTACCTGAGTAATAAAACAGAGCCCTCCGTTCTGCAGGCTTGCCCATCGGACATTCCTGCTCGAGAGGCTAAAATATCTCCCTATCCAGGCTTCGGTATTGCACCGCCTCGGCAACATGCTCAGGCCGGATCGCTTCAGCGCCGTCCAGGTCGGCGATGGTGCGGGCCACCTTCAGCGCCTTATCGTGGGCCCGGCCGGAGAGGCTCAGTTTTTCCATAGCCATCTTCAGTAGCGAGCGTCCCGCCTGGTCCAGCGCGCAGATCGTCTTGATCTGCCGTGATGTCATCTGGGCGTTGCTATAGACAGGCGCCCTCTTGTATCCCGACGCGCCGCTGCCGCCCGACGCGCCTGCTTTATTCATGATTCCGAAACGCTCCAGTTGGATCAGCCGCGCCCGGTTCACACGCTCCTGGATCCGCGCCGAAGGCTCCCCCTCTGGCGCGTCCACCATCTCCTGATACTTCACCGCCGGCGCCTCTATGTGGATATCGATTCTGTCCAGCAGCGGGCCGGATATCCTGCTCCTGTATTTGCGCACGGTCAGGGAGGAGCAGGAGCAGTCCCGCGAAGGATCGGTGAAATATCCGCAGGGGCATGGATTCATGGCGGCGGCCAGCATGAACCGGCTGGGGAATGTGAGCGACATGACCGCCCTGCTGATAGTGACATCTCCATCCTCCAGCGGCTGGCGCAACGCCTCCAGCGCGCTTCGCCGGAACTCCGGTAGCTCATCCAGGAATAGAACGCCGTTGTGAGCCAGGGACACTTCTCCCGGTGTAGGGGAGGTCCCCCCGCCGATGAGTCCGGCGTCGGAAATGGTGTGATGGGGTGATCGGAATGGACGGGTGGTCACCAAGGGCGCTCCCTCACGCAGGGCGCCACAGATGGAGTGGATTTTGGTGGTCTCTATAGCCTCCTCGAAGGTGATATCCGGCAGAATGGAGGGAATACGCTGGGCCATCATCGACTTTCCGGAGCCAGGTGGCCCCAACATCAGCAGGTTGTGCCCCCCGGCGGCGGCCACCTCCAGCGCTCTTTTCACATGGGCCTGGCCTTTCACCTCGGAGAAATCCGGTTCATGCCCCGCCTCTTTGCGAAAAAGCCCCTCCACCGAGTGGGGGATCGGCTCTATAACGCTCCGGCCGGTCAGGTACTCCACCGCCTGAGGCAGCGAGGAGACAGGGATGACCTTGATCCTATCCACCAGTGCGGCCTCGGCGGCGTTTTCCGCCGGGACGATAACCCGCCGCACACCGCAGTCCCGGCCGAGAATGGAGACCGGCAAGGCGCCGCGCACCGGCTTCACCCTGCCATCGAGGGCCAGCTCCCCCACGATGATGGTGTCGTCCAGCCCATCCTCTATTATCCCCTCGGCGGAAAGGAGCGCCAGAGCGATGGGCAGATCGAAAACCGAACCCTCCTTGCGCACATCCGCCGGGGCCAGGTTCACGGTGATCCTCTTTACAGGGGCGTCGAATCCGGAATTAGCCAGCGCGGCCAGCACCCTGTTGGAAGATTCGCGCACAGCGGCGTCCGGCAGGCCCACGGTGGAGTATTGGAATGCGCCCGGCGCCAGATCCACCTCCACCTCCACCTGGTACGCGTTAATGCCATACACTGCGGCGCTTCTGGCTTTGGAAACCGGCATCGATTACCTTTTATACGATTGTTACAAGGCAATCCTATGCCCGGCCATGGGCAGTGTCAAGGCTATACCAAATCCCACAGGTGGGGGAGGCGTACTGCTCAGTTAGAGCCGTAGACTTCCTTCAGCACTTTTTCCGCGCCCATATCCAGCAGCTTTTCCGCCAGCGCCTTCCCCAGCGCAGGGCCATCGGCCGGATCCCCCTCGGTCTGGTCGCGGAATATAACCTTTCCATCCACGGAGCCCACCAGCCCATCGAGCTTCAGCCTTCCATCCACCAGTGTGGCATGACCTGCGATGGGCACCTGGCATCCCCCTTCCAGCCTGGCCAGAAAAGCCCTCTCCGCCGCCACTCTCATGGCGCTGAGGGGGTGGTTTAAAAAGTCGATCATTGCGCGGGTGGCGCCATCCTTTTTGCGGATCTCGATCCCCAAGGCTCCCTGGGCCACAGCGGGGACGAACACCTCCGGATCAAGCCGGGCGGTGATAAGGCCCTCCATCTCCATGCGCAACAGCCCGGAAACCGCCAGGATTATGGCATCCATATTCTCTTCGGTCATTTTCCTGACTCTGGTCCCCACATTGCCTCGCAATGAGACCACGTTCAGATCTGGCCGGAGCCCCATAATCTGCGCCTGCCTGCGTAGCGAGGAAGTGCCCACCTTCGCGCCCTGCGGCAGATCCGCCACGCTCTTGGCCTCCCTGGCCAGGAACGCGTCTCTGGGGTCTTCCCGATCACAGATCACTGAGATCTCCAACTCATCCGGCAACACCGTGGGGACGTCTTTCATGGAGTGGACAGCCAAGTCTATGGTTCCGGCGATAAGCTCTGTTTCGATCTCCTTGACGAAAAGCCCCTTGCCGCCAACCTTGGCCAGCGGCACATCCAGGATCTTATCCCCCTGGGTGTGGATGGTTTTTATAATCACCGTAACGCCAGGATGGGTTCTCTCGATCTCCGTCCGCACGAAATTGGCCTGCCACAGCGCCAGAGGGCTGGCCCTGGTTCCTATCGTTAATTCGCTCAATATCTTTCTCCCTGGCGGCGGTTATTTATCCAGCCCGAAGAGGTAGCGGACCGCCTTTAGATAATTATGCCCCTCTTCGGTTTCAGCTTTTCTTTTCAGGTTGGCTATCGGGTGGTGGATGATCTTGTTGATCATCGACTGGGTCATACGGTCGATGGCCTCCCGATCCTCCATGGACAGGGCCCCCAGCCGGGTCAATGTCTTCTCTATCTCGGCTTTTCGGACCGCCTCCACATTCTGGCGCAGGGCGATGATGGTAGGGGCCATTTCCAGCTTGTCCAGCCACACGAAGAACTGCTCCACCTCACCTTTGACTATCTCCTCGGCCCGTTGGGCCTCCCTGGCCCTCTCCACCATGTTGGCCTCCACCACCTGGTGCAGGTCGTCTATGTTGTACAGGTAACAGTTGTCTATTTCATTAACGGAGGGCTCGATATCGCGGGGGACGGCAATGTCTATGAAGAACATGGGGCGGTTTTGCCTCTGGCCGATCACTTTTTCCGCCAGGTCGCGCCGAACAACGAAATGGGGCGCGCCGGTGGAGCTTATAACTATGTCGCATCGTTTCAGCTCTTCATGCAAATGGTCGAACTTCACCGCCTCGCCATTGAACAAGGTGGCCAGCTCCTTGGCCCTGTCATATGTGCGGTTGGCCACCAGCACCGTCTCCACTCCCTGGGACATCAGGTGTTTAACGGCCAGTTCGATCATTTCCCCGGCGCCGATCAACAGCGCTGTCTTTCCCGCCAGGTCACCGAATATCTTTTTTGCCAGCTCCACCGCGGCGAAGGAGACAGACACCGCGTTCTCCGCAATACCCGTCTCTGTGCGGATACGCTTGGCCACATTGAAGCTTTGCTCGAACAGGCGGTTCATTATGGCGCCGGTGGCGGAATAATCCCTGGCGGCGCGATACGCCCCCTTCACCTGGCCCAATATCTGCGGCTCTCCCACGATCATGGAGTCCAGGCTGGAGGCCACCTTGAACAGATGCTCCACCGCGTCTTCCAGCACCAGCACGTATGCAGCCTTGTCCAGGGCGGTCCGGTCCACCTCGTGATACCCGCACAGGAAGCGTTTTAGCTCATCCACACCACTGGTCACATCAGAGACCCGGGCATAGATCTCCGTCCTGTTGCAGGTGGAGAGCACCACTTTCTCCCTCAGTCCTGGCGCTCTCTCCTCCAGAAGCCGCAGATTTTCCCCAAGGGCCTTTTCCGGGATGGCCAGTTTCTCCCGCACCTCCACCGGGGCCGTCTTGTGATTTATTCCAAAAACTATCAGGTTCATTTCACTTGCTCAAATGGGTCAACAAAGACAGGGCCACCATGGAGAACACCAGGATCCCAAGAGTGGCTTCCCTGCGTCCACGCCACCCCAGCGCGGCCCGGCCTGCGCTGGCCACGGCGAACACAACCCAGCCTAGTATCAGCAGGGCGGTGGAGCCATGGATGGTTATTGCTCCATATCTCTGGTACGACCACACTACCGCCGACACGAAACCCACTGTATAAACAGGGAACCCGACGATGAGCCCCTTGCGGTTGATGTCGTCCAGAATATCAAGCGATGGCAACCTATGGTACCACGCTCCGAATCTTTTCGCCTTAAGTTGCCGCTCCTGGATAAGATACATCACCCCGGCGGCGAAAACCAGCGTGATGGCCCCGAAGGAGAGAAAGGAGGTGGTGCGGTGCAGGGTGAACCAGTATGCCCTCACCACCTGCATCTCGGTCGCCTCCGGCGCCATTATCAGCGCGATGAGGCTTAGCAGAAATCCCACTGGCGTCATGAAAGCCCCCAGCGGCTTTATCCTGTAATACCCTTCCGCCACAAGGAATATTCCGAAAACTATCCATGCGGCAAAAGCGAAATACTCGAATACGTTGCCATAGGGGCCGTGGCCTGTCTCCACGGAGCGCATGACCATGCCGACGGTCTGAAATATAAATCCGAGCGCGATCATGATTGTGGCCAGGACGAAAAGGGAATGGCGGCGCAACGCAAGATGCAGGAGGTACTTGAGCATCCCCAGAAAGAAGAGGAACGTGGCTATCACCAGCGGCGTGTTCATCCCTTGACTATCTCCGTCACCATCTTTTGGGCCGCTTGCATGTCCCCTTTTTTAACTAGATCGAAAAGGTCGGACTCGGCCAGGGTGTTGAAGATTTCTTCTCGTGTCTTCTGGTCGTCAAAAAGACAGAGGGCCATCCGCCGGGCCTGGCCCATTATTTCCAGATATGGTTCCCATTCAGGACCGAATTCCTTTTCCAAATTTTTCCGCACCCGCTTTGCGATGGCGGGAGAATTGCCTGAAGTGCTGATGGCGATCACCAGGTCGCCCCGCCGCACCACCGAGGGGACATAAAAGCCGCACAGCTCCGGCTGGTCCACCACGTTCACTGGAATATTCCTCGCTTTCGCCTCGCTTGCCACTTCCCGGTTCACTTCGCTATTGTCGGTGGAGGCTATGACCAGCGTAGCCCCATCCAGCGCCTGTGGGGTGAATGTTCCCTTGATCCATTGCGCTTCCCCCACTTCAACCTGCTCCATGGCCGCCGGGCACAGCTTCGGCGCCACGACCATCACAGCGGCGCCAGCGACGCGCAGCCCGGCTATTTTTCGGGCGGCAACCTCGCCACCGCCCACCACCACGCATTTGGCCTCGGCCAGGCTCAGGAACACGGGGTATAGCCCGTTCATTTGCGCCCTTTCACAAGAGAGTTCAGCTCTTCCACAAACTCGTTCACATCGCGGAAATCCTTGTACACAGAGGCGAACCGCACGTACGCCACATCGTCGAGCCTCTTTAATCCCTGCATGACCACCTCGCCGATGATCTGGCAGGGAACTTCAGGATCGCCCGTCTCCAGGGCCGCCCGCACCGCCTTCTCCACCAGTTCGGCCCTATCCTCGGCGGAGACAGACCTTTTGTGACAGGCTTTTTCGATACCGTCCCGTATTTTCTGGCGATTAAACGCCTGCCGCTCTCCGTTTTTCTTCACTACCAGCGGCAGACTCTCTTCTATTTTCTCATAGGTGGTGAACCTGCGCCCACAGCTGACGCACTCCCGACGGCGCCGGATCATATCCTCTTCCCTGGAGAGCCGGGAGTCTATCACCTTGCTGTCGGCGGTGTTGCATGCCGGGCATTTCATCAGGCGGTCACCGCACAGCGGCCAGGCGCCCTGACGCTTGGCAAGGATGGGTCATTTAACTTCCTTACCAGCCGAGTTGTTTTCCTTTGTCTCAAGGTCGCTGATTTTCTGGATCCGTTTATCGTGTCGTCCCCCCTCGAACGAGGTGTTGAGCCATGTCTCCAGGATATCGTATGCGGTTTCCTCACCTGTGGTTCTGCCGCCGATAACCAGGATGTTGGAGTTGTTATGCATCCGGCTCATCCTGGCGGTATAGTTGTCATATACCGTCGCCGCACGCACCCCCGGCCACTTGTTGGCGGCGATGCTCATGCCGATGCCGGTGCCGCACAGCAGGATACCTCGCTCATATTCCTTTTCGCTGACGGCGCGGGCCACCTTGGTGGCGTAGTCCGGATAGTCAACGGATTCGGCGGAGTGGGTGCCCATATCCACCGTTTGATAGCCCAGCTTTTCCAGCCGGGCTATCAGTTTTTCCTTCAGCTCGAACGCGCCATGGTCCGAGGCGATGACAATAGTGTTCTTTTCCATGGAGAAGTTAAACGCCACCTTGATATATAGTATCGATGTCCACATTATAATCCCTAAGTGGGGGTCTGTCAAAAGCTGGGATTTTTGCTTGAAAAACCGAAAATAATTGTAAAAAAAGGCCGAATGGTATAGCTTATTCCATTGGGCTTGCCTGTTGATTCTCTGGAGTCGTAGTCCGGCCCTGACTATGTCAATACACAGCGCCTTCGTGCGCCGGTTTTTTCGATAAAGGAGCATTGATGGTTTTCGATTCCCTTTGGGGTCTTTTTTCTTCCGATCTAGCCATAGACCTGGGCACAGCCAACACGTTGGTGAGCGTCAAGGGCAAGGGAATAGTGCTGAGGGAGCCTTCTGTGGTGGCCATCCACGCCGAGAGCAAGGAAGTGCTGGCCGTGGGCACCGAAGCGAAAAAAATGTTGGGAAAAACCCCGGGTAACATCATAGCCACCCGGCCGATGAAGGATGGGGTCATCGCCAACTTCGAGGTTTGCGAGGCGATGATACGGTACTTCATCCACAAGGTGCATAATCGAAATAACATGGTCCGCTCCAGGGTGCTGATTGCCGTCCCATCCGGCATCACCCAGGTGGAAAAAAGGGCCGTAAGGGACGCCGCCATGAACGCGGACGCCAGGGAAGTGTACCTGATCGAGGAACCTATGGCCGCGGCCATAGGCGTGGGGCTCCCCATCTCTGCGGCCACGGGAAACATGATCATAGACATAGGCGGAGGCACCACAGAAGTGGCGGTCATCTCCTTGTCGGGAATTGTCTATTCCCGCTCCGTGCGGGTGGCGGGCGACGAAATGGACGAGGCGATAGTGAGCTATGTAAAGCGCAAGTATAACCTGCTCATCGGTGAGCAGACCGCCGAGGATGTGAAGATAAACATCGGGACCGCCTACCCTCCAGACAAGGAGCTTACCATGGAGATAAAGGGACGCGACCTGATGAGCGGCATCCCCAAAACCCTGGTGATCAGCGACACCGAAATACGGGAGGCGCTGGCCGAGCCGATATCCGCAGTGGTGGAAGCGGTTCGGACAGCTCTGGAGCGTACTCCACCGGAGCTGGCTTCAGACATCGTGGATAAAGGTATCATCCTTGCGGGGGGCGGGTCGATGCTCCAAGGGCTCGATTCATTACTGCGGGAGGAGACCTCGCTTCCTATTATCCTGGCCGATGAGCCGCTGACCGCGGTGGTGCGGGGAGCAGGTATCGCGATTGAAACCCCCGACTTGCTGCGAAGCGTCGCCATATAGATTGTCGGCGGTCCCGGAGCTTTTTCCGGGCCGTTATTTTCGGATCATCAGATGTCGGGTTTCTTTACAAGATTCAAGGGAGCTTCTCTTTTAGTCGCCCTCTTTACGCTCTCTATTTTCCTTTTCTATCTAAGCGCCAGGAAATCCGATCGCCTTACACCCCTGCAAACTGCCGTGATTACCATCATGTCCCCTTTCCAGAAAAGCCTGACATGGGTGGTGGATTATACCTCCGGCGCCTGGAAGGGCTATATCTATCTGGTGGGGGTGAACAAGGAAAATGAGGCGCTAAAAAAGCGAATCAACGACCTGGAGATGAATAACTTCAGCCTGAAGGAAAGGCTGGGCCAATATGAAAGGATCGAGCGTCTTTTGGGGGCAAATCCCAAGGACACAGGACCCGTGGAAGTGGCCCGTGTGGTGGCAAGAGACACCTCAGGCCTGGTGCGGATGGTCACCCTGGATAAAGGATCGGACCACGGCCTGGCCCAAAACATGCCCGTGGTCACTCACCGGGGGCTTGTGGGCAGGATCATACTTACCAGCGGTGGCGCGTCCAAGGTACTGCTTATTACCGACGTGCGCTCCGCGGTGGATGGGCTGGCCCAAAAAAGCAGGGACGGGCTGGTGGTCTCCGGCTCCAACAGCCACGACCTTTATGTCCGCTACCTCAGGGCCGACGCAAAGGTCGCCGATGGGGATCAGGTGGTCTCCTCCGGATTGGGAGGCGTTTATCCCAAGGGGCTTTTGATCGGATCTCTCTATGACATCCAGCGGGAAAAGGAGGATCTGTTCGTCACCGCCAGGATAACCCCCCATGCGGACCTGGAGCGGCTGGAGGAAGTGCTGGTGCTCAAGGGCTTCATCCCTTCGTGGATGGATTTCGGGGAAAAGCGATGAAGACGGTTCAATACCTTATCATCGTCTGGTTGTTTTTTATTTTACAGTCCGCTTCCTTCTCCATTATTCCAGGCGTTGGTTTCCGGCCGGACATGGCGTTGATCCTGGTGGTGCACTTCGCGCTGGCTTTTGGCAGGGGCGGGGGGCTGGCCTTTGGAGCGGGGGCAGGATTGTTTCACGACCTGTTGCTGTGCGGAACCGTGGGGCCCGGG
>JAOUMU010000110.1 GCA_029881335.1 Nitrospinota bacterium | reverse complement strand
AAGCCCACCCCCACATTGCCGGTGGTGGAGAGCGTGGTGAAGGATCCGGTGGAGAGCCAGGCGCGGATCTGATCGAGGGTGCATTTGTAGTCGGTGGCGGACTGGACGCAATAATAGATATCCGTCCCCGCCGGTGTGGTGATGGCTGGCAGCAGGTCCAGGGATGTGTCCGCCTGGGCGGGCGTGGCCATAAGCCACGCCGCCAGGAGGAAGTGTCCGATGACGCCTGCGGCATGGCCACAGGTCGGGGTGTGTTGTTTCATCAAAGCCCCCTACGCCACCGGGTAGGCTACGTAGACGCTGTCCGGTTCACTGAGAGTGGCCAGCGGCGAGCTTTGCAGGAGCAGCCACCGAACGGAAGGATCCTCCTGCACCCAGCTTTTCGGGAATATTTTCCGCTCTATGGCGCGCGGGTCGAACTCCATGTCCACTATGGCGCCGTAATGGATGGTGTTCCGTGTATTCCTGGCGCCCATCACCACCGCGTTTTTCGGGACCATTTCCGTAAGCATCCCTGTCGAGGGGTCTTCGTACCACTCCAGGTAATGAAAAATGTTCATCCCCTCAGCGGTGCCCACATAGGCGACTCCCTGGCCGGCGAACGCCTCCATATCCACCTGGTCCGCGTTGAACCTGCGGGTGTCCATCAGGGTCTGCACATTGGGATTGTTCAAAAACGCCGTCAGCGCGTCGGATCCCATCACCACCTCGGTGGGATTGTAGCCTCCCGTTTTCCGCGCCGCCATGCTCCACCTGCGCAGGTCGTCGAATGGATTGATGGTATCCACGCTCCAGTATTCCCCGGCGATCTTGGTCTCTGTCAGGGCAGGATCGCGGCCGAAGTCGATCTCCACTGTCCAGTCGATCCCCTCACCATCCTTCCCCAGGGCGATCACTTTGCCAGTGACCAGGGCCTGGGCCGCCTGGACCTCCACGGTGCGGGCGATGGCGGTCATCCCCTCCATCAATCTTTTACCGAGGATCTCCTGGGCTCTCTCCGATGGAGTCTTTGCGGAGTATGGATTTTCGCCGGGCGCCCGGCGGGCCGCCTCCACGGCGGAGATGTCGTACTTCATCTTGATGTATGGCAGTCGTATGGTGTCTGTCCGGGAGCCGAGCTTCTTCATCACCACCCCCTCCTGGACGGGGCTGACATAAGGCGCAAGCCTACGGCCGCCTGTCACCACGTCCACTTCGATCTGGCGGGTGTCGTGGGTCTGTTCGTTGGGGAAAAAGGTTTCCCGCAAAAAGGTCCTGGCGGCGGGCAACTGCTCAATGGCCGCGATCATCGTTTTTGGTTCAAAAAGGTCTGGCATTCTCTTCTCCTGTCAACCCTGGGTTTTGATGAATATGCCGCCCATCCGCAAAGCGGCGGAGAGCCCGGCCGAATAGCCAGTGATGGCGCTGTCATGGAATTGTCCCGCCACATAAGCTGGCGCGGGAGCGTCGGCGGATGTGGCGTCGGTGTCTGCGGCAAGGATGGCCACCGGATGCCGCGATCCGTCCACGTTGCCCGCGCTATACGCCCGGTACTTGCCGGAGCCTGCGCCCACTGCGATGGTGAACTTGTCTCCCACGATAAAGTCCGTGGCGCCATCGTTGATGGTGAAGTTCAGGTGGCCGCTGGTGAACGGCGTACCCACTTCCGCCTGGGCGTCGATGGCGTATCCTTCCGGATCCACCACCTTGAATGTGCCGCTGTTTGCGGCGGCGGCGATACACTCGATGACGTATGTCCCCTCCCTGGTCACGGCGTCAAGGGTGACACCGGTGACGGTTCCATCACCGGTATTGCCTGCATCGGCGACCGGCGCTCCTGCGGCGAGGCTGACCTTGCCCAGCAGCTGGCCGCGAATGAGCGCCCCTTCGCCGGATGCGATGGTGACGGTCCACGTCACCTGGCCGCCACCCGCCAAGAGATTGTCGGCGGTATTGGTTTGTGTTGTCCTTTGCATGTCCATTTAAATCTCCTGTATATGTTTACCGTTCATGGCCGCTCCGGCTATCATCCTGCCCAGCCGGGAGTGCGGGTCATGCTCATCCACGCCGACGGCGCTGCGCTCGGCGAAATCCACTATTGGTGGCAAACCTGCAAGGTATGCCTTGAATCCATCGGCCATGGGTCGGGATACCATCTGGCCAGACTCGGAAAACTCCACCACGCCATCGGCTGACAGCGCGGCCAGAAACGCCGCAATAAAGGAGCGGTGGCGGGGGAGTATTTTTCCATCCCGGACCAACCCCTCCACAAAGGCGCCTGACTCCACCAGGGCGGCGCGTTGCCGAAATCTGTCGTGCCCTTCCTCCAATGCGGGCTCGCTCTGGGCCAGTTGGTTGTAGGCCGGATTCTTTGTTACGGGAGTGGGCGCCTGGGGAATACTATCCATGGCTCCAGGCTTATCCGCCACGGCGGGGCTGGCCATCTCCGCCAGTAGCTGGCGTGTGGTGTCCAGCCAGCAGGCGGCGTCGCCCGGAATGAACTCCATCACCCCCTCACCAGCGCTGGCGAAGGAGACTGGCTGCAATCCCTTTATGGCAGGCGGCTGGGCGCCCAGAAAACCCACATGACGCAGGTACCACTCCCCTGGCTTGGGATTGTCCGGAGAAAGAGGGGAATAGAAAGAAGCGCTGATCTTTTTATACCGGCCAGCGCGCACCATTTGCGTGAACGCCGGGTCCATCTGGATCAGCTCCGCCCACAGGGCCGCCCCATCGGCCACCAGCCTTTTTATCCATCCGTATGCTGGCGCCTGGCCGGAGGGATGGCCCACCACAACCGGGGCTTCGGATCTGGCCGGGTCGTAGGCTTTGGCGGCTGCGGCCAGGTCCGCGGTGGTGATCTCCACCTCGGCGCCGTTGTGGGCCGTGTGTCGGCCCGCCCTGAATATTTCAATAATGCTCATGCTCGCTAAAACCTCGAGTCGATAGGTTTTTCATCCGCCGCGTCCTGCATGGGCGCGACTGGGGGGCATTATGTACAATCAGCGCGGAGGGGTAATGTCGATTTTATGCGGTTGGTAGATTATTATGGGAGGAAGCTGAAATGTAGGAGGAATGAGACCGCCGGGCCTGAAGAGGAGGGGGGTCAGATTCTGGCCGCCAGAAACTCCTTCGCCAGCACCGCAAACAGCCAGACGCACACCGCCACGTTGGCGATGATGATCACCCACATTGCGTATTGCGGAAGAAAGGCGCCCATGAGCATGGCGATCCCCGCCAGCTTGAAACCCTGGGCTATCTGCTCCTGAACTTTTTTCGAGGTCTTATCGTCAAATTGCGGCCATGCGTACTTCTTGCGTTTGCTCCAGGCGGGGTCCAGGTTCTCCAGCATATGCCCTATCGAGTAGTATAGAGGGGCCATCAATGCGGAAATCACCATGGCCACGTCCATACGATAGCCCATGGCCCAACTGATGATGAAGATGTGTATCCCCAGCAGAAACAGAAGCAAGGTGAAAAGGAATCGGTCGAAGTATAACGCGAAGAGGTGGAGATATTCTTTTTTTGCCACGAACCTGGGTATGAGGCTGAACAGTAAGGCATAAAAGGCCATGGTGGCGGGGATGATGGATAGCGCGACATGTTTTGGCGAATATCCGTCGGGCTGGCCGCCACCGCCCCAGTGGGTGGCGATACTCTCTGGCAGGGATTCATATACCGCGGCGCTGATGACGTACGCCAGCGCCACAAGGAACATGAAGATGAATCCGCTGGGTCTCATGGCGCCGTATATCTCTATATCATTGATGAAATCGTTATGCCTTGCCTTCAAGCATAATCCCAACGCTGTGCGCTCACAATAAAATGTTGGCAGGATCGCCTGATTATCGCCGAAACGTCCAAAATCGTCATTACTTCCTCCTCCGCCGCGGGCCATAATCGCCGCCATGATTACCATTCGCATAACGAAAGGCGCCGACAGCGATCCCGCATCTGGAAGGATCGGCAATATGGGGGCCTTTAAATACTTTCATCCCGTCAGGCTCTATAGCCTGCGCGGGGGTGGGGCCGGACGCATGGACCCCAGGTTCCTTGAAAAACAGGACCGCCTGTGGAAAGTCCATTTTGCTCGGTCTTGCGAGGCGCCCTCCGGGTATCACCGCAAGGTCACTGGTGGCCATCGGGCATCTAGTGGCTGCCGGCGGCGCGAAACGAACCTTCGGGTTTGCGGAGCGGCCGTAGGCGGCCCCGGAGAGGCGTCTATTTACTCAGGTCAAATCCGAACGGATCTATTAAGCCAAACGCCGCATAAACATGAGGAGAAGCAACCATGACACCTAAAGCTCTGACAATGGATATTGCCCAACGGGCGTTGGTGTTCGCTATTAAAAGGGCGATCACCAAAGAGGGAATGAGAACCTGCCTGACGCTATTGGCAAGCCACGTTCAGGCCACGGAAAACAAGGTGGACGACGAGATTCTGCGTGTATTCGGCCCAGCGGCCAGCCACGTGCTGGCTGGCGCCAAGGCGGGAATGACGCTGGAGGAGTATGAAGCGCTGGTGTTTGAAGCGCTGGAGAGCGCTGCCCTGGCCACCGCCGCCGCATGGGACGATGTGATTGTGAATGCGGCCAGGAGCGTGGCGAAATCCCAGCGCAAGGTAAAGGGGAGATAACCATGCCCCTGTCCGAGGCGCTCCCCATGATACTGGGGATGGTGGCCCTGTTCGTGGGGCTTATCAAGTTCTTCCTGGACCGCTACCTGGCCCAGATAGAAAAAAGGTTTGACCAACTGGAGGATGCGATGCGCAGCGAAGCGGCGGGAGTGACGGCCCTGCGCGAGGAGTTTCTGCGGCTGAAAGCGGAGCTTCCGCTCCACTACGTCCGGCGCGAGGATGATATCCGGAACCAGACTGTGATAAACGCCAAGCTGGACGCCCTGTACCTGAAAATAGAAGGACTCAAGGAGAAGGCGTGATGACCGATATGGAAAAAAGCAGACGCGAGGCTCTGCGCTGGATGATCCTCTCTTCGCTCAACTTTGCCCGCCCCGCAGGCGCGGGAGAGCGCGTGATTCTGGGCGCAGTGAAGGACGAGGTTCGCGATCTGACCCGCCTGGAGCTGCGCCGGGAGATGGACTACCTGCTGGGGCGCGGACTGCTGGAGCTGGAGAATCCCCATACACCCCACTGGCACGCGCGCCTGACTCGCCACGGGGTGGATGTGGTGGAACATACCGTGGAGGTGGAGCCGGGGATCGCCCGCCCGCCGAAGTATTGGTGATCGGATGTCGCCGCGAACCAAATCCCTGCCCCCTGAAGGGCCGGAGGAGACTACCGTCCCCCCTTTGCCCCGCAAGACTTTCGCGGAGCGTCAGGAGGATATCGCCCGCGCCACGGCCATGGCAGTGCAAATCACCAGGTCAATGGGAGATGGGGACGCGGCGGAAATGAACGAGGCGATGTTGCGGCTGGCTCAGGAAAGGCTGTTCGTCATCCTGGTGGATGAGGCTCCGGAGAAAGATCCGTGGGACATCATGCCGAAGATCACGAAGGCGGTCACCGACCTGTCGAAGACCGCCGTCATGCAGGCGAAGATGCGTGATGATATGAAAGCTAAAATGGCGGCCAGGGTGGATGCGATGGCGAAAAGCGCTGGAAACGACAGGAAAATCCAAAGGGCGCTGAAAAAGGTGCGGGAGGAAATTTATGGATTATGAGAAGATTCCCGCTGTCCCGCTGCTCACATATCAGAAGCTATGGGTGCGGGACCGCTCCCGGTTCAAGGCGGGCATGATGAGCCGCCAGAGTGGCAAGACCTTCTCCGCCACGCTGGAGATAGTGGACCGGGTTTTGGAAAAGACGGCCGACGGCAAGCGGGAGGATTGGATGATCCTGAGCCGGGGTGAGCGCCAGGCCCGTGAAGCGCTCAACGAAGGAGTGAAGCGACACCTGATGGCCTATGGCGCCCTGTTCAAAAGCCTGGAGTACCCCTGGGCCGGGGCCGACGCCACATACAACGCGCTGGAGGTGGAGCTATCGTGTGGCTCGAAAATCACCGCCCTGCCGGCCAATCCGGATACGGCCCGGGGATTTTCCCGCAACGTGCTGCTCGATGAGTTCGCCTTTCACCAGGACAGCAGGCGGATATGGGCGGCGGTGTTCCCCGTCATCACCAGGCGGAGGCTGGCCATCCGTGTCATCAGCACCCCTAATGGGAAGGAGAACAAGTTCCATGACATCATCACGGAGAGCGGAGGGCGGTGGAGCGTCCACATTACCGACATCCACCAGGCGGTGGCCCAGGGGCTGGATGTGGATCCCATCGAGCTAAAGGAGGCTCTGGGCGATGACGAGGCGTGGGCCCGGGAGTATGAGCTGTGCTGGTTGGACGAATCCACCGCGTGGCTCTCCTATGACCTCATTGGCCGGGCGGAGGATGAAGCCGCCGGGGCGTCCGGGGCCTATGGCGGCGGACCCTGCTATCTGGGAGTGGATATAGGCCGACGGCGTGATTTGTGGGCTGCGGCGGCGCTGGAGCTGGTGGGCGACGTGTTGTGGCTGCGCGAGCTTGCCGTCCTGCGCGGGGCAAGCTTCGCGGAACAGGACGCGGAACTGGACCGGATGATGAAAGCCTATGACATCCGCCGCGCCGCCATGGACGAGACCGGGCTGGGCCTAAAGCCGGTGGAAGACACTCAGGCCCGGCATGGCGCCTGGAAAGTGGAAGGGGTCACCTTCACTGGACCGGTGAAGCATCACCTGGCCACTCTGGCCAAACGGGCCTTCGAGGAGAGGAGGATACGGATACCTGCGGATGACTCGCTTCGGCGCGATCTGCACAAACTGCGCAAAAGCGTCACCGCCTCCGGGGCGCCCCGGTTCGACGCTCCGGCGGGAACTGATGGACATGCGGACAGGGCATGGGCTCTGTTTCTGGCGATCCATGCCGCGTCGCAAGGGGGCGTGGTCATCGAATATCAATCAGAAGGCAGGCCGGGGCGGACCGGAGCGGACCTGGATAGGTTTGGCCCGGCGTCCGGCGGATATACATTGGAGGATTATTGATCATGGCTGATGAAAACAGAACCGAAGTTGATATAAGGGAAAGGGCAGCGGCCCACACCGGCAAGGATGGTGTGGATGTCGGCTGGTTCATGGATGAAATATTATATCCGCCAGATTCCACACGGCGCATGAGGGGGGCGGATGTTTATGATCCGGTGATGCGGGACGACCAGGTGCGAGCCGCCATGAGCCAGAGGTTCGCCCGAGTGGTGGCGATGGAGTGGGAGGTGGATCCGGGAGGAGAAACGGAGCAGGACCTGGCCGCCGCCGAAGATCTGCGCCGGAGCCTGGATGATATCGACTTCGACAAGATCACCAAGCTGATGCTGTATGGAATATTTTACGGTTACTCCGTGGCGGAAGTGATGTGGCGCGACGATGGCGGGCGAGTGGGTCTGGCCGATATTAAGGTGCGCGACAGGGGGCGGTTCATGTTTGGCAGGGACGGCTCGCTGCGGCTGCGCTCCATGAGGAATCTGAAAGGGGAGCCGATGCCGGAGCGGAAATTCTGGGTCTTCTCCACCGGGGCGGATCATGGGGACAATCCCTATGGCCTGGGGCTGGCCCACTGGCTCTACTGGCCTGTGTTTTTCAAGCGCGGGGGGATGAAAAGCTGGTTGAGGTTTCTGGACAAATATGGCTCCCCCACCGCCAAGGGAGTTTTTCCACGGGGCGCCAGCGACGAGGAGAAGCGAAAGCTGCTCGAAGCGTTGCGCGCCATCTCCACCGACGCGGGGATAATCGTGCCGGAGGGGATGCAGGTGGAGCTGATCGAGGCGGCCAGGGGTGGCCAGGCGGAGTACTCCGCGCTGTACGACAGGATGAACGATGCTATCGCCAAGGTGATCCTGACCCAGACCATGACCCTTCAGAGCGGGTCTTCATACTCGCAGTCGCGGGTGCATTGGGACGTGGGGGCGGAAGTGGCCCGTGACGACGCGGACACGCTGACTCAGTCGTTCAACAACACCGTGGCCCGGTGGCTGTGCGAGTGGAATTTTCCCGGCGCCCGCCCGCCGAAAGTGTGGCGGCGTGTTAAGGATAACCCGAGCAGGGATGAGTCTGCTGATCTGGACATGAAGATCGCCGGGCTGGGCTACCGCCCATCGAAGCAGAGAGTGCGGGATGTTTATGGGGAGGGGTATGAGAGGAAGGAGTGAGGGTGGCGAACGGCGAAAATCTCCTTCTGCAGGGATGGTTTCCCTCCAGGCGGCTGGCGAACCTGCTCCGTTAAAATGGGGGATTGCGGTGTGGATGCGCTTGTGTCATCCGGTATACAGCTTAAGACCCGGATCAAGTCCGGAATGGCAGCCACGGAGAACATTGAAGCAGAGAGTATCGAAGCGTTGTCATTGCGGGCCTGATCCGGGATCTGAAACCCTAATACTTCTCCCGTCTCCAGCGGAAGGGAACATCAACTATCGTCCCAGCCTCTCTGGCCTCCTGCAATAGTTTGAACGCCTCCCACAGCACGGCGCGATGTTGTTTCACGTTCCCCACCTCCCCCAGGGGATGACCGTAGGGCCACTTGAGAAATATCGCGCGCGGAGGGCGGATCTGTTCGGTGAACTTGCGTTCTATCGATATCCCTACCGTGGGGATCCCCTCCGCCTCGATGACCCTTTGCGCCAGTCCTCCGGACCGGTTGCAGAATCCTCAGCCAGGGGTGATGAGCACGGCGTCGGCGCCATCCTCTTTTAGCATGGCGGCCACTTTGGGCAGCTGATCCTCCAGGAAGCGGGGGAAGTGGTTTTGGTCTATATGCCCCATGAAGGAGAAGAAACGCTCTGTCACCCCGCCGATGACGCCTTCCGCCACCATCTCCCGCAGCCTCTCCACCGGGAAGACTATATTGATGTCGCTGTCCGCGTCTGTGTGGTCATAGTAGTCATGGGTGATCATCATCTCCGTCACCGGCGTGGCTGATGGAACCACCCGCATAACTGGATCGCCGGTGGAGTCTGTCATGTCGAAAGGAGTGTCGGAGCGCAGGTGGATCCCGCCGGTGGTGAGGAGGGCGATCCTGGCTTCGGCCAACGGCTTGTCGAAAGGCGCCCAGGGGGTCTGGTCGAAGCTTAAAGGGGGAACCTTGGCGGCGGCGCCTCGTGCCAGGGAAGGGAACCTGGTGAACAATTTGGCGATCAGCCTGTTCTTCACTCTCGCCAATTGCATCAGTCAAACTCTCCTTTGTATGTACGCTTATATGAGGATGACGATTAACAAGGAAGTATTCAACTTATTTGTTTAATAATCATCCCGGGCACTCAGGAGGCGAATCGGGCAGGGCAAAAAAGATAGGTGGCCCGGTGGACCACCTATCCAGAATCCTTTATCGGAAAGAAGCTTTCTTAATACGATCCGGTCGCGTACTGCTTCCTGATAGTCGGCCGCTTCCTGGCTTTGGGCTGCTTCCTCGAGAATTTATTGGCCAGCCCTGTGCAGGCGGCGCCGGTCCAGGTTGCCAGAAGAACTATCGAAAACCCAGCGTTGATCACGTTGGGATTGTAAACATATTCAGTGACCGCCACTCCCGTCCACATGGCCAAGGCGCCACCAAAGACTACCGCCAGAAGCCCGTAATTTACAGGGGCGCCATCCCTTTTAAAGCGGGAGTAGTACGCCGAGACCATCACCAAACCGGAGATGGTCAGTATCAAGGCATAACTTAAAAAGTAAAGTGAATGCATTGTCATTTCTTATCTCCTTAAAATTCTACTTATCTAAATTCTCTTGTCGCTCATTGTCATCGAGCCAGGTGGACCGGTTTACCCTTGCCCTATCGCCAGGCTAACCGAATAGAATGCATACCCCATGCCATGTTGTAATAGCCTTATATACAGTGTGTTGTCTTCCGATATGGGATTTCCTCGAAAGAATCGCACAGCTAGTTGACCTAAAACCGTACACCAGATGTGACTATAGCCAGATATATAATGCACGCCACAGGAAGATATGTATTTATAATAAGACATCCCGATGGGAACTTTCTTTCCAACTCAAGTGTCTTATTGGCAAAGAGAAAGTTATGACAGCTATAAACACAGATACAATGAGTCGTATAACAGAGGCCCCGGCGGGGGAGATGGATCGGATAATTGGCGCCGGGGGGAGGTTTGCGGCGATGGATGATGAGCGTTTGATGGTGCAGATGGCCGCTGGGGGCGACACCATGGCTTTTGAAAAGCTGTTCGATAAATACCAGAACTTTGTATGGAGCGTGGCGTTCCGAATGACCTATCGGCATGACAGCGCGGAGGATCTGGCCCAGGAGGTGTTCCTGATGG
>JAOUMU010000189.1 GCA_029881335.1 Nitrospinota bacterium | reverse complement strand
GGGTTTTCTAGGCCCCCCCCCCCCCCCGGCGGATTAAGGCCACTAAATCATCTTGTGGTTTTGGACTATGGGGGAATATGCCCTATAATTGGTGAATGTCCGAAACACGTCTTACCGACCCGGCCTTCGAATCCGCTGATGAACTCGGTGTCGAGTCCGGTCTGCGCCCATCCCGGCTGGATGATTACACTGGCCAGGAGAAGCTGAAGGAGAACCTGCGGGTTTTCATCACCGCCGCCCGCAACCGGCGAGGGACCCTGGACCACTGCCTGTTCCACGGCCCGCCGGGGCTGGGAAAGACCACCCTGGCGCATATCATCGCAGCCGAGATGGGCTCCTCGCTGAAAACCACGGCAGGGCCCGTGATCCAGCGTCCAGGTGACCTTGCCGCGATCCTGACCGGGCTAAAGGAGGGGGAGACCCTGTTCATAGACGAGATTCACCGGCTGAACCCAACGGTGGAGGAGATCCTCTACCCTGCCATGGAGGATTTCAAGATAGACATCGTCATCGGCCAGGGGCCTGCGGCCCGTTCGATAAACCTGGCGTTGCCGCATTTCACCCTGGTGGGCGCCACCACTCGCACCGGGCTTTTAACCTCCCCTTTGCGAAACCGGTTCGGCATCATCCACAGGCTCGACTTTTATTCCTTCGAGGAGCTTGCGGCCATCATCACCAGGTCCGCCAGGATATTGAGTACCCGGATCGACGGCCCAGGCGCCAGGGAGATCGCCTCCCGTAGCAGGGGCACACCCAGGATCGCCAACCGGCTGCTGCGCCGCATTCGGGATTTCGCCGAAGTTCGGGCCGATGGCGCGATTACCAGGGAGGTGGCGGATGCGGCCCTGAAGATGCTGGAGGTGGACCAGGAGGGCTTCGACAAGATGGACCGAAAGCTTTTGCTGACCCTCATCAACGATTTCGGCGGGGGGCCGACGGGGATAGAGTCTATCGCCGCCGCCATCGGCGAGGACAAGGACACTATAGAGGATGTGTACGAGCCCTACCTGATCCAGGAGGGCTTTGTTCAGCGCACCTCCCGGGGCAGGATCGCCACTGAAAAGGCATACAACCACTTCGGCAAGAGCCTGCAAGGCGGCTTGTCAAGAATCATGAACCTTCCATTAACTAACGGAAACGGATGAGCCATTCACGACCAGATATGTCTATATACCTTTTATCTTTAGTTACTATTATTCTGTTTGGGGGTAGCTCCGCCGTGGCGGGCAACGTCAGGATATTTGAAAAGGACGAGGGGTATTTCACCACCAACCTATCCGGAGAGCCGAACCTTCGCCCCCCTTTCCTGAGGACCATACGTTCCGCCGAGGAGTTTGATCGCGCCATGGGGGAATATGAGACCATGAAGGGGAGGTATGACGCGTACAGGCTGGGGCAGGTAAAGCGCAAGTTCCGCAAGTTCAATTACTCAGGAAAGATGCTGATCGCCATATTCTCCCAGCCTCTGGATTATTTCAGCATGACAGTCAAAGGGGTTGAGGAGTCGGAAGATGGACTGGTAATAGTCAACCTGTCATACCGCCACGAACGCCTGATGGGAAGAAAGTCCAACAAGAAAAGGATCTATTATATTATCATCGCCATCCCGAAAAACGCTATGCCGGTGGTCCTCCACGCCACGGAGGCAAAGGTGAATCGTAAGCCGGACGCCCGCTTGACCAAGGTGACGGGGGTGCTGATGGAATACGGCGATGGCCAGGTTCAGCTGGTGGTGGAAACACGGAAAAGAGGGCAAAAGAGCACCTACTATGTGAAGGACCCGGACTACGAGGCGATTAAGGACCATTTCGGCAAAAGGGTCACCATAGAAGGATACGTCAAGCCCGAGGGCCTGAGCGCCTATGAATGGGAGATGACATTCGATAAGCTTGTGGAGGTGTATGAGCCAAAGCGTAAGCTCCAAAGAAAGTGAACAGCGGCGCTATTGACCTTCGGCGCCCGATATTTCTTCCCAGCTGCCATCCTTGCCTTTGGTGAAGAATAAGGGCGCGCGCATGCCAGCTTCCCGGCATAGGACCGCCGCCAGCGTGGCCGACACCCGCGGTAGGGTGAGCGCCATCTGGCAACCGGCGCCGATACCGGAGGGCTTCATGGCGGTCCGGACCACCAGGCCGCCCTCTTTAAATATATTCTCCGCCCGCAGTGTGGAGTGGGTGTTCTCGAACACGGCATAGACCATCGGGTGGCTCATGCTCCGCCAATGATCCCGAAGAGGGTGGATATAAACAGGCGGATCTCCTTTTTTGTGGTGAAAGGCCCTGGGCTGACCCGCACCGCACCTCCGGGAAACGTCCCCATGAAACGATGCGCCTCGGGGCTGCAATGCAATCCTGCGCGAGAGGCCACATGTTTCTGGTCCAACAGATTGGCCACGGTGGCGCAGTCCATTCCCCTCACATTGAACGACAGCAGGCTGGCTCTTTTTGACTCGTCATAGGGAGGATACATCTGTATGTCAGGATGATTGCCCAGGGCCTCGATCAGCATGGCGCATAGGGTGGTCTCATGTTCCCGGATGCTCTCCACCCCCCTGGCGGAAAGATATCTGATCCCTGCCAGGAGCCCAGCAACGCCTGGGGTGTTGATGGTGCCTGCCTCATGCCTGTCTGGCCAGAATTCAGGAGTGACAGGATCCTCCGAGGCCGATCCGGTGCCCCCTTCCACCAGGGGTTCCGGCTCCACCCC
>JAOUMU010000017.1 GCA_029881335.1 Nitrospinota bacterium | reverse complement strand
CCACGGTGGCCGCCTACCTGACCGACCTGGAAACAGGAGAGGTGGTGGGCACCGAGAGCATGATGAATCCACAGGTGAAATACGGCGAGGATGTGATGAGTCGCATCACCTACTGCATGCTCAATCCCTCCACCGGGCTCAAGGAACTGCAGGACACCATCATCGAGGGGCTAAACCGTTTGGTGAAAAACGCCACGGAAAAGCTGGGGTATGTCCAGAACGATGTCAGCGAGGTGACGCTGGTGGGCAATTCCGCTATGCACCATATTCTGCTCGGGCTCAATCCGGAGTATATGGGCGCCGCTCCCTTCGCCCCGGTGATACATCGGTCGCTGGATATCAAGGCGGACCGTTTGGGGATAAACATCCTCCCTTCCGGCAATGTTCATATCCTGCCGATAGAGGCGGGATTTGTGGGGGCGGACAACGTGGGGTGCCTGATAGCGGACCAGCCCCACAAGCGGGAAGAGATGACCTTGCTGATAGACATAGGCACCAACGGCGAACTGGTGTTCGGAAACAAGAACAGGCTTATATCCTGCTCCACCGCCACCGGGCCGGCCTTGGAAGGGGGCGAGATCGAATATGGCATCCGCGCCACGCCGGGGGCCATAGAGGACATCCAGATCGAGCCACAAACTCTGGAGTGCAGCTTCAAGGTGATTGGCAGCGACAAGTGGAGCGATGGCAAGATGGACATGCAGGCCAAGGGTATCTGTGGCTCGGCGATCATCGACGGGATAGCGGAGATGTTCAAGGCCGGGATCATCAGACGAAACGGCCAGTTCAATCCGGATCTTTCATCCCCCAGGATTAGAATGGGGAAATCGAAAGTGATGGAGTATGTGGTGGCCTGGAGTCATGAGACGGCTATCGAAGAGGATATCACCATAAACCTGAAGGACGTGCGGGCCATCCAGCTGGCCAAGGGCGCGCTCTACTCCGGCTGTCAGATGATGATGCGTAAGCTGGGGGTGGAGAGCTTCGACAGGCTGGCCATAGCCGGCGCCTTCGGCAGCCACGTGGACAAGGAACAGGCAATGGTGATCGGCATGTACCCGGATTGCGACCTGGCCAAGGTGGTGTTTCTGGGTAACGCCGCCGGTGATGGCGCTCGTATCGCCCTGCTCAACACGGAGAAGAGGGCGGAGGCGGACCTGATCGCCAGGCAGGTGGAGTATGTGGAACTGGCGCTGGAGGAAGACTTCAACGACCGGTTCGGTGAAGCGATGCATTTTCCTCACATGTTAGACAAATTCCCGCATGTTGAGCATCTGTTCTTCAAGGAAAAATCGAAAGCATAGGCGCGGTAAGATACAATATTAACCAATTTTTTGGAGGGGAAAAATGAAAGCAGGTGACCAGGTGACCTTTTCCGACACAAGGGGGAGAATGAGGGTCAAGTACATCGGTGAGACGAAGAGCGCCAAGACCAGCAAAGGCGCCGAAGTAGCGCTGACCAAGGACACTGAGTATCAGTGCACCGAAAAGGAATACCATTCCGGGCTTTTTGTTCTGATGACCGTTCCCTCCGGCGAACGTGTCCGGGTGAAAAGGTCGGAACTCCAGAAAGTATAAGGCTTTGCGCGCACAGGCGGCCGCCACGGGGCGTCCGCTGGCCGTGGTGTGCGGGATCAGGGACCAATGGGGGGTGAGGTTTGCTCTCCATTCCCACTTAGCGGGGTGACCAGGTAGAGGCTTTTTGGCTTCTTTATCCCCTTCATTGTGGCGCCGCCGATAAGGTGGAACCTGAATTCCGAAGTGATCGATTCATCATTGCAGACGGAGGAGTGAAACTCCTTGGAGCACAAGATGCGATCGGTCATGGGCAGGCTCACGCTTGTGGAGTCGAAAGCGTCCTCCGTCACCCCCTCCATCCTGAAAGTGATATTCACATCGTTGCCATGAATGTCCTGGTTCGCATCGTCGATGGTGTACGTGTTGCCTATATGCAGCGCCACCCGCACCTGGATGGGGGGATTGCTTGTTCTCTCATTTCTCTGCTTGAGGACAGTGAGGATATCCTTCGCCGCGAAAAGAGCGGAGCCCGGCTTGCTGAAGGTTGTCAGGTATCCGTCCCCGGTGCTTTTTATGAACCTGGCGTTGAATTGGCTGAAGGCCCATTCGCAGATATCCTTAAGCTTCTTCTTCATGTGAAACGCCATTTTCTCGTCGGCCTGAGCCATCTCCGACGAGTGGCAGAGATCCAGAACTAAAATCGCCTCGAATGTCTCCACCTCCTGGATGTTTTCCACGAATGAGGAATGCGGATCTATTTTATTGAGCCAGGAAAGGTCCAGGGCCGGGTCTGTTCCATCTCGGACCACCGCTCCTTCCTCGGCCACCTTCACGACGATGTTCAGGGATTTGCCCACGTTGATGAGGATCGGGGGGCGAGCCCTCAACTTGCCATGGATGCGTAGCCACATCCCCTTTTTGTAGATGAATGTGCCGTTGGTGCTGTCCAGATCCTCCACGTAGACCCTTCCGTCCTCATACGTCAGGACCAGGTGCCGGTTGGATATCTTCCTCCTGGTAAATCTGAGGTCCATTTCACTGGAGCGCCCCAGCAGAATCGGATTTTTGCGTAAAACATGCTCATCCGCGTTCTTGGCTATGGGATCGCTGACTTTAAGCGTCCAGATGGTGTCCATGGATAATGTCCAAAAAAACAAGAAAATCGCCTGGTATCCCGGCTCTGCGCATGACCGGTCCGGCATCGCCCCTTTTTTGAATTAGACTAACATACAGGGGGAGGCTCCAGCGAGATTAAAAATCAAAATCGCGGGCGAAATGTTATCCTCGTATAAGGGGAAACCCAGTCTCCGGTTTATCCATATCAAGTTTTGAAAAACAGTGCAAGGTCATCCGGACAGTGATCCGGATGTGGAGAGGTTGTGACATGACAGAGAATGAAAAAGGTTCGGAGCAGGAAAGGGACAAGGGGCCGTCTGTCTCCATAGGACTGCGGATTTTCATAGTGGTGAATATAATCCTGTTTGCCGGAGTGGCTGCGTGGTGGGTCCAGGGCTTTGTGCAAAAGTCCGCCGCCCAGGCGGAGATAGAAAAGGCGCAGCAGGAAAAAAGCATGGAGGAGATGATCGCCGCCAATCCCGCGCCACGGGAATCTGGAGAGCCATCTTACCAGACCTCGACATATGTCATAGACGCCTCCGACAGGATAAAGTGGATCCATTTCAGTTTTGGCGAGATGAGGATATTCGCCGCGGACAAGATCGCCGCCGATTCGGATCGATGGGATCTGGTCCTGCGCCGCTCGAAGATCCTGACAAACGGCGGCGCCACGGGGAAAGCGGGGAAAGCCGAGGTGGCCGTCACCATGGCCCAGTCCTTTGACTCGGTGACAGTGCCACCGAAGCTCGGTTACTACAAGGATGTGACCACGGAGAACATCATGGAGAACAAGAACCCGGCCCTGGAAAAATGGTATGACTACAATTTCTTGACCCATAAGCTCAACCCGCGGAAGGCTGTCTATGTGATGAAAACCGGTAGAGGCGATTTCGTGAAATTCGAACTGCAAAGCTACTACTGCGCAGACCTGGCCGCCTGCTACTCCATCAAGTACGCGTTCCTGAAGCCGCAATAAAGCTTCGCTTGTCAGCCGGACTGGGCCCCACCTCCAGGATCGGGGCCTGGCGTCGCGGGAGGCTCCGTGGTGACTGTGGGCGGGCCCGCTTCCTTGGGCGAGAGGAAAGCCGCCAGCTTCCCCAGGATAGTCTTGAAGGCGCGAAAGATCTTCGGCGTGATCCAAAGCGCGAAAAGAAAGAAAACGATAACGAAGCCGATCATGATGTATGGGTGGTTAAAGGTGACCCATAGCGCGCCGACAGCGGTTACATCCTCCGCGATGGAAGCGAACCAGTTGCTGAAAGGCTCCGGCGAGGTATTGATCATCAGCCGGGTGGCCGCCTTGGTACCGTGGGCGGAGGTGGTGATGGCGCCTCCCATTAAAAAGGCGATGAACTGGGCCTCCTGGCTGACCGGCGCCATGGCCTGGGCGGCGATTACCGCGCCAGCCGGGATACGGATAAAGGAATGGACCGCATCCCAGGCTGAATCGGCGCCTGGAGTCTTGTCCACGAAGAACTCGACGAAATACATGAACCCTGCGATGGCGATCACTTCCGGGCTTTGAAGGAAGAGAAGCTCTTCGGGCAGGACGATGTGCCCCGTGAGCCCCATGATCCCCAGCACCGCCACTGTGGCGTACAGGTTTACACCGCAGGTCCAGGCCGCTCCCATGGAGAGGGCTAATTGATCGACGATATCCATCGGTAATCCTCCGTGTATATGACCATGTTATCCAATTGGACGGACATAGGGTATTAAAAACGGCTATCAGCCTGGGGCTGGTTCAATCCACTATGCGCAGTTCGTTGGAAAGCTCATCCACGTCCCCGTCCAGCCGGGGGAAAGGCCCGCTTAGCGCCACTGCGCATCTGGTTATGGCCGAGGTCATACCCTCCACCGGGGAGCCTTTGGCCATCCCATCCGTAATCAGCGCCACCACTTCGGCCCACGCTTCAGGCGCCACTTTATCCGCCACGGAATCGTCCGCGATCACCCTGGCCGTCCTCTCGTACAGCGACACATATATCAACACTCCCACGCGGGACGCCGTCCCATGGGCGCGGAAGTTGTGGAAAGCCGCCGCCGCAGCCCGCTCAACTTCGGCGTTCATTTCCGTCCTGGTAATAAAGGGGAGCCGGAGCGCTGGAAACCTGCTGGCCAGCGCCGCGCCGATGGAGAAGAGAACCAGCAGAATGAGCAGGGCCGCCCACAGGGGCAATTGCGTGGCCATGGAGTTCACGGCCCAGTTTCCCTCTTCAGGTAGCCGGGCGCACACCAGCCACGCCGCCGAAAGCCCGACCAGTGACACCACAAATCCGAAGATGTCCTCCGCCCTGTCGTATCTGCCGGAAGCCGTGGCAGCCACCGGTACGATCTCCCCGCCAGTGGTCTTCTCCGCTTCTATCACCGCCAGCCGTATTTTCTCCCGGCTATCTGCGTCAAAAATATCGCTCGCTTTTGTCATATGTATCACCAAGACCCGCTGGCGCCGCCGCCACCGGAGAATCCTCCGCCGAACCCGCCGCCGGAGCCGGAACTTTGCCCTGCGTTTCTTAGTATAAAGAACAAAGCCACGCCCAGCGCCACGATCAGCGCCCAGGCCCATCCGCTACGGCCGGTTTTGAACAGGTTGTATATCAGGAAGATCAGCCCGGCGCCCACCGCGATCATCAACGGAAGGAGCCACCAGGGCGCCGTCGGCTGAGGCAGGGCCAGCCCCCTGGCCACGGAGTCCATCCCCCTGATCCCGTCAACGATTCCCAGGGCGTGGTCCCCCCGTTTGAACTGGGGAATGATCAGCTTGTCCATCACCTGCTGCATGGAGCGGTCATGATCCCGCCCCCATTCGGCGCCAAGCTCTATGCGCGCGCGCCGGTCGCCCCGGGAAACCAGCAGCAGCATACCGTAGTTGCGTTCTTCCGAGCCGATGCCCCAATGATTGAAAAGCTCCGTGGCGTAGCCATCCACGGAGAGGGTCGCCGCGTCCATGGCCGCCAGGCTGGGGATGGTGACCACGTACACCGGAATATCCTCGTTGACCCACAGGTCCACGGCTATCTTGTTTATTTCCGTGGCGGCGTTGGCGTCGATCATCTCCGCCATGTCCACGTACCAGTCGGTATCCTGGGGCTTTTCGGGAAACTCCACGGCCCACAGAGGTGAAGCGCCCAGAGCCAGCGCCATCATGGAAGTGGACAATATCTTGCGGAACACGGCCATCGGCCTCCATATATCTAGTAGTCGTGGTCAGTCTAACAAAGGCGGGAGACAGAAGCAACAATAGCCGAGCCGCGTAAACATGAACAGGTCGCTCCGCCACAACGAAAGGTAGATGGCGCCTCAGCCGCCCATGGAGCCGATGAACTCCCTGACCACTTTCATATACTCTTCGCGGTTGGTGCGATAGATGCTGTCGTGGGCGCCCTGGTCGAAAAGAACAACCTGGCCCTTGGGGCCAAGGGCGGCTTTAAGCTTCTCAAAAGATCCCATGGGAACTTTTTCATCCTCCCGGCTTTGGACCAGCAGCGTAGGCATGCCATTTAGCTTTTCGAGAATCCGCGGCATGCAGAGCCCATCAAAGTCTATCCGGAAAATATGGCGAAAAAGAAACTTGACCAGGGGGACCATGGTGCGTCTGGGCGCGTGCCACAGGTCGGCGCGGGTGTCTATGGCGTCGTCAAAGGAGTGGTACATTGCTTCTAAAATCAGGGCGTCCGGCTTGCCGCCGGCCCCAGCATATCGGAGCGAGGCGGCCGCTCCCATGGAAGTGCCCCACAGCACAATCGAATCGTACTCGGAGCGGAACCGATCCACCGCCGCCTTCACGTCCAGCGCCTCATTGTCGCCAAAGGTGACCAGCGCGCGGCGGCTGGAGCGCCCATGACCTCGAAGGTCCAGAAACAGGACCGATCCCAGTTCCGGATACACGGCGTTCCACCGGTCCGCCATGGCCAGGTGGGAGCGCCCCAGCCCGTGGATGATAATGGTGAGGCATTTGGAGCCATCGGCTTTTGAGTAATATCCGGCCAGTTTCACCCCATCGTCAGTGGTCAAGGTGATTACCTGGGCGCCCGGCGGCAAAAGGGTCTTGATTAAATCCACTATAACGCCTTCAAAGAACTATTGTTGTTCACTCTCGCCCCGCGCCAGGGAATCTGTATCTGGGTAATAACCGGACGGTCCTGGTCTATTCGGGCGTATCGGAATTGCCATCCTGCATTTCCATTTGCCTCTGGTGCCACTGCACATACAGGTCGTCGAAATATTTCGGATTGTCCAGCATCTCCTCGGTTACGACGAACTCTCCTTTCAGGTTCATATAATTTAGCGCCGATGCCCTGGAAAGAAGGCGAATCAGGGCGGTGGAGATGGGTATGGAGTGGGTCTTTGCGTATTTCTTGATTTTTCTCTCCACCGGTTCCGGGATGACAAGCTCGATACCATGATCCCTTTTGAACTTCTCGACAAAATCCACCAGGGGCGACTGCTCCAGCATGGCCAGGATATGGTCTCTGGGCGCCAGGCAAACCTGTCTGGATATTTCCAGTGTCTTGAAATTGCTGCCTGGCAGCTCGAATTGGAAATCGGTGAGCAGATTCTCCCACACGGAAATCAGCGCCCGGGCCCCTGTTTTCTTGTTCTCAGCTTGCTCGGCCACCCATTCGATGGCGTCGGGTGTGAAGTTGATATCTATACCAAAAAGGGAGAACTCGAAAATATATTGCTCCAGCACAGAATCCGCGGTCTCTGTCATGATGCGGACCAGGTCGTTCTTCGATAGCGGGTTCACATATGTGCGCACCGGCGCGCGGCCCACCAGCTCCGGGATCAGGCCGAACCGGATGAAGTCGTCCGCTTCCGCTTCGCTGAAATAGTTGCGGCTGTCTTCGACTTGCCGCTTGTCGCTGTTGACGAACCCGGTGATGGTGACGGAGCCATCCTCCTTGAATCTGCCAGAGCCCTTCTCTATTCTCTTCTTTATGATCTGCTCCAGGTTCTCCTCCGACCGCTGGAATGAGCCCCCCAACACGAAGAGAATGTTCTCCGTGGAGATGGAACTTTTTCGCTTTGACTGGGCGCCGCCCATACCCCGCTGCTGGTCTATGACATCCTGGATCTGGGAAGCGGGGCTCATCGGGTCGTCCACGGAGATATGCTTCCGTTCGATCAGTTTCAGCACGGAGCGCTGGAATCCCTCCCTGGAGATGTCGTGGCCTATCACCTTACCGTCCTTGGCCTTCTTGTCGATCTCGTCTATGAATATCAGTCCGCCATTGCTCTCGATGAATACTGCCTTTTCTTTCTTCGTCTCGCCGGGGGCGATCTGGATCAATTCGCGCACCATGTCGTCGGCGCTTTTGCCCACATAGCCCGCCTCTGTGTAGTCAGTGGAGTCTATGATCAGGGTGGGCACCTCCAGAAGGTCGCCCAATATTTCCGCGCAATAGGTTTTCCCGGAGCCGGATGGCCCGGCGATGATGGTGTTCTTTTTGCGGAACCTTTTGATCTGGGAGCGCTCCGCCAGCCCCTCCGTGATGGCGCGGACTATGGCGAAATGATAAGCCGCCGCCACGGAGAGCCGCTTTTTATAATCCTCCTGTCCGATAACGTACTTATCCAGATGGACCTTTATCTCCGATGGAGTGTGCAACTTGATCTTTAAAATCCGGGCGTGGTGCTCCTTCGGCAAGCCCAGGCAGGAGTCCAGGGTATGGCTGTAGTTTGCCTCGGAGGACTGCTTGGCGGTCAGGTACGCCCGGACGGCTTCCTCCTGGTTGCAGCCGTATTCCAGCTTTATGCGTTCGATTTCCTCTTTTGGCGCCTCCACATGGGTAGGATCGATTTTCATTGCACGGTTTCCATCTATTTATCGAGATGATATATTTTCCAGCTCCGGCCGGGGAAATTCACCTCTTGAGTATTTAAAATAACTTTTCTGTAAAACCATTTTCCGATTTAAAATTAAAAAACCGGCAAGTCATCGAGTATAGATCGAAGAGCTCGGTTTGACAACTGGACGAGCCCAAAAGAATGAAGTAATGTACCGGTGAAACAAAGGGAATGTGGAAATGAAGCGACGCATTATGGTTATATTGGCCATGGCCATCTTGCTGTCCTCCGGGCGCGGTTGGGCCCAGGCCCCCTCCGTGGTGGTCACCATCACCCCCTTCGCCCAGATTGCCGAAAGGTTGGCCGGGCCTGGCGCCACAGTGACCGTGATGCTAAAGCCGGGGCAAAGCCCACATGGATATGAGTCCACTCCAGGCGTGGTCAGGAAAATCGGGGAGGCGGATTTCGTGGTGATGGCCGGTCTGGGGCTCGACAACTGGGTCACGAAAATCGCCAGGGCCGCTGGGAAGAGTCAAGCCGATGTCATGGACCTTTCCGCGGCGCTGGAGGAAAAAACATTGATCGGAGCGGGGCCAAGCCACGGCCAAGAGAGCGATCACCCGGATCATGGGCATGGCGCCGCCAATCCGCACTATTGGCTGGATCCAATTATGATGGTGGACGCCGCCAGATATATGGCCGCCAGGATGGCCGAAAAGGCCACCGGGGAGGAGAAAGCGGCTCTGGCGAAAAGGATGGAGGCGCTGGAGCGCGACCTTCTGGATCTGGACGGGGAAATCAAAAAGAAGCTTTCCGGGGTCACCGATGGATTCGTGGCGCTTCATGGCGCTTGGGGGTATTTCGCGCGGCGCTATAGACTGCGCCAGGTGGGCGTGATAGAGGAGTCGCCGGGCAAAGCCGCGTCTGCCCGAAGGATGGCCCAGTTGGTGGACCTGCTAAAAAAACAGGGCGTCGCCGCTGTGATCGCCGAACCGCAACTATCGCCCCGCCTGGCTGTTACGCTGGCCGAGGAGACGGGCGTGGCTGTGGGCATTGCGGACCCGATAGGAGGCGCGCCGGGGCGGGAAGGGTATTTCGAGATGATGCGGTTCAACGCGGATGTGTTTAAAAAAGCGCTTGGGGAGTAATTCCAGGATCGTATCCGTTCATATATATGGGAGGTGAATTATGGTTCATATCATGAGAGGTCGGCGATAGAATAGGCTTGTCGGCGCGAAAGGAGTTATTAACTCAACTACTGGAGGACAGTATGAGCGGTCCACTGATAAAAACTGACAAAAACGACGTTTTTTCCCGCAGAGACTTTCTGATGGCGGCGACGGCCGCGTCGGCCTATGTGATCACCGGATGCGCCACAAATCCCGTCACAGGGCAGAACCAGCTGATGCTGATGGGGCGGGGCGAAGAGATCGACATAGACAAGAAAAACGCGCCGCACCAGTTATCCGCGGATTACGGCCCTTCCAGCGATCCGGTGATGTCCGCATACATATCCCAGTTAGGGATCGGGCTCTCCCGCCTCAGCCACCGTCCGGACATGCCATATAACTACAACGTGGTGGACGCCACTTATGTCAACGCATACGCCTTCCCCGGTGGTACCATCGCCGCCACTCGCGGGATAATGGCTTCGCTGGAGAACGAAGCGTCTCTGGCTGCTCTGCTGGGGCACGAGATCGGCCACGTGAACGCCAGGCACACTTCATCGCGCATGTCCAAGGCCATGTTGACCCAGATTGCCGTGGTGGGGCTTGTGATAGTGGCCGCTTCCAGTGACGACAGGCTGGGGCCTTTGGCGGCGGGGCTCGGAGCGCTCGGCGCAGGGGCCTTGCTGGCCAAGTACAGCCGGGATGACGAGCGCCAGGCGGATGAATTGGGCATGGAATACATGGTGAGGGCGGGTTACGATCCCAAAGGGATGGTGGGCCTGATGGACCTTTTACGCGGAATGCAAAAGAAGAAGCCGAACGCCCTGGATATGATGTTCGCCAGCCATCCCATGAGCGATGAGCGATACGCAACGGCGGTATCCCGGGCCACCACCCAATACATGGACGCAAAGGGGCTGAAACTGGGCAGGGAGAGGCATATGGACTCCACCGCCTCCCTTCGCAAGATCAAGCCGGCCCTGGATATGATGCAAAAAGGGGAAGCGGCCATGACGAAGCAGCAATACAGGTTCGCCGAAAAAGAGTTCTCCGGCGCCCTGAAGATAGCTCCTGACGATTACGCCGGCCTGATGATGATGGCCAAATGCCAGCTGGCCCAGCAAAAGCCGAAGAACGCGCGCGACTTCGCCCAGCGGGCCCAGCAGGTGAAACCTTCCGAGCCGCAGTCTGGCCATGTGCTGGGGATGGCCAGCCTATACTCCAAGGATTATCGCGCCGCCTACAACGCCTTCAGCCGATACGAGGGGATGCTGCCGGGTAATCCCAGCACCGTGTTCATGAAGGGCCTTTCCGCCGAGGGAATGGGGGACACGCGCCTGGCCGCCAGGGAGTATATGCGGTATGCCCAGGCCGACAGCCGCAGCAAGCAGGGGCAATACGCCCTCAGCCGCCTGTCGAAATGGGGTTATTTGAAAAACCAGGAGCAACAGCAACAGCCCCTGCGGGCGCGCTAGTCCGGCGGAGTGTTTCCGGCGCCGGACCCGTAGGAACGCTGGGCGCCCATCTCCTGCAACTTGATATTGATCTTGGCAAGTTCGCTGGTTATCTCCGGAGAGAGCATCCTGCCGCCGGAGGAGATGAGCATGGAGGCGATGGAGACTCCCAGACCGGCGAACATGATGAGCAGGACCACGGCGATTCCCAGGGCAAAGGGCTGGTTGATGGAGACGGTTTTGTTCTCAATTTTCACTTCCGCCCCCGCCATGGCCCCGGATATCTTGACCACGAAGTGATGCTTGGCCGGATCGTTGTACACCCCCAGCAGCTCACTCCCCAGGAACATTAACACCACCAGACCCGCCGCTATGAGGCCAAAGCCGATGAGAACAACGGGTGTCCTTTCGCCGACTGACTGGTCCTGAAAGCCGGAGCGTGAGTTCATGTCCATGCCGAGTTCCGATGATATGGTTTTCAGCGGCCATTATAACGCAAAGGGGACGTTTAAGACCGCGGAAATGACTTAATCAGCGCAACTGAATATTCCACCGCCCAATCCGTCCAAATGGTGTTGGATCGTCGTGGCGCGGATATAGAAATATCACAAGATAAACGCCCCGGCAAGGGGACTGGATGCTACCTGATAAGAAAATCCCTGGCGGCCTTGGCCATCAACAAGGCCAGGGGTGTGCCATGCATGAAGAGGTCGAATATGTCTATCGGTTTGGAGAGGGTTCCATTCTTCAGCATGATCAGCTTTTCCAGCAGGTGTGGCTGGGGGAGAAAGGGGAGCAGCGCCACCACGATAGCCAGCGGGGCCAGGGTGGCGTATGGGAAATAGTCGAGCGCCATGTTAATTTTTTCGGTCATCAATCATATCCGGTTAATTTGAACGTATTACGATAAGATGAGATTTTGACATGGGCGATTCAACTTATTATGCGCCCGTGGTTCATTCTGTGGTCGATCAGCTCAATATCCCAACAAGGGCGCCGGTCATCATCGTGGCCAGCGTCCCGGAGACTATGGTCCTAAATCCCAGTTGCACTATCTCATCCCTTCTTTCCGGGACCATGGCGCCCATCCCTCCTATCATGATCCCCAGCGAACCGAGGTTTGCGAATCCGCACATGGCGTAGGTCATGATCAGCTCGGTCCTCTCGCTCAATGTGCCCTCCGGCAGCTGGGCCATGGACAGGTAGGCTATGAACTCGTTGAGCACGGTTTTCATTCCCATCAACCCGCCAGCCGTCACCGCCTGATCCCATGGAACTCCCATCAGCCATACGAGAGGCGCCATCAGCCAGCCGAGAATCCGCTGCAAGGTGATCGCCTCGCCACCCATGGCCGGGATCCAGGAGAGCAACGAGTTGCCCAGCGCCACCAGCGCCACCAGCACGATCAGCATGGCGGTGACGTTGAGCGCCAGGAAGAGCCCATCGGCGGTCCCCTGGGTCACCGCGTCCATGGCGCCGGCATGTCGTTTTTCAGTTTCCATGCGCCCGGCGGTGGCTTCTCCCCTTTCCGGGATCATTATCCGGGCAATGGTGATGGCGGCCGGAGCGCTGATGATCGAGGCGACCATGATGTGCCCCAGGGCGTCTGGGATCACTGGGCCCAGGATTCCAGCGTAGATCACCATCATGTTGCCGGCTATGGTGGCCATGCCGCACGTCATAACCAGGAACAGCTCGCTGCGGGTCATCTTTTGCAGATATGGCCGCACCAGCAACGGCGCCTCCACCATGCCGACGAAGATATTTGCCGCAGCGGAGAGCCCCGCCGCTCCGCCAACGCCCATGCTTTTTTGCAACGCCCAGGCGAAGCCCCGCACCAGCATGGGCAATATCCCCCAGTGGAACAGCAACGCCGACAGGGCGCTGACCACGAGTATCAGCGGCAACGCCTGGAACGCCAGCACGAATCCGTTATGCGGGGCCGTGGCGTCAAAGGGCGCCGGGCCGCCGCCGACATAGCCGAATACAAAGGAGGTGGCCTGCCGGGTGGAGGCCTCCAGGGCCAGGGCCACCTTGTTGAGCGTCAAAAACGCAGTCTGGGCGCCGGGCGCCTTGAACAGGATCAGCGCCAGGACGAACTGCGCGCCAATCCCCGCGGCCGCATGTCTAAAGCTGATCTCCCGGCGGCTCTCGCTGAGAGCCCAGGCGATGGCGGCCAGGGCGAAAAAGCCGAACACACTTTGCATAACGAGCATTCAAATCCCCATATCAGCTACATTGAAGCTGTCGATTATAACTCAAGTCACGCCCGGAGGATCGAACCCGCCCAGGCGCCTGTTGGCCACTAAGGTCAGGCCACCTTTTCATACTTGTCGTTCGCCACGTTGCACACTGGGCACTTGCCGTCAGGCTTGCCAAACTCGATATGCCCGCATATGGGGCACAGGTAGACTTCCATATCCTCCAGATCCTTGCCGGCCCGGACAGCCTCCAACGCTTTCTTGTACAGCTGCGCGTGGACATTTTCCACAGTCATGGCGTACTTGAACATGACCTTGGCCTTATGGTTGGTTTCCTCGGCTTGCCGCAACATGGGGGGATACATTTCGGTGAATTCATAAGTCTCCCCGGCGATGGCCGCTTCCAGATTGGCTTCGGTGGTCTTTATCATATCCATCGCCTTCAAATGGCCGAGGGCGTGGATGGTCTCCGCCTCTGCGGTAGCGCGGAAAAGCCGGGCGATCACCGCATATCCGTCCTTATCCGCCTGCTTTGCGAACGCCAGGTATTTGCGGTTGGCCTGGCTCTCTCCGGCGAAGGCCGTTTTCAGATTGTCGATGTTCTCTGTCATTTATTTTCTCCATGTGTATGAACATTGTTTGGCGAATAAGCCCGTCGGTGTTTAACGGGTTTCGGGATGAATCGCCGGGATCTACATTATAAACATATATGGCGGGCGGCGCCTGTGGCATGGCCATTGCGTCACTTCCCTTGGCCAATCCCGGAGAATGTATCAGTGCGCCTAAGGATGCGACATTGAGCCGGGTGGACAAAGCCATTATCAGGCCATACAATACGGCAAGGATCGCACCGTAGTGTTCGACCACCTGATTATCGATCAAGAAACAGGAAAAGCTTCTGTTTCGCGCTGGTCACAGCGCTCCCCCTTCCTGCTAAAATATCGATTACCCTAAAACCCGGGATTATAAACAAAACCTGATGAATACCCAGGAGAAATTCTCCCAGCCGTTGGGCTCCCAGCCATCAGGCTCTTGGCGCCACCTGGGCCGATGGTCAAGTGGGCGGGCTATGGATATTGCCCTGGTTCTGGCGGCTGCGGCGCTGGCTAGCCACCTGAGCGACCAGCCGCATCTGTGGCCCCAGGCGACCGCAGTCACATGGACCGCTGGCGCATGCCTGTTGTTGGCGGCGCGGCATGTGTTTATATCCTCCCGGCCGGGGTGGGCTGGCCCCAGATGGCCCTTGGCCGCCATGTACGCTTTGGTGTTGTTTCTTTTCGCCGGAGCAAGCTTTCTTCCCAGGCATGTGGAGATAATGGCCGCTCCGGAAACAAATGTGCCATTTCAGTTGCCAGGTCCACTGGACACCTGGCGCTCCGGGATGCAGGATACAATACGGGTGAATGTGAGCGGGGCATCCGAGGCCAGGGTGAGGCTGATGTTGATGGAAAGCCATGACGCCGCCCCCCCCAGGCTCTCCGTCACCGCGGGAACATGCCGACTGGCGGATATCCAGGTGAAGCCGGGCGGGGGTCTGCCGGAGGCTAACTGGGAAACCGAAGGAACCGAGTCTGAGTATCTGGTTCGCGTACCCGCCGGTTGCGCACCGGTGGAGGGGGGAGAGTTGGTGTTCCGGCCGGTGTCCGGATCATGGATCGCCATCAAAAGCGTTGAGGTGGAGCAACTTCCCCTGCAATGGGAGCTTTGGCGCCATCTGCCCGAGCCCTGGAACAGTGTCCTCTTCTGGCTCGGCGCGCTTGCTCTGGCGGCTTATCACACCATGGCGGTGCGGCGCGGAGGGCTGGGCGCCCGGCGCATGGCCATGTACGGCGCCATGTGGAGCATGGTTATTCTTGCCTCGGCGGCAGCCCTGGGGGGGACGGCATTATATGTGGAGCTGTATTATCCATGGCTCACTTCCCAGAACGGTAACCTGCGCTCCAAGGAGGTGTTTCGGAAAAAGGCGATCCATGATGTGGATCTGGGATGGAGGCTCCTGCCCGGCTTCACCGCCTATACCCGGCGAAGCCACAAATCCGAGCCGGAGTTGTTTTACGCCAACACTAGCGAGGGTTTTCGGGCCCTGGAAGCAGAGAAGAACCTGCCCATGAAGGGCAAGGCGATGTTGTTGGGCGATTCATTCACCCAGGGTCTGTTTTTGACGCAGAAGGAGACGATACCTGCGGTAATGGCAGCCAGGCTTGGGGGGTATGTGTACAATTTCGGCGTCACCGCATTTTCCACCGACCAGGAGTACACCACCTTCATGCAATGGATCGACAGGGTAGACGTTGAGTGGGTAGTTCTTCTGTTCTATGGCAACGACATCCTGTATACCGGCGAAAAGGAGGGGTATGACCTCCCCAAGCCTGTGTATGAGGAGGTTAATGGCAAAGTGGACTTCTCCAGGATGTCCCAAGCTCCGGCGGAATATGTGGAGGAGATGAACAGGCACCTGGCCCCCCTGTACAATTCCAGCATGACCTATTGCTGCTTCATGGACAAGAAGGCCTCTTTGATCGCCAGGACGCTGGGCAGGACATGGCGATACATCTCATTGCTCCATTATCCCGGCAAATTTATTGCGGCGGTGTCGGCGGATATCAAAAACACCAAACTCACCAGCCCCACTGCACACACCGACGTGACTCCGGAGCTTTTGGAGCATCCCGGTAAACAGGCGCGCCGCATGGATATTGTGTTCCAGTTCCTGGCTCAGATAGACAGCCAGAGCCGCAAGCGGGACTTGAAGTTTCTGGTGGCCTACATCCCGGATATCATGCATATATACCACCCGGATAAGCCGGAGAGAGGCAACATGAGGAACAAGTTCATGGAACTGTGCGCAAAAACCAGGCTGACATGCCTGGACCCAAGCGACAGGCTGGCCGCTGGCGCCAAGATCAACGATGTTTATTTCATTGACGATGGCCACTTCTCCCCATACGGCGCCCGGATCGTGGGGGAGATGATCGCCGAGACGATAATCGCCGAGGCGAGAGAGGGGGGCCGGTAAACGTGGATTTCAAACCTTGTGGATTACCGGGGCATGGAAGCCAGGCTGAATTTCCCCCGCTCCTGTTAATCCTCCGTTAAGATTAAATGTAGCAAAAACCAATCCTGAAGAAAGGCCGCGGCAAACCCAATGGACGACATCAAGGAGTATCATCAGCGGACCAAGCATCGGCTGAACCAATACGCCGCGGGTCCCGGCTACCTGGATTGGGAAACCCAACCGAATCCGTTCCGCAGGTACGAGGGCGCGGAGAGAATCGAGCTTCCACTGATCAAGGATGACCCAGCGTCTCCATACGACGCCCTCTTCGGCGGAGCAAGAGTGGAGCCGCGTCGATTTAACCTGGAGAGCGTCTCCCTGTTTTTGAAGCTCTCGCTGTCGCTGGCGGCGTGGAAAGAATACCAGGGCGCCCGATGGGCTGTGCGGGTCAATCCCTCCAGCGGCAACCTGCACGCGGAGGAGGGTTACATAATCACCGGTGGCGCCCCGGGCCTGGAGGAAGGTGTGTACCACTATGACAGCGGCAGCCATGCCCTGGAAAAAAGGCTGGGGAAGGGCGCCGAAGCCATGGGATTGATGCTGGATGAATACGAAAGAAGGGTAAATCCGTTCCACAGCCACGGAATATTTCTGGTGGGGCTCACCTCCATCCATTGGCGGGAGGCATGGAAATATGGCGAGCGGGCGTTTCGATACTGCCAGCTTGATGTTGGCCATGCACTTCTCTGCCTGCGGTTCGCCGCCGCGTCCCTGGGCTGGAGAGCCAGGCTGGCCACCGGAGCTTCGGACGGAATGGCGGCGAGCCTTATGGGCATAAGCCGCGAGGAGGATTACATCGGCGTGGAAAGCGAATACCCGGACGCCATGGTAATCGTCTCCACCGGACCGGATATGCCTGGTGATTTGGATGAAACCTTTGACGGAGCCGCAAGGCACTTTCTTTTAAACGCCGCCAGGGACGATTCATGGCGGGGCCGGGCAAGTGTCGTAAGCGCCGGGCATGCCCACGAATGGCCCGTTATGGACGAAGCCGCGCGGATGGTTTTCAAGCCCGCCACGGAGGAGGATTTTACGCCTCCCCCTGACGCCCCTTTGCTCCCCCTTTCCGGATGTGACAAATCGGCAGCCCATATAATCATGACCCGCCGCAGCGGCCAGGCGTATGACGGGGCAAGCTCCATGCCCGCCGAAAAGTTTGTGCGAATCACCTCCGCTCTCATTCCCCGCGCCGACAAGGCGCCATGGGACATGATCCCCTGGCTGGCCAATGTCCACCCGGTTTTCTTTGTCCACAGGGTAGAAGGCTTCGCGCCGGGCATATATATTCTGGTTCGGCGCCCAGGCGAGGAGGAAACGCTAAAAGCGGCCTTGGGTGGCAAGTACGCATGGACTCCTCCAAAGGCGTCGCCTGAGGGCCTGCCATTATATTTGCTGAAGGAGATGGACGCCCGAGGCACGGCGGCGATGATTTCCTGCCAGCAGGATATAGCTGGCGACGGTATCTTCTCCGCCGGGATGCTGGCAAGGTTCGATGGGCCGCTGGCCATCGGGCCCTGGTGGTATCGACGGATCCACTGGGAAGCGGGCGCCGTGGGCCAGGCGCTGTATCTGGAAGCGGAAGCGGCCGGTTTTCGCGGCACAGGGATCGGATGCTATTTCGACGATGTGTTCCACACCACCCTGGGGCTGGAGGGGGATGTGTTCCAGGACATATATCACTTCACCGTGGGCGCCTCGGTGGAGGACGAAAGGGTGATCACAAAGCCGCCGTATGAGGGGAGATAAGCTGGGGCGATCAGGAGTGGAAAAGATCGAGATAGGGTTTATAAGTATAAACACGGTTCGTTTTATTTCCGGTCAACTCTTTTGCCAGGCCCTTATTCTCCATCAAAGTCACAAGCTTGCTGGCCACGGGATATGACTTTTCGATGGCCTTGGCCACATCGTTTATCCTGAAAATTGGAGTTTTGAACATGAAGTCCACCAACGCAAAGCCGCTTCAGTGAATTCCAAATGTGACTTTTTATCTTGAGTGTTTCTTCAAGATACTTCACATTTTGCTGCTACATTAAAGAAAATGGGCTAAAACTTTAATGAGATCTTAGGACCAGCATCTCATTAAACTTGGCTTTAATAGGATACCCTTTAATATCAATGCGTTCCTGGCAACCACAACATCTTGTGCTCAAAAAGAATTCAACCACAAGCGGGTTATGATGAAGTCGTTCGCAGGCGGAATTTTTTGTCGAATAGCCTTTCTATAGGGCCAGTCGCCGCCAGCGAGGAGCCTATAAACGCATCAGCGAGGCGCCCCAGGTGAGTCCACCGCCGAAGGCCACCATCAGCACCACGTCACCTTTCTTCACGCGCCCCTCCTTTTGCGCTTCGTACAGCGCCAGGGGAATGGTGGCCGCCGATGTGTTGCCATAGCGCTGAATGTTGGCGTAGACCTTTTCCTCCGGCAGACCCAGGCTTTTGCCCACTGCGGAAATGATTCGTATGTTGGCCTGGTGAGGGATCACCATATCCACATCGGCCACGGACATGCCATTATCCTTGAGGATCCGCTGGGCCACATCACACATGCTTTTCACGGCGATCTTGAATGTCTGGTTCCCTTTCATTCCGATGAAATAGTCCTCCCCCATAGAAGGGAGCGCTCCGGCCAGAGGGTCACCCGTGCGGGTGATGGCGCCCCCGGTGAGGAAGCTTCCATACTCGCCGTTGGAGCGGATGCACGTGTCTATCAGCCCCTCCGGTCCATCGGTGGCGGAGAACACTACGGCGGCGGCGGCGTCGCCGAACAACACACAGGTGCTTCTATCCTTCCAGTTGACAATGCGGCTGTATATTTCGCTGGCCACCAGCAGGGCGTGTTTGGTCACTCCCCCCTTGAAATACTGGTTGATTATAGACGAGCCATAGATGAACCCGGAGCAGGCGGCGGAAATATCGAAAGCGGGAGCGTCGCCGGAGCCCAGGCCGTGGCCGATCACGCATGCGGTGGAGGGGAAGTATCTGTCCTGGGTGGCGGTGGCGCAGATAATAAGATCCAGCTCTTCAGCTTTTACTCCCGCTGTGTCCAGCGCCTCCCTGGCGGCCGGCAGGGCAAGATCGTATAGAGTAGTTCCCTCGTCGGCGATGCGTCGTTGGCTGATTCCTGTGCGGGTAACGATCCACTCGTCAGAAGTATCCACCATTCCTTCCAGATCCAGGTTGGTGACCACACGCTCCGGCAGGTTGGCTCCCACTCCGGTGATCCTGCAGGCCGGGACGCTCTTATTCATCCTTCTTTTCCTCCTGCTGGTGGCCGAATCCGATCTTTCTGGTGATCTGGGTCCATATCCCCTCATCCTTGCCCTCCTTGTGGGCCAGAATATCCTTGTTCTCCGCCAGGTTCTCCTTGATATGGTCTATCACTTTTTCCCGCACGAATTTGCGCGCCCGTATCACGGCGCTTTTTATCGACTTTGGGGAGGAGGAACCGTGGCATATGAACACAGGGCCGTTGACGCCCAGCAAAGGCGCTCCCCCCACTTCCTGGTGGTCCACCTTTTTCTTGAAGGCGGCCAAGTGGGATTTCATTAAAAAATAGGCGATCTTGGTGGCCAGGTTCGCGGAGAACATCTGCTTTAAAAAGACTCCAATCATCTCCGCCACAGACTCCGATATCTTAAGAGCGATATTTCCGGTGAAGCCGTCGCACACCACCACATCCACTATACCTCGGTAGAAAAGCTTCGCCTCAATATTTCCTATAAAATTGAGCGAGCTTCTGGAGAAAAAGTCGAAGGCCTCCTTGGTGGTGGGGTTGCCCTTGACATCCTCCTCCCCGATGGAGAGCAAGCCCACAGTTGGCCTGGGTTTGTCCAGGGAATGTTCCGCGAAGATGGAGCCCATGATGCCGAACTGGAAGAGGTTCTCTGGCTTGCACACCACGTTGGCGCCAGCGTCCAGCAGAATCATGTATCCGCGCTGGCTGGGCATGGTGGCGGCGATGGCCGGCCTGTCTATCAGTTCTATCGTGCGTAAAAGCACTGTCGCCACGGTCATCACCGCGCCGGTGTTACCTGCGGAGATAAAGGCGTCCGCCTCGCCGTCGCGCACCATTTTTATACCCACATGGACCGAGGAATTCTTCTTCCGGCGCAGGGCGGCGGCCGGCTGTTCGTCCATGGCGATAACCTCGTCCGCATGAACAACGCTGATGGAATCGGGAACATTGTCATGGCGGGCCAGTTCTGTCTTGACCACATCCTCCACGCCCACCAGGATGATCCTGATGTCCGAGTGCTCCGCCGCCGCCTCCATGGCCCCGTCAACTATGGCCGCCGGGGCAAAATCCCCCCCCATGGCGTCAAGAGCTATCCGGACAAACGGCGATTCATCCTGTGACAGCGCAGGCTCCTGCGGTCTTCTATCATCTTCGGGCGCCGCCGTCCCCTCTTCGGCGGTCATCTGGTCGGAAAAGGCCGTGTAATCAGCCTTCCTCCGTAATGACGACCTGCTCACCCTTGAACATGCCGCACTCCGGGCAAACCCTGTGAGCCCTGGCGGCGGCGCCGCATTCGGGGCAAGTGATCGGCTGTGGAATGGCTATTGCCGAGTGGGCGTTACGCATTCCCTTTCTGCTTCGGGACGTTTTCTTTTTAGGAACCGGCATTTTCGCCCTCCTTCATATTTAATAGTTTTTTCATTTCGGCGAACCTGGGGTCGCCTCCCGTATCCTTGCAATCGCATTCGGCCTCGTTCCTGTCCGCGCCGCAACGCGGGCAGAGGCCCTTGCAATCCTCAGAGCAAAGCGGCCTCATCGGCTCCGACAACGATATCTGGTCGCGCAATGGACCAAACAGATCCACCGTTTCGCCATCGTAATAAACAGTTTCCACCTCGCCGGCGTCTTCCTCGCTGGCTGGATTCGCGTCCCTGGTCTCCACCTGGGGCAGGAACACAGCCTCCACCGCCGCCTCCATGGGGGCGGAGAAGCTCTTCGCGCAGCGGGAGCAAACAAGCCCGAAAGCGCCGTGGATCGCCGCGGAAAGGTAAACCGTAGTCTCGGACGTGTACAGCCACCCCTCCACGGTCACCGGCCCCTGGAGAGGGATCGGTTCGCCGCCGCCACCGAAGACTTCCGGAGCAAGAACCCATTGTCGCAGGGTCCTGTCATCCGGGATCTCGGAAATATCCAGACGCAGCTCCGCAGGGCCCGCGTTTAGGGCCGGGGCAGGACGCTTATGGCCTTTATGGCCACTCACGGCGCCACCCTCGGTCCCGACTTTTGGTTTATTCGCCACCAGAAATTGTGAAAACCACCTATTTTCAAACTTTAGCTAAACAGTTTTTATATCAGTTTTATATGAAAGAGTCAAACGCTGTTACGCCCCTCCATGCCTTGGCGCTTTGCAATTTCGCCTGTTCTTTGATAAATTGAAGGTTTGATTCGGGTCGGAAAGCGGCCCTGGCGCAATACATATTAATATTCCATGGGCCTCCGCCGACAGGCGCCCGCCCGGTTATTCCATAGGACGCGTAAACATGAAAATCGCCGTATTGGAGCCTTGCCTCTCCAAAAAGAAAAACATCGTGCGCGATGTGGTGTACGGATGCTGGTGCGGGGGCAAGAGGATCGGCGGCGCCACCGTCCCCCCATATGAGCAGCTGCGTATCGCCACCATCCTGAAAGCGGATGGTCACGATGTGGTTTTCGTCGACGCCCAGGCGGAAGGGCTCTCTTCGGAAGAAGCTCTGTCGAGAATCATGGGCGCCAGGCTGGTCATTTCCTCCTCCTCCGTTATGACCATCAACCAGGACGCAACCTTCCTCATGGCCATAAAGCAAAAAATGCCGGACACGCTTTTCACCATATACGGCTCCCACTCCACTTTCCGTCCGGCGGACACCCTGGCCAAAGGTATTGATTTCGCCATCCGCCGCGAGCCGGAGGGTGTGGTCCGTGCCCTGGCCATGGCGCTGGATAAGGGGGATATGGATGCTGCAAAAGCTGTGAAGGGGCTGGCATACATGAATGGCGGCGGTGCGGTGGTGAACGAGCATCACCCCTTTATCGAGGATCTGGACAACCTGCCCCCCCTCGATGTGACCATGCTTCCGAAGGGAGTGGATTACTTCAATCCCATCGTTCGGCGGCTGCCATATATCACCACCTCATCCTCCCAAGGCTGCCCCGCCAAATGCGTCTACTGCACGGCGCCCTTTTTCCATGGGACCAAGGTGCGGATGCAGTCGGCCCAAAAAGTGGTGGCGGATATGAAATTCTACTTGGAGAATGGAATCCGCGAGATATATTTCCGCGACGAAACCTTCACCGCCAACCGTGAGCGGGTTATCGAAATTTGCGAGGGCATTCTGGCTGAGGGGCTGGATGTCACATGGATCGCCAACGCCCGGGTGGACACGGTGGACCACGAGATGCTGGCTCTGATGAAGAAGGCCGGCTGCCACCTGTTAAAGTTCGGGGTGGAGTCTGGCAATCAGGTGGTGCTGGATGCCTCCAGCAAGGGGGTTACCCTGGAGCAGAGCGAGAAAGCGTTCGCCGACTGCGCCCGCGCGGGGATGGACACCCACGCCCACTTCATGATCGGCATGCCGGGGGAGACGGAGCAGACTCTGCAAGACACACTGGCATTCGCCCTGAAGATAGATCCCACCACTGTAACCTTCGGCCTCTGTTCGCCATATCCTGGCACGCCGCTGTTTAAAAAGGTGTTTAATTTCGATCCGGCCATCGGCGACGGATCGGACAATGCGGACATCGAAAAGCTGCATTTGGAGGCCGGATATAACCACCTTTATTGCGACGTGGGCTCGGAACGATTGGAGACCCAGTTGCGGGTCTTTTACCGCAAGTTCTACATGCGCCCCAGATATCTGTTAAAAATGCTGCGTCGCATCGGTGATGGGGCCATGCTGCGCAACGCTGTCATCGGCGGGCTCAATGTCCTCTCCTTCGCCTCCTCCCGGAAGGCAGGCTGAGCTATACCACCTGATATGCTGGCCCAAATCGCCGTCAATAGCGTCCCCCGGGCCCTGGGTCTGTGCGACCGAGACAAACACTCCCCCACATACGGATGCGTCGACCGCGCCTACTGGAACTACCGGACCACCGACATGGCAAATGCCCGGATGCAGGAAGGCGGTCTTTTGTTCGCCATGGCCTGGCGCCAGACAGGCGTGGGGGCAAACATGTTCGCCGGGAAAAAGGTGATGGATGAGTGGGCCAGGGCCGCATGGCGATTCTGGTTATCCCGGCGCAACGGCGATGGTTCGGTTAACGAGGTCTACCCCTTCGAGCGGAGTTTCTGCGCCACGTCATTTAGCGCGGCGGCGTTCGTGGAGACTCTCCTGCTGGCGGGGGGAGCTAAAGAATGGGAAAAGGAAATTACGCAGGCCCGCAATACCATGGAGTGGCTTTGCGAAAACCGCAACCCGGATGTGGCTAACCAGATGGCCGCCTCCGCCCTGGCGTTGAAGGGTTATTCTGTCATCACGGGGGATCGGCGTTTTCTGCTGGCGGCGGAGAGAAGACGGGACGAGGTGTTAAAGTCCGCCTATGAGGATGGGATCTTCGGTGAGTATGGGGGCCTCGACGTGGGATACCAGACCATCACCATGAGCTCCATGGCCCGTTACATGGTTATCGGCGGCGGTGACACGGCCGTGGAGGAGGCGCTGATGAAAGGGGAGAAACTGGTGAACGAGCGGCTGGACGAAATGGGGCGGCCGGACTCGGCGCAAAACAGCCGCAACACTCAGTTCGTCTATCCTTACGCTCTGGCGTTGTTGAAAAGCGATTCGATGGAGCGGATAATGGCCGGACTGAAAGTCTCCGCCTCCTTGAATCCGGCGTGGATGGACGATAGATACTTCACCCCGTTGGCGATAGATTACATCTTCGCGGAGGCTTGTTTGTGACATGTTGATGACCACTCCACGGCTGTTGATTCTCCGTTTGTTCAACGTCACCTTCGGGAGGATAGGGCCTATCAATCGCGCCTTCCGAAAAGCGCTGGTGCGGGGATTGATTCAGTCTAAAAAACCGGGGGAGCGGTATGTGGCCTCCTCCCGGTTTTTCGACCCCAGGGAGCTTTAATCGGATGTGCGGCATCGCCGGGCTCCTAGGTTTTCCAGATTCCGGGCGGATGATGCGGAAGATGCTTTCGCAGGAGGCGCATCGCGGCCCGGACGGCGAGGGCGTGTATGAAGGGGAACCGCATCTTTGGCTGGGGCACAGGCGTCTGGCGATCATAGACCTGGATACCGGCGCCCAGCCGATGAAAAGCCCCGATGGCAGGTTCGCACTGGTCCACAACGGTGAGATATACAACTATCTGGAACTGCGCGAGGATCTGGAAAAACGGGGGTGGAAATTCACCACCAGGTCGGACACGGAATCTCTTTTGGCCGGGCTGATTCTGGAGGGGCCGGCGTTCCTGCAAAAAACAGTCGGTATGTTCGCGTTCGCTTTTTGGGACTCCAGAGAGCGCTCGCTGATGCTGGCTCGGGACAGGGTGGGGGTGAAGCCTCTTTACTATTGCCAGCCGACGCCGGGGAAGCTGGCGTTCGCCTCGGAATTGAAGTCGCTTCTGGCGGTGGAAGGGGTCTCCCGCGAAGTGGACCCGGTGGCGCTGGATCGTTACCTGGCGTTGCGCTATGTGCCAGCCCCTCTTACGATGGTGAAAGGGATTAAGAAGTTTCCCGCGGGACATATGGCGTGGCACAAGAACGGCGCGTTGTCGTTCCATCAATACTGGAAGGCGGATTTCACCTCGGCGCCGGAGGGGGCCATCGGCGAGGAGGAAGCCGCGGATCGGTTTGGGGAATTGCTCAAGGACGCGGTTCGACTGCGGATGCGAAGCGATGTCCCCTTCGGGGCGTTTCTGAGCGGCGGAGTGGACAGCTCCACCATTGTCGGCCTGATGTCCCGGTTTCCCGGCATCACCCCGCGCACATTCTGCGTGGGATTTGACAACGGTCCCGACGAAACGAGCAGAGCCGAGGCGTTGGCCAAACAGTTCGGCGCCACTCACACCTCCATCCGGCTGGGCCCGGAGGATCTGCGGAAGCTGCCTGAAGTGTGCTGGAGCATGGACGAGCCGTTTGGAGACCCGATCGTGCTGGCGATGTACATGCTGGCGGCCAGGGCGCGCCAGGATGGGGTGAAGGTGATCCTCACCGGGGAGGGCGCGGACGAGCTGCAGGCAGGCTATGTGCACCATCCTCACCTGAGCCTGCTGGGGAAGCTGGCGGGTGTGGTCCCCGGCCCTATCATGACGGCGGCAGGGAAGATGGCGCGGTTGGCGCCGGTGGGACTGCTTGATATGTTTTTCAACTACCCCGCCTCCATCGGCGACAAGGGACGGGAGAGGTTGACAAGCCTTTTGGCCGCCAGGGAGGACGCGGACCGGTACCTCACCTATGTTTCGCTATTCTCCGCAGAGGAGCGAGCCGCGCTTTTTACCACCGGGTATGGAGAGTCGATAGCCACGGCAGAACCGTTGCGCGAACATATTCGCAAACTGATGGAGCCGGAGGATGGAAGGGGAACGCTGGACCGGATTCTGGGGGTGGAGCATGGGATGTGGCTTGCGGACAATATACTTTTCAAGCAGGATAAGACCCTGATGGCCCATTCGGTGGAGGGGCGGGTCCCTTTTTGCGATCACCGGCTGGTGGAGTTCGCCGCCAGGCTTCCGGTGGGGCTGAAGCTGCGGCGGGGGGAGAACAAGGTGACGTTGCGGGCCGCGGGCGCGGGGATTGTTCCCCAAGAGTCGGCAGGGGCGGTCAAGGCGCCGTTTATGATCCCCGTGGATGGGGCTTATGGGGCCATCATGAGGAAGATGACCAAGGAGTGTCTTCTGGATGGCGCTTTTTTGCGACGTGGAATATTTCGGGAAAACGTGATAAAAGGGCTGATCGATGATTATCCAAAATCCCCGTTTCTGGTTGGGAAACAATTGATGGCGATTGTAATGCTGGAGTTGTGGCTCCAGAAAGTCCTGGATGCGGATGTCTGAGCTGGACGCGCGTCCGGCGAACAATGTTATATAAATAATACTTGGGATATCTGATGGCCACAAAGGAAGAGGTGAAGCGCTACTGGCAGGAGAACCCGCTTCTGAGCCATGAGCTGGGCGACCTGGGTTCAGCATCGTTTTTCAGCGAGCTGGACCGGGCCAAACGGGAGGATTCCGATATCTTCGCGATGGGCTACTGGGAATTCGGGGCCTTTGCCGGGAAGCGGCTGCTGGATGTGGGATGCGGCCCCGGATGGGTGGCGATGAACTATGCTCTGGGTGGCGCCAGGGTGTGCGCCATGGATCTTACGTTCCGGGCGGCGCAGCTCTCCAAAGCTCATCTGAAACTGCGCGAGGCCCGGGCGGATGTCATAGAGGCGGACGCGGAAAGCATTCCTTTCCGTGACGGCTCTTTTGATGTGGTAGTCTCCTCCGGTGTGCTGCATCATACGCCTGATACTCCAAGAGCCATCGGGGAGTGCCACCGGGTGTTAAAATCGGGGGGAATAGCCAAGCTCACCTTTTACCATAAGGGGATCTTGCACCATCCTGTCGTGTTCGGGTTCACCCGGTTTGTCATGAACCTTTTTTCGGTAAAGCACCCCGGCGCCGATTTGTCCAAAGACGCCATGGACGTGGACGATTTTATCCGCCAGTACGATGGAGCGGCGAACCCTGTGGGGATTGGCATGACTACCGGACAGTGGAGAACGGTACTGCGAGACGCGGGATTCCGGGTGACGGGGAGCGAACTACATTTCTTTCCTAAACGATTCATCCCTCTGGGAAGGTTCATTCCCAGGCTCGTCCATCGGGCGCTGGACCGGCTGTTGGGGACGATGATCTATTTCCACCTGGAGAAGCCATGACCGACGCCATCGGATGCCGCATATGCGGGAGTGATAAGACAAGCCTGCTGTACGCCCTCGATTTTTCCGATGTGATGCGTTGCTCCGGCTGTGGAGTGGCTTTTCTGCATCCTCTTCCTCCCTGGGAGGTGACCAAGGATATCTACGACCAGGGGGACCGCTATTTTACAGGCAATCCTGTCTACTTCGGCCTGGAGGGTGAGGGACGTAGCCAGGATGATCCCGCCATCGCCGACTACCACAGGGCGTTGGAGGATCTGACGCTCGCAGCCCCTGGGCGGGACCTGCTGGATGTAGGGTGCGCCGCGGGGACGTTTTTGGATATCGCCCAAAGGAAGGGCTGGAAAACCAGGGGGGTTGAGCTTTCTGAATGGGCAAGCCGGCGCGCCAGGCAGGAGCATAACCTGGATGTTGTGACGGGTACGCTGGAGCAGGCCGCGTTCCCCGAGGCGAGTTTTGATGTGGTCACCATGTGGGATGTGCTGGAGCACGTTCCGGATCCTGTTCAATTGCTCGTGGAGGCGAAGAGGATTCTCCGTCCCGGCGGCGTCCTGTACGTGAACACGATCAGCTATCACAGTCTTTTAAATCTTATGGCGCACGTCGCCCATCGGGCGAGCCTGGGCCTTGTGACATGGCCTTTGCGCCGTCTGTTTGGGTTGCACCACATATACTATTTTTCCCGGGAGTCACTCTTATACACAATCGGCAGTGCAGGCTTCTCTGATGTACGGGTGGAGCTGGGAGAGTACCATCCGGAGCGTGTGGATAACATTTCGGTTTTGATGAGGCTGATTTTCAAGGTGGTGTACAAGCTGCAGGAGGGGACGGACTACTCCACCGTGGTGGCCGCCCATGCCAAGGCTCCTGAGCCATGATGCGCTCTTGATCGATTTTCCCTTATGAAATATCATCTTTCATGCCCGTACCGGGTGTTATAAACATTTGGAGCCATCTGGAAAATGCCGAACGACAAGAAAATATCCGTGGTGATACCGGCGTATAACGAGGAAGAGGTCATCGGTGATGTGGTGCGGCGTGTATTCGCCGTGAATCAGGGCTTCGAGGTGATCGTGGTGGACGACGGCTCGAGCGACAGGACCGCCGAGGAAGCTGAAAAGGCAGGCGCCAGAGTGGTGAGAAACGCCTATAACGTGGGGAACGGAGCGACGATAAAGAATGGCGTCCGCGCTTCCACCGGGGATGTGATGGTGTTCATGGATGGCGATGGGCAGCATCAGCCGGAGGAGATACCGAATCTTCTGGCGCAGATCGGCCCTTATGACATGGTGGTGGGGGCCAGGACGGCCCGCTCCAGCACATCCAAATTCCGCAATCTGGGCAACTGGGGGCTTATCCAGGTGGCCCAGTGGATCACAGCCAAGAAGATAGATGACCTGACCTCCGGTTTCCGGGCGATAAAGCGCGAATGGCTGGAGGAGTTCATACACCTGTTTCCCAACGGTTATAGTTACCCAACCACCATCACCATCGCGCTGATGCAAAGCGGTCGGTTCGTCAAATACATACCCATGGATTCCATCAAGCGGAGGGAGACGGGACAGAGCAATATTCGCCCATTCAAGGACGCCTTGAAATTCATATACATTATCGCCAGGGTGATAATCCTTTTCAGCCCCCAGCGGTTTTTTCTGCCCCTCAGCGCGCTGGTGCTCATGGCGGGTCTGACGGTGAGCGCACTTCAGCTTTTCTTTTTGGGCGGCATCATGAGCACCGGCGTCATCCTCATTATGTCCTCCATTTATATCGGTTGCTTCGGCCTTTTGGTGGAGCAGATATCCACGTTGCGCAGGGAACGAAAGTGAATGATCAGATCGAGACGGCGGACAGGTCTTCCCATAATCACCTTTTTCACCTGAAGGTATTCCTTCCCTTATACGCGCTGTTCATCCTGCTGGTAGTATGGTGGAAACTTTCCGCCGGCATGTACTTCCAGGCGTCCGACGGGGTCTACTACATGGGTGTCGCCCGCGATATCGCCACCGGCAAGGGATACTACGCCAGGGCCATCGCCCCGGTGCAACTGCCGGGAAAACCCGCCCAGACGCCACCGTTCCGGTGGGCAGGTATCACCAACAAGCCTCTGTACCTTTTTCTTGAGGCGGGGGTGTTCAAGATATTCGGCGCCACCACGGATGTGGCGTTCTTCACCTCGTTCTTTTTTTATGCGGTCACCGGCCTGGCGATTTTCGCGCTGGTCCTGCGCTTGTGGGGGCCGGTGGCGGCGTGGACTTCGGTACTGCTCCTGCAAACATCCGACGAGATAATGTTCCTTTCCACAACAAACCATGTGGACACGGCGTATATTTTTCTGGTGACGATGGCGATTCTGCTCACTTTCCCCGTTGATGGGAAGAGGGCGTGGATGGCTGGGGCGCTGATCGCCCTGGTCTGCCTGACACGGCCCAATGGTATCGTGCTGGCATTCACACTCTCTGCGCTGGTGGTCCTGATGCAGCTGGTTAGCAGGGATGCCTTCAGGCCCCGTATCCGCCGCCTGGCTGTTTTCCTGTTGCCTGTTATATTGGCCAACGCGTATATGTTCGGATATAACCATGTAAACTACGGGGGGATTTTGCGCTATTACGACCTTGGGGGAAGCGAGTTCCGTCCGTCCGAGAAGGGAACTGAAGACCCTGGCGCAAAAGCGATTTCCGATGTAGGGAACAAAGACTCATCCTTGTTCCAGGTGATAGAGCGATCCGGCGCCGTAGCCAAGCTCCTGGCGGACAGATCATACAAGATGTCTATGGGATTGTTCGACCTGGATCCATACAGGACCACCATATTCGCCTTAGGGCTGCTTTGGCCGCTGATTTGGCTGCGGGAGCGTGATTTGCGGCTGGCGATTATGGCAGTATTGGGCGCCTATATCATACAAATGATAGTCACGAGCAACCTCCCAAATGTCTTGCGTAGCCACGTTTGGATGGATCCTATGTTTTGCGTTGCCGCTGGGGTGATGATAAGGGATATTGTCCGCATGGCCATGACGTGGAGAGCCAAATACGCCAGAACAGCGTTGCTGACGCTGATCGGCGCCCTGCTTCTTTCCGCGGTTATGGCCACCAGCGGCCGGTATGTGCTAAAAACATTGGAGCCGCATAGGCTGGAGGCCTATGGCGCGCAGAAGGAGTGGCTGGCCTCCATGGATAGCCTGGAGCCTATACTCCCGAAGGGAAGCGTGTTGGTGGCGCCGGGAACTATCAACGTGATGATGGCTTGGAGGCTTCCTGAATTGGGTGTGTCGTTGGAGGATCTGGGGGAATTCGAGACTCTTCTTCTGGCCGCTGATAAGCTGAGAACCGACAACTTTTTTCATGTGACATCCGTCCCCCCGGATGTGTTCGTTGGCAGGGAGGGAGAATGCCGCTACAACGGCTACGCCGAGGCGGCGCCTTACGCGAAGCTGTTTTTCCAGAACAGGTTCTTTTGTATGTATCAGCTGGATGTGAAAGCGATCCGCGCGGATTTCGCCGGACGCATCGCAAATCTGGAGGGCTAGAGGCCGCCCTTCCCACGGGTATAATGGGGCCAGTATATAATACACCGGGCAAAGACTGGTGTGTGGACAAAGGGAGATGCCAGCAATGGACAATTTGCGCGTAGCAGAGCAGCGTCAGTCAAGGAAGGGAAAAAGTTCTTGTCGAAAATAGTGATTGCCGCGAACCATCCCGTGGCAAAGCTCGACCTTGTAAAAGCTGTAAGGGATGTCACCGGCGAGCCATTATCGGAAATAGCGATGAAGCTGAAAATCGGGAATAACGCGCCCATTTACATGGCGGAGCTGTTTCTAAATGACCATCCAAGGAGGGACGGGGAGATCAGGGCGTTGTTGAACGCCTTTGACGCGCACGGAGTAGAGCCTTACATTCTGGAGCTTCTTCCCGGCGAAACTCGCGATGGCGTCAAGGATCCCGAGTCCGCCAGGATAGACAGGGATATCCTTCTCAATATTCTAGATGAGAGCCTCGGTTCGCTCGAATAGGAGAGGCTCTCATTCCGGGTTCTCCTCCGAACGCCACCAGTAATCTATTTCCCCCTTGCCATCGGGTATAACCACCTGTCCCACTTTTGGCGTGGCGATATTTACACCCAGCCGCTTCGCCTCCGTCATGGCTCGTTCCATTGGCTCGTACCAGGAATGCAGGGCCAAGTCGAAAGTGGCCCAGTGCAGGGGGACCATCTGGCCGCCGGACAAATCCATATGCTCCGCCACCGCTTCCTCCGGCGTCATGTGCAGCTGGCGCCATGTTCCCTTGTCGTTATAGGCGCCTATCTTCAAAAAGGTGACATCCATCGGCCCCAGCTTTTTGGCAATATCCCTGAACCCGCCGAAGTATCCGGAATCTCCGCTGATGAACAGCTGCTTCTCCTTTCCCGTGATCGTCCAGGAGAGCCAAAGCCTCTGGTTCAGATCGAACAGGCCACGGCTGGAATAGTGGACCGCCGATGTGGCGGTGAAGGTGAGCGATCCGGCCTCCCGGGCTTCCCACCAGTCCAGCTCGGCGATCTTCTCCCTGGGGACACCCCACTTCTCCAGCAGGGCGCCTATTCCAAGAGGGACCAGGAAAAGCCCGGTTTTACCCGCCAACTTGCTGATCGTCAGCTCCTCCAGGTGGTCGTAATGATCGTGGGTGATCAGCACCGCGTCCAGGGGTGGCAGGGTCTCCGCGGTGACGGGTGAGGGGTGAAACCGTTTCGGCCCCATCCAGGAGATCGGGGAGGCCCGCTCCTCGAATACCGGATCGGCCAAAATCAGGTTCCCGTCGATGGCTATCAGCACGCTGGAATGACCAAGCCACGCGTATTTGAACTCATTCCTGGGCAGGCCTGTCCATTGCGCCGGGTCGATTTTGGCGACTGGAATTGCCACTTTCGGTTGGATATCGACCCTTTCTGTCAGCAGATACTCTATTGCCACATCCAAGCTTTCCCTGGAAAATAACGTTCCAGTCACTCCATTGGGATTGACGAAAGAGCCGCCATTGTATTGAGGGGAGGCTAGGACCCGCCGATTACGCTCGAAACCTCCATATTCTGTTTCGTCTCTGGAAATAACTATACCGGTGAATAAAATGGCCATCAACGCTATGGACACCCCGGCGGCCACGATGGCTCTCCCTGGGCCTTTTTTTTCATCTGTCATGGCTCCTCCCAAAGTTTCATCGATCGCCCTGGCGGCAGGCGCAATAAGCGCCAGAGGCGCCTGATGCTCCCCATTATGCCTCATCCCCCCATGGATGGATATATGCCGATTCGTTATACCAGACATCTTAAATTGCTTGGCGCATCCCGGTTAGGTCGTGATAAACTTTACAGACAGGTGTCAAACCGCGATAGAGGAATATGGGAAAAGTGGTTATTAAGAGCTTGAAGACCGGATTGGCGGTGGCAATAAGTCTTGTCGTTTTCAACTGGCCTTCGGCTTTGGCCCAGGGGGCCGGCTCTGTGTTCGAAAGCTCCGCCACCTGCAAGGAGTGCCACGAGGATATCTATCGCAATTGGCGAAACAGCCTTCACGCCCTGGCGTTCACCAATCCTATTTTCCAGACCGCCTACAACAAGGCCTACAGAGAAACCAAGGGGGAAGCGCGCAAGTACTGCCTGGGATGCCATGCCCCCACGGTCCGGATCACCGGCGATTATGACGCGGAGCTTCCCATCACGGCGGAGGGGGTGACCTGCGACTTCTGCCATACCGTGACCAAGATAGATCTAGAAACTCCAGGCTCCCCATTTGTATCCAGCCCTGGGGATGTGAAACGCTCTGTGCTCAGACAAGCGGAATCACCCCATCACAAGACGGAGTACTCCTCCGATTTCGCCTCGTCCAAGCTTTGCGCCGGGTGCCATTCGTTCAAGAACCGGCATGGTGTGGCGGTGGGGGATACATATAAAGAGTGGGAGAACTCAGAATTCGCCAAAGAGGGGAAGCAGTGCCAGGACTGCCATATGCAACAGATCGCGGGCAGGACCGCCATCGAGGGGGGGAGGGACAAGATCCACGATCATTCACTTTCCCACAACCTGGCCTCCATGCGCGAAGCGGTGAAGCTACAGTTCATGGAAACGAAAAGCACAGGGAGCAGGTTTAGCGCCCAGGTGGAAATCCACAACGCCAAGGCTGGCCACAATATCCCCACCGGCACTCCAGAGCGCCATCTTGTGCTGGAGGTTCAGACCAAGGACAGGGGCGGGTCCGTGATTGAAACCCAGAAAAGGCTCTATCACAAGACCATAGTGAACTCCAAGGGGGCGGAAATATTTTCAGATGGCGATGTTTTCCTGCACGGTGTCCAGATCGTCGAGGACAACCGCCTGCGGCCTGGCGAGAAAAGGCTGGAGAAATTTGTGTTTTCCAAAAGAGTGAGCGAGATATCGAGCGTTTCGGCGGATATCTATTTCCATTACGAGCCATGGGTCGCCCAGAAGACGGAAATGCGTATTCCGTTTTTTTCCGCGGATGTCTTTGTCAAATAGACCACATGGCATTCCACTCCCCTCTTTATCAGGAATCCGTTTATGGAAGGGAGAATTTCAAACCATCGAGGGTGGGGCCCTGGATTACACAACAGGTTGATTTGACAGTTGATCTTTCGACTCCTATATTCGACCATATGGGCAGGTTCAAGGAGCGATCCAAATAAAATAGGGATTTAAAATTGTGAAGGCGCTAAGACATCTGAAGAGGGCATTGTGGATCATCGCCTTTCTCTTCGTAGCCGGCAATATGATTCGATTCTCTGTTGTGCCGGAATCTTTCGGCCAGTATGGGGATTTTCGAGGCGCCCATCTGGCCGAGGAGCGCGCCCGTGACCCGATCCACAGAGGGAGTGATATCTGCGGGGAATGCCATGACGAGCGGCTGGAAGAGAAGAACAATGGCGCCCATGGGCCTATCCCTTGCGAAAATTGCCATTTCCAGCCATACGCTGGCGACGAGAATCACCCTGAAGCGCATCCGGAGGTGTCCCAGTCGCCCGACAGGTCGCAACGGGCTTGCTTGACATGCCATCAGTTCTTCCCCTCCCGGCCGTCAGCTTTTCCACAATTGGCTAATTTCCCTGAGCATATTGCCACCAACGCCCTGAAACTGAATAAAGATCACGTGGGTGCGCACACCCTGTGTGTGCATTGCCATAATCCGCATGACCCAAAAATAGACCTGAAACAAAATGGATAAGAAGAAGAACCGCCGGGCATTCATAAAAAGCGCGGGGCGAGCCTTGGCCGGGTTGCTGATGGTGGTGGCGATACCCAAGCCCGGCCGGGCGCAACGAATCCATGAGATAGAGATCGGCGAAGACGCTCCAGACTGGCTGGACCACTACTGGGTGTACCTGATAGACACCACCAAGTGCATCGGGTGCGGCGCCTGCGTGCGGGCCGATAAACGGGAGAACAGCGTCCCGCCAAAGTTTTTCCGAACCTGGGTGGAGAGGTATCAGATAACCGAGGACAACCACGTGCATGTGGACTCTCCCAACGGTGGCCACGATGGCTTTTTGCCGGAGGACCTGGCCCAGCTTCTGACCAGCGTGGAACTGGAGACGGATGGATCGCCGCAAGGTATTGGACGGGTGAAAAAACAGGGCAGGGTGACCAAGGGCTTTTTTGTGCCGAAGATGTGCAACCATTGCCGGAACACCCCCTGCACCCAGGTGTGCCCCGTCAACGCCTCTTACCAGTCCCCGGACGGCGTGGTGCTGGTGGACAAGACACGCTGCATCGGCTGCTCCTACTGCGTGCAGGCCTGCCCCTACGGCTCCCGGTATATCCATCCGGAAAAACACACGGCGGACAAGTGCACATGGTGCTACCACCGGATCACCAAGGGCCTTCTACCTGCCTGCGTCACAGTCTGCCCCACGGGGGCGCGAAAGTTCGGCGACCTGAAGGACCAGTCTTCCGAAATCAAAAAACTGCTGTCGACTCAAAGGCTCAACGTATTGAAGCCGGAACTTAACACCGAGCCCTTCTGTTTTTACATCGGGCTCGAGCAATCGGTGAGATAGGGGACACGCCCATGATATATTCCGAATATTTATTCCCCAACGACATGCACATATACTGGAGCCTGATGATCGTCACCTATCCCTTCATCACCGGGCTGATAGCAGGGGCGTTCATAGCCTCCGCGCTGTTTCACGTGTTCGGCCTGGAAGAGCTAAAGCCGATCAGCCGGTTCGCGCTTATGGTGTCGCTGGCGTTCATGGTTTGCGCCACTCTGCCGTTGCTTTTCCACCTGGGGCACCCGGAAAGGGCGCTAAACGTGGTTATCACACCACATTGGCACTCGGCCATGGCTGGCTTTGGATTCATATACAGTTTCTACCTCGTGGTCCTGACCCTGGAGATATGGCTGTCATATTGGGAGGAGATAGTAGCTTATAGCAAGACCAGCGCCAGCGGGGTAAAGCGATTGTTCTGGAAAACCGTGGCCCTGGGAGTGGACGAAACATCCGGCGAGATTCGCCAGGCCAACAGAAGGGCGATCTATATCCTGGGTCTTATCGGCATCCCCTCAGCTTGCACTCTCCATGGCTATGTGGGATTTATTTTTGGTTCGCTAAAGTCCAACCCATGGTGGTCCACTCCTCTTATGCCGCAGGTTTTTTTGCTCTCCGCCATAGTGTCGGGGCTGGCCCTGCTGATAGTCATGTACATCGCGTTGAGTTCCAAAGGATATCTGACCTGGTCCTTTGAATGCCTAAGGACGTTATGTTTCTACCTGTGGTTATCCATGCTTTTTTACATGATCTCCGAAGGATTGGAAATCCTCTTCTTCTTCTACGAGTCATCCGACGCATGGTTCGTCATTTCCACTTTGCTCTCCACCAAGTTGTGGGTCTCATTCGTGCTGATACAGGTGGGGATCGGGATTGTAGTGCCTTTCACGCTTCTCTCCATCATGATATTCGTCCGGAATAATCAGGGCGCCTACACCACTATGGCGGTGATCGCCGCGGCCACAGCTCTGTTCGAGGTGTGGATGATGCGCTGGAATATCGTGATTGGCGGCCAGCAGTTTTCCAAAAGCTATGTCGGCTTTCGCAGCTATCACCCCGAATGGTTGGACCAGGAGGGCATCCTCACCACCATGGGCCTGACGCTGCTGCCCTTCCTGCTGCTTTATTTGCTCACCCGGATACTCCCCATGAAGGAGGCCGTAGAGGATGAAGAGCCACCGGCGGAGGTGGAGCCGGGTTGATAGATGAGGCATGTATTGGTCCGGGGCCTACTCTCGGACCCGTTTTTCGAAAACTATAAGTAATAAGGAATCAGGAATGAAAAAGGTATTGTTGACGGCCGTAGCGCTCTGTTTCACCTTCGCGGCGTACCCCGCCATGGCGGACCCGGCGGCGGGAGAGGCGCTGTTCACAGGCGCCGCCAAATGTAAAAACTGCCACAATCCCACCGATAAAAAGAAGGTGGGGCCTGGCTTGTTAGGGGTCGTGGATCGGGCTGGCGAAGCCTGGATAAAGAGCTACTTAAATGACGCACCCGCCACATGGACTGCGGATGAAGGCTACACCAAAACCTTGAAGGCCTCCGTGGGAAGCGTGGGTAAGCCGAAACCAAAGCACAAGACCAAGAAGCTCACAGAGCAGGAGATCACAGATCTGGTTGATTTCCTAAAGACCCTTAAATGATCTGACCCGGAGGGAGGGGGATGGCCGCGGTCCGTGGCTATTCCATCTCCCGCCACCATGGCTCCATGGGGAGCGGAACTGGATTCTCGACGATCTGGCCGACCCTGGGCGTGGAGAAGGATATCTTCCGGCGGAGCGCTTCGGCATAGAACCGTTCCGCTGGTTCCTTCCATGGGTGGAAGGCCATGCGAAAAGTTCCCCAGTGCATGGGAATGAATATTTTACCCCCCAGATCCTGATGCGCCTGGATCGCCTCCTCCGGTGTCATGTGCGCCTGGGGCCATACTTCGGCGTAGGCGCCTATGTGCATCAGGGTGAAATCGAAGGGGCCGTACCGCTCTCCGATATCCTTGAAGCAGTCGAACATCCCAGTGTCCCCGCTGAAAAAGACCCGGCTCTCCGGCCCGGCGATCACCCAGGAGCCCCACAACGTCTTGTTCCGGTCAAAAATACCCCTGGCGGAAAAGTGCTGCGCCGGAGT
>JAOUMU010000188.1 GCA_029881335.1 Nitrospinota bacterium | reverse complement strand
GGATCTGGATCCACAGACCGGCCAGCCCAAATCCGGCGCCAACCACCTGACCGCCCTGGGGTATCTTAAGCACGTGGAGTGCTGCAAGCAGCGGGTCAGCCGCAAACGCATCCAGAACTATCCCATGCCCCAGGGGAAGAATATAGAAATCATATCGGTCACGAAAGGGGCGCTGTAAATGCTTGATCCCACTCGAAGGATTATCGACTTCAAGCTCGGCGGTCCGGCCCTGCTGATGCACTGCGACGCGGACAAAGGCACAGCGCAAGGCTGGGACTCCAGGTGGGGTAATTACACACCCGACTACTTTATCGATTCATCGTCGCATGGTCATATCATCAACAAACTCGACCCTACCGACCCGCCATATCAGTACGAGAACCCCATCATCGTGGGAGGTGGAAAATTCAGCAATTGCATCAGGTCTCGTGCGTCTACACAAAACGGGATGATATTTTGGGCGCATCATGACGCTTTCAATTTCGCCGGGGAAGATTTCACCATCGACTTCTGGGGCAAGGCGGACGCGCTGAATGACTGGTACTGGAACGATCAGGGTGGCAGCCTCTCTGTCATCCTTAGATTTCCCCAGACCAATATTCAGCTTAGCTTTGGGTTTCACGATTACACCCTTAGAAATTTTGTCGAGATGTATACAGGTGGATATGCGCATGGCGAATATAATCCAAGCTGGTATGCCAAGACCTATTGTAAAATTACGGTTCCATACATCGAAGACCCTGTAAGCTTCACTGGAACCACAAAGCTGCTCGCTGGCCAGTGGTATCACTTTGCGCTGGTTCGCAGCCTGGATGTTTTCTACATATACCTCAATGGGCAATTGGAGGGAAGCGTCCCTCTGGGCATCTGGAATAATTTTGCGTCGGCAAAAAAAGACGCGGAGCCTCCGCCCCACATCTGGCCTGACGATTACCATAGCATTCACACCCAGGCATCTTGGGATGATTACGTTTATATAGACGAACTGCGGATTATAAAAGGCGCGCAATACACCGGCCCCTTCACCCCCCCTGCGGAGCCATACTGATGAGCCAGTCCCTGCTTCTGCATTTCGACGGAGCCCACGGCGGCGGCGCCACGGCTGACCATTCCCCCTCCGCCCACTCCATCACCCTGTTCAACGGGGCGAAGCTTGTCAGCCCGAAAGCCAGGGTCGGCCCCACGTCGCTGTTCCTGGATGGAGGGGACGACTACGCCCAGGCCTCGGATACCCTCACCGACTGGGCATTCGGCGCGGGGGAGGCCTTCACCATCGACACATGGGTATGGCTCGACGACCTGTCCACGGACCGCCCCCAGCTGGCGCTGGAGACCGATGCGAATAACCGGTGGCAGATGCGCCTCGAGCGCGGCGGCGCATTGCGTTCGATATTGTCAGCGCCGGGGTCACAACCTCGCTCAAGGGCGGATCGGTAACAGCCGGGCAATGGGTCCACCTCGCCGTCACAAGGGACACCGGCGGAACGGTCCGCCTCTTCGTGGATGGATCGCTGGCCGATTCCGGCTCCTTCGCCGGGGCGCTGGCGTCCGGCCAGCCGTTGCTCATCGGCCGGACAGATTACCCGCGGCTGGGGCTGGAGCAGGGAGGCGCATTGGTTTTGCAGGATGGCGGGCGCATGCTCCTCCACGGCGCGCAATACGCCGCCGTGTATATCGACGAGCTGCGCGTCCTGAAAAACGAAGCCGCATGGACAGCCCCCTTCTCTCCCCCCACGGATCCGTGGCCCTTGCCCTATCATGTCCACGGAGAACACGCATCGCCATATGAAGCCACCATCATAGAGAGCGAGCACGCCTCCCCCTTCACCGCGTGGCTGGAGGCGCAGCACGCGGCGCTGTTCCAGGCCCTGATCATCGAGGGGGAGCACGGATTGCCCATCATCGCATGGGTGGAGGCGGAACATGGTTCCCCCATCCCTGTGCTGGTGGTGGCGGAACATGCGTCCCTGTCCAGCCTGCTGTCCATGATCCACGGGGAGCATGGCGCGCCCCTGGATCTGTTGGCCTTCACCCCCGTGGCGGCGGAACACGATGCGCTATTCTCCTCGCTGGTGGAGGCGGAGCGCTCATCGCTCTGCACATTACTGGCGATGATCCACACGGAGCATGGCGGCGTATATTCGTCCACTATCGTGGTGGATTCGGAACGCGCTTCCCTCTTCGACCTGCTGGCGTACAACCCGGCGCATGCCCAGCACGCCTCCCCTTTCCGGCTGGGAGTGGCCCCCGTCATAGACGTCACCGACTCGGCGATCCTTTACTATCAAGGCAGGCGAGTGGAGATCCTCTCCGCCACAATCCGGCAGGATGAGGGGGATCCGTTCTGGAGCGGATCTGTCGCGCTGGCCAGCGCCGCCGATTACTCCGCCATGAGCGTGGACGACGCCATCGAGCTTTCCCTTGGCGCGGATACATACAACCTGATCGTGGATGGGAAGGAGAAGACCAGGTCCTTCGGTAAGGTGGCCCTCTCCATCACCGCCATAAGCCCCGGCTCGGCGCTGGGCTTCCCCAGGGCGGAGCCGATCACCAGAACATGGCCCGCCGTCATGGCCCGCGCCGCCGCCGAGGATGTGCTTGGTCAATCGATCGATTGGCTCATCACCGACTGGCTGATCCCGGAGAGCCGACTGGCGGTGGCCGCCGCCGCTCCGCTGGATGTGGCGCGCAAGATCGTGGAGGCGGCAGGGGGCGTGTTGCAGTCCGCCCCCGATGGCTCCTTCATC
>JAOUMU010000187.1 GCA_029881335.1 Nitrospinota bacterium | reverse complement strand
CCCGCTGACAGGCGTGGCAAATGTATAAACAAAATCTGGAGCGGAAAGATGCGCAAGATTATTCAGTATATGATCCATCCCTCCCTGCCCTTGCGCCTGCAGGCGCTGGCGGGATTGGCCAAAAACCTGTGGTGGGCATGGCACCCGGACGCGGTGAACCTGTGGCGAAGGCTGGACCCTCAACTGTGGGAGGATACTTACCACAATCCCGTGAAGATGCTGGGGATCATAAACCAGTCCCGCCTGGATCAGCTGGCCGAGGACGATGGATTCATCACCCACATGGACCGGGTGATTTACCAGCTCAACGAATACATGGAATCCGCCTTCTGGTTCCAGAAAACCCACGAGGAGAAGGCAGGCGCCGCCCGCATCGCATATTTCTCCGCCGAGTTCGGCGTTTCCGAATCGCTCCCGATATATTCCGGAGGCCTGGGCATCCTGGCGGGCGACCATCTAAAATCCGCTTCAGACCTGGGGCTGCCCCTGGTGGGAATGGGCCTTCTCTACTCCCAGGGATATTTTCGGCAGTACCTGAACCCAGACGGATGGCAGCAGGAGTTCTACCCGGATAACGACTTTTACAACATGCCCATCTTCATGGAAAAGGACCCGGATGGCAATGAGATCAAGATTCAGGTGCAATACCCCGGCAGGCATGTCACCGCCCGGGTGTGGCGCGCCCAAGTGGGGCGGACCCCGCTTTTCCTGCTGGACACCAACATCCCGGAAAACAACGAGCACGACAGGGCTATAACCCAGCAGCTGTATGGCGGCGATATCAACATGCGCATCGAGCAGGAGATCATGCTCGGCATGGGGGGCGTCCACGCCCTGCGGGCATTGAACATAGATCCGACCGTGTATCACATAAACGAGGGGCACTCCGCCTTCCTGGCCCTGGAGCGAATCCGGCGGCTGATGAGGGAAGAGGGGCTGACATTCAGTGAATCCAGGGAGGAGGTTATCGCGTCTACCGTCTTCACCACCCACACTCCTGTCCCGGCGGGCAACGACATGTTCAGCCCCCAGCTGGTCCATAAATATTTCTCCGAATATCAGCAGGAAGTGGGGATCGATCACCACACCCTTTTGAGCCTGGGCCGCCAGAATCCCAGGGACGAAGCGGAAAGCTTCTGCATGACAGTGCTTGCCATGCGGCTCTCCTCCTTCACCAACGGTGTCTCGAAGCTGCATAGCGAGGTTTCCAAAGGCATGTGGAACCTTCTGTACAACGGCCTGGACACCCACGATGTCCCCATCCGGGCCATCACCAACGGCGTGCACATTCGCTCCTGGATATCGGAGGAGATGTGGGGCCTGTTCGACAGGTACCTGGGGGGCCGCTGGGTCCACGAACCGGCCAACGACAGCGTCTGGCGCCGGATAGACGAGATCCCCGACGCGGAACTGTGGCGCACTCACGAGCGTCGCCGCGAACGCCTGGTGGGATACGCCCGGGGACTCCAGCGCTTGCAGCTGACCAAGCGAGGCGCCACTACCGAAGAGATACGTCTCGCCGACGAGGCGCTGCGTCCAGACGCGCTCACTATCGGCTTCGCCCGCAGGTTCGCCTCCTACAAACGGGGCAACCTGATATTCACGGACCTGGACCGGCTCAAGAAACTCCTCTCCAACAAGGAGATGCCGATCCAGATCGTCTTCGCCGGCAAGGCCCACCCTCGCGACCATGAGGGGAAGACTCTCATCAAGAACATCATCCACTGGGCCCGGGACGAGGGACTGCGCTCCCGTATCATCTTCCTGGAGAATTACGACATCAACGTGGCGCGGTACATGGTCCAGGGAGTGGATATATGGCTCAACAATCCACGCCGCCCCAACGAGGCCTCCGGCACATCCGGCATGAAAGCCTCCGCCAACGGCGCGCTGAACCTTTCCGTGCTGGACGGATGGTGGTGCGAGGGATACAATTCCAACACCGGCTGGGCCATCGGCCGTGGCGAGGAGTCCGACGATTTCCCCGGCGGCGACCGGGAGCAGGACCTGGTGGAATCGAAGGCCATTTACGACCTGCTGGAAAAGGAAGTCCGCGCCCTCTTCTATAGCCGGGGCTCCGACGATATGCCCAGAGGATGGATCGCCAAGATGAAGGCCTCCATGTCCACGCTCAACGCCGTGTTCAACACAAACAGGATGGTGCGCAACTATACCGTGTTCTTCTACCTGCCATGCATCCAGAGGGTGAACGCCCTGCGGGAAGATGGTCGAAAGAGGATGAAAACGCTGGCCCTCTGGAAAAAGGGCGTGGCGGAGAACTGGGACACCGTGAACTTTATCGATGTCACCCGAAAAGAGGCCAGCCACCTGAAGGTTGGGCAGATGTACGAGGTCACCGCCACTATCCACACCGGAGGACTTCAGCCGGAGGACCTGAAAGCGGAAATATATTTCGGACCGCTAAACGCCAGGGATCAGATCGTGGATGGCTCCGCCGCCCCAATGACCTTCGACCATGGCGAGAACGGCGCCGCCGTGTTCAAAGGGCTCATCCCATTGAACGAAAGTGGACGCCACGGCTTCTCCGTACGGGCTATGCCCAGCAATCCGGACCTCTTCGACAGGGTGGAACCAGGTTATGTGATCTGGAGCTGAGGAGGGCTTTTTGTAGTGCGATCTGGCGGGGTTTATTTGCCCGCCGGATCACCATAATGGCGGTGATGCCCGGCCATGGGATATTCGAAAAGGACATCCTCCATCCAGGGGCCCCTCTCCCGCCCCGGATGTGACCCTGA
>JAOUMU010000109.1 GCA_029881335.1 Nitrospinota bacterium | reverse complement strand
TCCTTGTCGTGGATCCCTTTTGTATTCTTGAACGCGGTCATCGCCAGGTTTGATGGGTAATCCCCGCCATTTTTCATGGCCAGCAGCGTATCCATGAATACTTTAAACGCGATCTCGTATTCCGTCTTCGTTGGGTTCAGTTGAGTCCTGCCAGCAGCCGCATCGGAGGAGAACATGATCTCGAACTTGCGCACCCCCAATACATCACCCACCTTCAGATCCCCACCCTTCATCTTTTCATGGCAAGTAGCGCAGGCTTCCACGGTAGCCTTGTCCGCTGTATAGAAAATCAGGTACAAGGCTCCAGCGCGCTCCTCCGTGGCGTTAAATATCCCTTCAGGATTCTTTTTCAAATAGTCACCGGCCTGCCTGTCAATGGTGGCCTTGTAGCCTTTGTCCGGGTTCACCGGATTTTCCGACAAAATGTCCAGCTTCATGCTCCTGCCCGCCAGGTCGTTGCCTTTTACAAATTTTTCGTTCACCAGTCGCGTAAACGTGGCGGGGAAGGGGAAAGCCAGGTGCCCCTCGCTTTCCGGATCCATGGAAAGATCAATCCCCTTCCTGCCGGCGGGACCGGCCACCATTTGCGTGTACACCGCCCGCATCTGGTTGATGTATTCATCCAGCAGTTGAACCGAGTTGCGAATGGAGGTGAACTCCCCTTTCTGGGAAAAGACCAGGGCCGATTTGGCCATGGCCTGGCTCAGCATCCTCTGCCTTCCCAGGGCGTTCACAATATCCGCGTCGTCCGCCGTCCTATTGGTGGCGCGTATAATCATCGAGCTTGTTATGACCACCACAGCTATCAAAATGGCGGAAATGGCCAGCACTTTGTTCCTTAAATTCATTTTTCTTCCCCGGATGTTACACAGTAAACCTGGTATATATAGTTCCCCGGGTTATTACCTCCCCGGGGCTTCACACATATGGATACGCAAGGCGATCTCCATGACACAACAGTCATGACAGACAACACCCTTTTTCTTTTTTTTACTATATCGCCTGGCGCCTTCCGAGGTACGGAATGCGGTTCCCTCAGGCGTGAGGTTACTGATTTATCCGGTTTATGTTACTTTATTTTACGTCTGATGTAACTAACAATGTTATATAGCCAAGGCCGACGGGGCGGCGCGGGGTGTGGCTGGGTCCACCCCGTCGGCTGATTGGCTAAAAACTATATCGCCATTTCAGGCGACCTTGAACTTTGATACCATCGTTTCCAGTTCGCCCGCCACCCTGGCCAGATCGTGCGACGAGGTGCTGACCTGTTGCGCGCTGGCGCTGGTGTCGTTGGCGCTCTTGGAGACCCCCTGTATGTTGGAGGCCACTTCGTTGGCGCCGCGGGCCGCCTCACCAGTGTTCCGGGAGACATCGTTGGCGCCCTTGGCTACCTCCGCGATGGACGAGGCGATATTATTCGCCCCGCTGGCGGCCTGGGCCACGTTATTTGCGATCTCGCTGGCGGCGCGAGTCTGCTGCTCCACCGAGTGAGTGATCACTTCCACCGACTGATTGATGACGCCTATGATCGACGCCACTTCGGCGATCACTTTCACCGCCTGACTGGTATTATCCTGCACGCCCCCGATCCGCGAGGCGATGTCCTCGGCGGCGTTGGCGCTCTGGTTTGCCAGTTCCTTGATCTCGTTTGCCACCACGGCAAAGCCTTTGCCCGCATCGCCGGCGCTGGCAGCCTCTATAGTGGCGTTGAGCGCCAGCAGGTTCGTCTGCTCGGCGATCCGCTTGATCACTTCCGTCACCTCGCCGATGGCCTTGGCCGCCACGCCGAGGGTGTTCATGGTGCTCGAGGCGTTGGAGCTCATGTCCGTAGCCTGTCCCGCCACCTTGGACGCCTCCCTGGCGTTCTTGGCGATCTCGTTGATTGAAGCTGTCATCTCCTCCACCGCGCTGGAGACAGCGTTCATGTTCTGGCTCATCTGCTCAGCGCCGCTGCTCACGGTGCCCACGTTCATGCTCATCTCCTCCACAGCCGAGGCCATGTTATTGATGTTGGCCGACATCTGCTCCGTGGCCCCGGCCACGGCCCCAGCCTGGCTGGTGGTCTCTTCACTGCCGCTGGCCAACTGGCTGGACACTGCGGAAAGCTCTTCCGAGGCTGAGGCCAGCGTCCTGGAATTGCCGGAGATGATCATGAACATTTCCTTTAGCTGGTGCACCATCTCGTTAATGGAACCGGAGAGCCGCCCGATCTCGTCGTTGGAGGTGACGTGGATCGACTGGGTAAAGTCGCCCTTGGCGATCTCCTCCACCACTCTCACCGCATCCACCACCGGTTTTGCGATTGATCGGCTGACGGCCATCGCCGCCGCTATGATCAGAATGGCGCCTATCACTCCAAATACCAGGATAAAGCTGGTTATGGAGTCCACCGCATCGAAAGCTTCAGCCTTGTCAACTTCCGCCAGGATGGCCCAGTTGATCTGCTCTATCCGCAACGGCGCATAGGAGGAGAGGACATCGTTGCCGTTGTAATCCACAACGATCCCCTGACCCGTCTTGCCGGACAACGCATCGCGGCTGGCGGAGGTATCAACGTTTCCTTTGGCCGGGTTGGCGAAAGAAGCCTTGACGGTGTGGTTAACCTGATCCAGGAAGGAATCGGACCGCATCAGCTTGTCCGCGCCCACCAGATAGGTTTCCCCGGTTTTGCCCATGCCATCGCGCTGGTTCATCACGGAGTTTATGGAGTCCAGGGATAGTTGCAGCGCCACCACGGAGACCACTTTATCGTTGGAGATCACCGGCTGGGCGATGAACGACGCCGGCTCGCCGCCGCTGGGGCCGTATGGAGCGAAGTCCTCTATCCCGTATTGCCTGGTCTGTAGCACGCGACGGGTCAGGGCGCCAAGGTTCGACGAGGCCCATTTGCCGTTGAGAATGTTGGTCTGATAATCCGACTCCTTGGTGGCGGTGTAGTAGATGTATCCGTCAGGGTTGATGAGGAACAGGTCGTAGTAGCCGTACATCTTGATGTACTGAGCGAAATACTCGTTGCCAGCGTCGTCTATGGGGGAGAAAGCCTCCGCCACATCGATTTCCGCCAATAGCGCCCAGGTCATGCCGCCCACATGGATCGGTGTGTATGCGGAGAGCACGGGACTGCCGTTGTAGTCGATGACCACTTCGGCGCCAGCGGAGCCAGCCAGCGCTTTTTTAGCGGCGACTGTGTCCACGCTCCCCTTGGATGGGTCCTTGAAGGAGGCCAGCACACTGTGGTTCTCCGGATCCAGGAAGGAGTCGGACCGCATAAGCTTGTCCGCGCCCACCAGGTATGTCTCGCCGGTCTTGCCCAGGCCGCTGCGCTCGGTCATGATGGCGTTGATCTCCTTGAGGGATATCTGCAGGGCCACCACGCCTATGGTCTCGCCCCCCGATTTTATAGGGGCGCCTATGAACGCCGATGGCTCCCCGTTGCTGGGGGCGTATGGCTCGAAATCCTGGATTGTTATTTTCTCTCTGGCGCCCCGGAACATCTTGCCCAGGGGGGAGTCCTTCAGCCCACCTAGCAGCAGGTTGGCGCCCAGGTCGCTTTCTCTGGAAACCGTGTAGACCACATCGCCATCCTCGGCGATGAGGAAGAGGTCGTAATATCCATATTCTTCCTTATATTGGCTCAGCCACTTGCCATAGCGGGCGGCGGCGCTTTTCCACGCTGCGCCGTCCACCCTGCGTCCATCGGACATGAAGGCGTTCTCTATGTCATCCATGGCCGCGATAACAGCCGAGTTGGCAGAGAGGACCGACGCATCACCCATCCTTTCGGCGAAGTAGCTCTCAATCTGGTTTTTCTTTATATCGCGGAGGGCTGTGAGCTTCCGAAAGGACTCCTGCTGCAAAGTCCCCACGGTCTCCACCAGCACGCCCATGTCGCCCTTGCGCTCGCCGAAGAACTTTTCTATCTGTCCCTTTTTGATGGCGCGGACAGCTTCTAGGTTATTGAACGCCTGTTTTTCCAAGGCGTCGCTGGAGCTGCTCCAGGTGAAGTACCCCAGGACGCCAAAGGGGACAAGACCCACGACGAGAAAAGCCATGATCAATTTTTTCCCAAGGGTAAGACTCCCTTGCTTTCTGTTTTGCGACGAAGCGCCCCTACCAGGGGTGTAAGACACGTTACTTGCAGAACTCATCAAATCCTCCTAACAACTCTTTTTGCATCATTTTTGCCCAAAGGTTTTAATAAAACTTTTGGCGTTTAATATAACCAGAAGATCCTTCTCCAGCTTGCACACCCCTACAACCAGGTTCCGGTTCTTCCACCGATCCTCTTGCGCCGCTTCCGCGTCGTCATGGGCTCCATATTCCTCGATCTGCTGGGAACCCACTTCCACTATGTCACCTATTTTGTCCACCAGCGCGCCAAAGGGCTCGCCGATGCTCTGCTTGAATATCACCACCCGGCTGTCCTGGTTCGGTTCCTTTTTCGGAAAGCCCAAAAGTATTCGCAGGTCCAGCACCAGGTGTATCTGCCCCCGAATATTGACATACCCCCTAACTTCCTTTGGGGCGTGGAATATCTGGGTAAAGATCACTTCCGTGTTGATCTCCTTCACGTCTTGGATATCCACCCCAAACAGCCTTTTGTTCAAGCGGAAGGTGCAAAGCTGCAATTTGCGCTCTGTCTCGGTTTCCTCCACCAAGGTATGCTCATTCATCGTCATTTTCCTCCATGCTCTGGCCGATCAGGGCCTTGTTCAACATCTCCGCCATGGCCAGCAAAAACCCATCCTTTTCCAGTTTTATCTCCACCCGGGAATAGCCCGCCCCTTGAGCCGCAGCCCGCTCCTTCTCCAGCTTTTCCGCTGATACCAGGGCCACCGCGGGAATGTCGTTTTGTCTGTCGCCACTTCTGACGGCCATTATCAGGTCCAGCCCCTGCTGACCCATGGCCGCCACATCGCAGACCATGGCATCGAATTGCTCATCGTTCACCCGGCCCAGGGCCTCCTCGGCGGTGGATGCGCCGGCCACCTCGTATCCTTCGCTGTGCAGATATCGCCTCACCAGCACTTTCATGAATGGGTCCTCCACCACACTTAAAATCCTCGGCAGCCTGCTCCCCTTTATCATGGACTCCTTGCGCAGCCTCTCCTCCAGCAGCCACTTGTTCTCGGACATGTCCACCAGCCGGTAAACGTCCGGAAAGAGGGTGAGCCTGTTGCGCAGGATCGCCGTGCCCATCATCCCATCTTCCATATAGCTCTCCTCATTCAGGACCGAGGGCGCCTCTTCCGTGTCCAGCAGCTTGTGGATAAGCAGCCCCACCGGGCGGCTGGCGTGTTTCGGCAGAAGCATGAACATCTCCTCCTCCTCCTCGCATTCGGACACTTTCATAAGTTTGCTGAGGGTTATAAGCTGGGTGGAGACCCCGTCTATGGTGATGAACCTGTCGCCGCCGAGTTTTTCCACGGATTTCATGGAGATGTGCTCGATTCTCTTTATTAGCGACAAGGCGATAGCGAACTGCTCATCCTTGCCATACTCGAACAGGAGTACTGTGTGGGTATCGGTTTCCGTCTCTGCCGAGGAATCCTCCTCGCCTTCATCGCCCCGGCTATCCGTGGAGATGCCCGCTTCCCTGGCGATCCCCTGGACATCCAATATAAGGGCCACCTTGCCGTCGCCCATGACGGTGGCGCCAGAGTAGCAACCGATATCCTTCACCGCAGGGTGCATCGGCTTGACCACGATCTCCTCGGTACCGATTATCTTGTCTATTATCAGGCCGAACCGATTGGCGCCTGCTTTGAGTACGCCGAAATTCATGGATCTGCCTTTAATTGACTCCGCCTGGGTACCTTCATCCGGGGCTGAGGTGTCCTTTCCACCCTCGGATCCGGCGACCGATCGCAGCTCGTCCTCGAGCGCCTTGTCAAGGCGCACCATGGACAAAAGCTTGTTGCGCAGCCTGTATACTTCCCTGTCGCCAGCCACTTCTATCTTCGTGTCGACATCCTCGTCGTACAGGCACACCAGCTCCTCCACGTTAACTTGAGGTATGGCGTAGCGGTTATCGCCCATCTGCACGATGAGGCAGGGGATTATGGCCAGGGTCAGAGGGAGTGTCAGGTGCATTGTCACACCTTCATTCTCCACTGAATCTATATCGAACGTTCCACCCAGATCTTCCACACTGGTCTTCACCACATCCAGGCCTACGCCCCGGCCAGACATATCGGTCACCTTTTCGGCGGTGGAGAAACCCGCCTGGGCAGTGAGGTACAGGATTTCCTTATCACTCATCGCCGACAGTTCATCGGCGTTTTTAATTCCATGAGCGATCGCCCTGCTTTTCACTTTCTGCAGGTTGACACCGCGGCCATCGTCCTTGATGACTATGTTTATCTGGCCCCCCTCATGGTAAGCGTTCAGCTGGATATGGCCAGTCTCCGGTTTGCCTTTGAGTCTGCGCTCCTCCGGGCTCTCTATGCCGTGGTCGCAGGAGTTGCGGACAAGATGGGTGAGCGGGTCGGCCAGCGCCTCCAGGATCGTCTTGTCCAACTCCACATCCGCGCCCTGGATATCCATCTCGATCTTCTTGGACAGCTGGCGGTTGAGCTCCCGGATGATGCGGGGGAACTTGTTGAAGATATTTCCGATAGGCTGCATCCTGGTGGACATGATGCTTTCCTGGATTTCAGTGGTGACCACGTCAAGCCTTTGGGCAATGGCTCTTGAGACCGGGTCGGACTTGTCCACCGACCTGATCTGCTGGTTTCGCACCAGCACCAATTCGCCAGCCAACGTCATAAGCTTGTCGATGACAGACACGTTGAGGCGAATGGTCTCACTCTGGTCCTTTCCGCTCCTGGTAATGCCCAATATCGGATCATCATGCTCATCTTTGGGCGGCTCCAGGCTTGGCATGGGCGCCCTCACCTCCTGTGTCCTGGTTTTTGCTGGTTTTTCCATTTTTGGTTCCACTGTATTCTCCTGTAACAAGCTCTCCTCCAATTCATCCAGATCTGCCAGATCTGCCAGATCGGTCATATCGGCCAGATCGTCCATGCGTAACGTTTGATCAAGTTTGAGCCCAGCCGGCCTGGTCGCGGGCTCGGTGGTGGATTTGTTTTTCGAGGCCGACTCCGTCGGGATTTTGAGCTCCACGATGCTCGCCTCGCTCAATCCGGTAACACCTTTTACCAATTCCCTTTCTATGCTGGTGGCGTATACCACATCGCAGAAGAGGGGTTTTTTAGGAAGCCCTTCCCGCAGATCCTCGACCGTGAACTTGATATTTGTGTCCAGGATTTTCCCTGCTTCGTTGAGTTCCTTCATCAATGTGGTTGGTGTCTTGCCCGCGGCGCCCGCCAGTTCTGTCAGGTCGTACCGCAGCAGGTAGATGAACTTGCATGAGTCGGGCACTTCTTTCATTAACATCTCCGGGAAGGAATATTCCCCCGCCTCCATGGTGGTCACCGATACAGGGCTTTCCTTCTCCTTTTCCTTTGCCTTTTGCTTGGTCCGGGCTTCGTTGAAAAGGTTTTGCAGCGAGGCGTCATCAATTGGCGGCGCCCTGTGGGGCCTGGACGCGGCGTTGGCCTGATCCGGATCAGGCTCTTCGGCCGGGGATCCTCGCATGATATGCGCGCCGATATTATCCACCAATCCGGCGATCACCATCTTGTTGCTGTTATTGATGTCACCCAGCATGGTGCTTATGATGTCCACTCCCTTCAAGAGCGGATCCACCACTTCGCTATTTGGCCTCACTTCTCCGCTTCTTATCAGCGACAGCAAAGTCTCCATCACGTGGGCCAGTTCCGCCAGCTTTACGAAACCCAGGAATCCGGCCGATCCCTTGACGGTATGGATCGCCCTGAACACCTTGTTGACAAGATCTTGGTCCGGTTTCCCGGATGTCTTCTCCAGGGAGAGTAAATCCCCCTCTATAGAAGAAAGGTGCTCTTTGGCCTCCGCCACGAATTCGTCGACTATAGCTTCTTCAAATTTCATATCCATTCCCTCCCTAGGAAACGCTAACGGCGATTATCTCGTCTATTTTTATCAGCCTGAAAAGGCTGTTTATGTCCTTGTTGGTGTTCACAAGCTTCAGCTTGCCTTTTTTGTTCTTTTTCTCCAGCATCTTGGTGAAGCTGATCAGAACGCTGATGCCTATCGAATCGATGTCGTTCACGTTTTTCATGTCGATCTTCACCAGAAATTTCTTTTCGTCCAGGGCCCGGATCAGCAGCAGCCGCAGCTTGTCCGCCACGTTGGCGGTGATATCGCCAGTGGGGATGATCTGGAACGAGTTCTTCTTGTCCTCGGTCTTGAAGTCGGTCTCCACCAGGTCACCTAGAAACGCCGTTACCCGGTTCCCTTTTTCATTGAATTCCACCTCGTCGGCCAGGGTATTCACCAGCCCGAATCCCCGGTGGCGTTCCTGCTGGGGGTCGCCCGGGAGTTTCCAGTCTATGGAGGAGTAGTCGTATCCCACACCGCTGTCCTCCACCGTGACCCGGAACCTGGCGCCACCCAGATATTCGATCTCGCATTCCACCGACTGGGACGTATCCCCACCGCAGCCATGCTCTATGGCGTTTATAAGAAGTTCCCTTATCACCACCTTGAGCCGCACATTCTCCGCTGCCCCAAAGCGGGCCAAAAACGGTTTGCTCTCCTGCACCACCCGATCAACGGTTCTCATCTCCGCCGAAGAGCGGAACAGTATGACGTCTTCTCCCTTTTCAGTCGTGAACATTTCCAGCCTCCATGGGTATTTCCATTGCCAGCAGCAAGGCGTCGTCAGAGAACCTCCTGCGGCAAAAGCTTGTAATATCATCCCACACATGGCCCACCATGTCCTCCAGAGATAATTTTCTGTGCGAGCCTATAAAACCGAGCAATCCGGCCTCCGCCAGGCGTTTCCTGACGCCTGTTCTGCCATCCACCTGGCTGGCGTTCAGCAGCCCGTCGGTGTGAATGAATATCAGCTCCGAATAGTTGAAGGTGAACTCCACTCGTTCGAAATTCATTTCACCTAGCGCGCCCAGCGCCGGGCCTCCGCCGGAGAGCCTTCTTACAGAGCCTGTCGCCGGATTGAAAAGCATCAGCCCGCTGTGTCCCGCGCTCACCACTTCACCTTTCATGGCGTTCAGGTCCAGCTTGACATAAAGGGCGGTGGCCATCCGGTTGAAATCAAGGGTATCCGAGAATTTATCGTTGAGAGCTTTCATCAGCGACTCTCCAGCCCTGGGCGATCCGAAATACTGGTCGAACAGGGCCTTGATGAATACCGTGTGGTACGAGGCTCCCAGGTCGTGCCCGGCCACATCCGCCACCAGAGCCTCCACTCCTCCATCCACATTCCTGGCCGCAAAATAGTCGCCCCCAAGGCTGCCCAAGGAGGTGTAACGGTAGGCGACTTTAACATTCAGCCCTTCAGGATTGAACTTTACAATCTGACTGTATGAATTTACCGCGCTCTCTATCTGGGTTCGCAGGTATTCGTAATCCCTCTTGCTCAAATCGGCGTCTCTGGTGGCCAGGGAAGAGGAGTAGGGTGCTTCCCTAAGGGTATGGCGCCCTTCCAGGATCCATCGTATATTCCGCAAAAGCTCCACCATATCCACCGGCTTCTCAAGAAAATCGGTGCAACCTACCCGCATCAGGTCTACCATCATTTCCTTGTCGCTATATCCTGTAATTGCCATTACCGGTGTGTAGATTCCCCGCCGCCGTATCTCCCATATCAACTCCCGGCCGTTTAGCCCCGGCATTCGGATGTCCGTAATTATCAAGGAATAAGGCAACCCTATCGACCAGGAATCGACGATCTTTTCCAAAGCCTCCACTCCATCAAGGGATACAGAGGTCCGGAATCCCGCCATGTTTAAGGCCACTTCCAGGGAAAAAGCCAGGTCCGCCTCGTCGTCGACAATGAGAATTCTTTCCATACAGGGCTCGATAAGAATTAGTTGTAAAACACACTCGCTGGCATTCCTTGAAGCATTATTCATACCAACCCCGACAAACCCTCAGGATGCTGATAATATCCCCTTCTATTCAATATGTTATCTCCACTCCGGCCAGTTCGCCCAATTACCCAAAAGGGTGAGACTAAAAGTGACATTTGTCATGGCTTCCCAATAATGTTTTCAATATCAATCCTTTGCCGACCCCTCATTGAGACTTCAGTGAACTTTTTCACAGGCTATTATCCTGGTCCGGAGACTTGCTCGCAGATCTGTTCAGGCGCTTGTTCAGCGCCGCCCTGGAAAGGCCCAGCATCTCCGCTGCGATGGACTGGTTGGAGCCTGCCCGGCGCATCGCCTCCTCCAACATGAATTTTTCTACATCCTTCAAAGTCGGAAAAACTCCTGGGCCCTTCTCCGGCAAATACAATCTGTCGCCACTGCTGGAAGCGTTCCTCTTTCCTTCTTCGGTTTTCACAGCGGCGCCGCGTATTCTGCTCAGTTTTCCCCGTATCCCCTGGATAGAGAGGATTTTGCCCTTGTGCACGCTCACGGCGTCCTGGATCAGGCTTTGCATTTCTCGCACGTTCCCCGGGAAATGGTAGTTGGAAAGCAGGGCATACAGTTCCATCGGTGGTGTTGGCTTTTTCTTACCCAGGTCGATGGAA
>JAOUMU010000108.1 GCA_029881335.1 Nitrospinota bacterium | reverse complement strand
AAACAACCTTATAAAAAAGGATACCGCAATCACCGGCGAGGATGTGCGCGAGGGGCTGACAATGGTTTTATCTGTGAAGCTCCCGGAGCCACAGTTCGAGGGACAGACAAAAACCAAGTTGGGTAACGCCGAGGTTCAGGGAATAGTTGCCCAGTTGGTTAATGAGAGGCTGGGAAGGTTCCTGGAGGAAAACCCGAAAGAAGCCAGAACGATAATCTCCAAGGCTACCTTGGCCGCCCAGGCAAGGGAGGCCGCAAGGAGGGCCAAGGAACTGACTCGGATGAAAAGCTCCATGGAGGGCTCACTGTTACCGGGGAAACTTGTGGCCTGCCAGGAGAAGGATCCGGCAAAGTGCGAAATATTCATTGTGGAAGGGCAGTCCGCGGGGGGCTCCGCCAAGCAGGGGCGTGATAGCGCCATACAGGCCATTTTGCCGCTGAAAGGTAAGATACTGAATGTGGAGAAGGCCAGGTTCGACAGGATGCTTGGCAGCGAGGAGATCAAGGCCCTGGTTATGTCCATTGGCACAGGCATAGGAAAGGAGGAATTCGATATCAACAAACTGCGATATCACAAAGTAATCCTGATGACAGACGCGGACGTGGATGGGTCACATATCAGGTCCCTTCTGCTGACCCTGTTCTTTCGTCATATGGAGGATGTGATTTCCCATGGGCACCTGTATATAGCCCAGCCGCCTCTATATTCCGTAAAAAAAGGGAAGCATAGCAAATATATAAAGGACGACAAGGAACTGGAGGCGTACTTTATTCAAGTAGGGCTGAAGGACAAGTCCATGTCCATCACGGGAGAAGATGGAGAAATAGAGGTACTCGTCGATGTAGCCTTGAAAAATGTGGTGACCAAGATGATCGAGTACAACAGCATGATAGCCGCTCTGGACAAACGGGGCTTCCGCGAAGGGCTGGTGGAGCGGATGCTGGAGGAGAACATTATGGATAAGGAGTTCTTCCTGGATAGGGAAAGGCTCGAGAAGTTCCTGGTGAGTTTTTCCAAGGAGGATTACGACATGAGCCTTGTGGAGGATCAGGAACATGGAGGAATGGCCATTGAATGGTTCAGCAAGGATCATGGCTCCAAGAAAAAAATCAATTGGGATATGGTATTGTCCCCTGAATACCAGATGGCCCATGCCATAGGAAGATTGCTTGAAAAGTTTGACAGGCCTCCCTTCACCATCACAAATAAGAATGAGACATTCACACTGAATTCCCGCAAGGAAGTTATTGACCATGTCTTCTCATCCGCCAAGGAGGGAGTAAATATTAAACGGTTCAAAGGGCTAGGAGAGATGGACGCGGAAGAACTGTGGGAGACAACCATGAATCCGGCCAGCAGGACCTTGCAGCAGGTGAGAGTGAACGACAGCGTGGAGGCTGACGATATATTCACGGTGCTGATGGGTGAACAGGTGGAGCCGCGGCGCGAGTTCATCCAGACTCATGCGCTGGAGGTCCGAAGGCTGGACGTCTAATGAAGAGAGGACTCTTCTCCCCGATACTGCTGATGGCCCTGACCATGGCGGCCGGAGCCGCGTTTGGCCAGGAGTTGATCCCCCCGCCAGCTAACAATATTACGGTACCGGAAACAGAACTGCAAATGGAGGCGGTGGTAATACCTCCGCCACGAAAGTATATAGTGGTAATTGATCCCGGCCATGGAGGACTGGACCTGGGGGTGCGAAGTTCCAAGAGTATACTGGAAAAGAGCGTGGCCCTGAAGCTGGCTTTTTCTATTCGATCAATGGCGAGCAAATATCCTAACGTTAACGTCTACCTGACCAGGGAGGGGGACCTGGAGCGTACCATGTTAAAAAGGCTGGAGCTGGCAAACTCGAACAGAGCCGACCTTTTCTTGAGCATTCACACCGGTGGAGGGTTCGCGCCCCAGACGCGGCCCATGGAGATATTTATAGCGGGGAACAAGAATAAATCCAGGGCCGGTGAATGGGGCTCACAAAACTGGCCATATAGAAAAGCCAACTATCGCCTGGCCAATTCCCTTTCAAAAAGGATGGCACAGCTGGATTCCAAAATTAAGATAAATATCGTGGAAACCGGAGGGATGATGCTGGAAGGGCTTGCGATGCCAGCAGCGGTGATTGAGCCGGTGGACCTGTCAAACCCTCAGGACGAAATACTGCTGGAGGAGAGCAAACGCCTGCGTCAGATAGCATCTGCCATTACCAGGGGGATCATAGATTTTTTGGATGTCAAGGAGCCAGTGGATGAGGCGGAGACATCCGATGAGTAATGACAAGGGGAAAGATCCACCTGTGGATTCTGACGGGTCGGAGACGATAGAACTGGGGCAGGAGGATATGGCCCCCGCCCTTGGGAAATGGAATATAGATAAGCCCCCAGCCCCTGATGCTCCTATCGACCCTTCTGTGGATTCATGGAACCTGGAGAGTAATCCGGAAACAGAACCCACCGCAAATTACGAACCTGTCCCAAGGCTCATACCGGTGGATGAAATAGAGGAGGTAGGGGAGGGCTCCCATCTCATAAAGAATTTGGCCGAGCATCCGCAAGAGAGAGGGGATCTGGATTACGACTCCAGGCCCCCGGTTATGGAGACCCATGGCGACCAGCCATTGGAAGAAGAACCGGATGAAGACTCGAGCAGTGGTGATACCAGATACTTAATACTGATGGGTGTCCTGATCCTGATAGGCGCCATTGTGTGGCTGGTGCCAAATCCAGGTTGGCAATCATCCCCATTGGAAAATACTAATGCGGAGATGTTGGGTAGCGGGCAGACTACGGCTCAAACTCTGGAAACGACCTCCATCAAGCTTTACGTCCCGGATCCCAGTCTCTCTTTCCTGATCACAGCCAGTCATCCCGTAAACCTTCCGCCGCTGCTGGAAAAAAGGATCCAAATTGTTCTGACCGAGCTTTTCGCCGAAAAAAGAGCGGTCAACGCCATATACCCTCAGGGGATGTTGGTCCGAAGTGTATATGTGAGCAAGACAGCGGCCATCATTTCATTGAACGGATCGTTTCGTAAAAATTATCACACAGGAGCCTGGACCGAGCTATTGGCTGTCTATTCCATCGTCAACACGGTGGTGGGGGCCTTTGACCAGGTTAAAAAAGTAGTGTTGCTGATCGACGATATGGAGGAGGAAATGTTCGTATCCCACGTGGATATCAGCGGATCTCTCTACTTTGATAAATCACTGGTGAAGATTGTAAAAAATCCCAAGGGCAAATCCAAAAATAATAGCGGCCCATTAACTGGCGGAAAGAATGGCTGACGACCGCCCCATCGGTATCTTCGATTCCGGAATAGGTGGTCTTACGGTGTTAAGGGAAATCCACCTTAGATTCCCGGACGAAGAGCTTCTCTATCTTGGCGACACAGCGCGGGTTCCCTATGGCAGTAAGTCGAAAGACACTGTAGTACGATACACCAGAAACAATATCGGGTTTCTGGAGGCCGAAGGTGTGAAGCTGGTGGTGGTGGCCTGCAACACTGCGTCGGCATATGCCCTGCCGGAAATGAAAGAACACAAGGGCGCCCCGGTGGTGGGGGTTATCCAGGGAGGAGTGGAGGCCGCAGTCAAAATTACAAGGGGGCGCATCGGCGTTATCGGTACAGAAGCCACAATCAACTCCAATGCATATCAAAATGCCCTGGCCAGATTCAGCCACGGCATTTATGTCATGGCGCGGGCTTGCCCCATGTTCGTGCCTCTGGTGGAGGAGGGATGGGTGGACAACGACATAGCAAGAGCAGTGGCGCATAGGTATCTGGCGGATCTGCGTGGGCAAGTGGATACCCTGGTGCTTGGATGCACCCATTACCCGATGCTCAAGGAGACCATAAGCCAGACTTTGGGTGAGGGTACCCGGCTTATAGACTCGGCGGAGGAGACCGCGCGGATGGTGGGGCTGGAGCTCGACCGGCTGGAGATGCGCGCGTCTGAAAAAAAGAAACCGCCCAGGGTGAGGTTCTATGTCACCGACTCTCCTAAAAGAAGTATGGAAGTGGCGCGCCGGATGTTGGGGCAGATCGATGTCCAGGAGGCCGAATACGTGGACATAATTTAATAATGGAATGAATATGAGAAGAAATGACGGCAGGGCCGATGACGAGACGCGCCCAATAAAAATAGAAACGGGCGCCGCGCCATACGCGGAGGGCTCGGCCTTGGTCAGCGCGGGAAACACCAAGGTGCTATGTGCGGCCACGGTGGAGGATGGGGTACCCCCTTTTCTGAAAGGAAAGGGAAAAGGCTGGGTGACAGCGGAGTATGCCATGCTGCCCAGGGCCACCCATACCAGAGGCGCAAGGGAGCGCAGGGGCGCTGGAGGCCGGACCATGGAGATTCAACGTCTGCTGGGGCGGAGCATGCGCACAGTTGTGGACATGGCAAACCTGGGGGAGCGGACCGTGATAATTGATTGCGATGTGCTGCAGGCCGATGGTGGAACCCGCACCATGGCAGTGACTGGGGCCTTTGTGGCGATGTATCAGGCGATGGCAGGCATGGTGGAACAGGGGAAGATCGCGCGTAATCCTGTCATCGATTTTGTGGCGGCCGTGAGCGTGGGGATAGTGGATGGCGCCTGGGTGCTGGACCTGCCCTACGAGGAGGATAGCCGGGCTGATGTGGATATGAACGTGGTGATGACCGGCGCGGGAAGGTTTATTGAGGTGCAGGGGACGGCGGAGAAAACTCCCTTCACCAAGGAAGAGCTGGATCGGATGCTCGACTTGGCGGCGGAGGGTATAAATAGTATAATCGGGCTCCAGCGTTCCGCGCTGAGTGTATAGATTCGAGGAATATTCGATAGGATCCAATAATGGTTATAAGCGAGAGCGGCGATTCAGAGAGAAGTGGGCGGGAGGGCGATGGCAGGCTGATGCTGTTCTGGATAAGCTTGCTGACCCTGTTCATAGAGATAATGCTAATCCGGCACCTGGCCAGTGAGATACGGATTTTCGCTCATTTCAAGAATCTTGCTCTGATCGGGGCGTTTTTGGGCCTTGGTTATGGCTACCTGTACCGGCCACGAGTTTCACCCTCGATGACGGCGGTATGTATGGCGTTGCTGGTTCTCGCCACCCATCCATTTTCAGGCTTCGCGGAGATATCCACATATCTTAGCTTCGAAAGCTATAACTCCTGGGTCGGGAGCAACAGGAACATTGCGACCATGGCGATGGGATTACTGATGCTTCTGGTCCTGTTTTTTCTTGTGATAATTTCCATGATTCCCATGGGTCAGATATTGGCGAGGATATTTGATAGTTCAAAAAACAGGATTCTGGATTACTCAATAAACATAGCTGGATCTATGGCCGGTGTATGGCTTTTTTCGCTGGTCAGTTTCATGCAATGGGAGCCGGTGACATGGTACATGTTTTCCATTGCGGGGCTGGTGATCATTATACGGAGAAATATCCGGTCGGCGGCGGTGGTTATTGTGGCCGGCGTTATCATAGCAGCGGCGCTTTTGGGGCAGGGAACGCCCGGTGTCGAGGTGCGCTGGTCGCCCTACCAAAAGATAACCGTGGGCAAGGTGGAAGGCTTATATAATATCAATGGCATTGAAGGGAGTATTCACTACCACTTCCTAAATGCCAATAGTGTTATCTATATGTATCTGCTGGACCTGAGTGATAAGTACAAAAGATCCCATCCCTTGGTTTTTGATGAGACACAATATAAATACATGTATTACGATTTCCCGTATAACTTCCCCAGGAAACTGGACGAGGTTCTGGTTTTGGGCTCCGGTGGGGGGAACGATGTGGCAGCTGCGTTGCGGGCCGGCGCCAAGCACGTCACAGCGGTGGAGATAGATCCAGTTATCATTGAGTACGGCCGAAAGCTTCATCCGGAAAAGCCTTACCAGTCCGAAAAAGTGACCATTGTAAATAACGACGGACGAAATTACCTGCGCAATACCGACAAGAAATTCGACCTGATAATTCTGGGGCTTCTGGACTCCCATACCCTCACATCCAACTTCTCCAATACAAACCTGGACAGCTTCATGTACACCAGGCAAAGCGTAGGGGATATGAAGGCTCACTTGAGCGAAGGGGGAGTGTTGGCCCTCTCTTTTCAAGTCGCAAAGGCCTGGATAGGGGCTAAAATCTATCAAATGATTCATGAGCAATTTGGTATAGAGCCTGTGGTGGCGTACTTTCCTTCAAGGTCGGACACAATAATCCTTGGAACTGGTGGCACATTTTTTATGGCGACCGAAGATACATCGTTGTTCCAGGAAAAAATGAGAGCCGATGAAAATCTGGCAAGGATAGTGGCGCAGACATCTCCGCGAAAGAAAATATTTGAAGAAATGGAGATAAAACAGCAGACCGACGATTGGCCGTTTCTGTATGTCCAGAAGGCGGCCATTCCACAGATACATCTTCTCGTGTCTGCGGTGTTGCTGGTCATATTTTTGGCGCTGGCGCTGACAGCCTTCGGGGCGCCAGGAAAAAGCGACATTCATTTCATGGGGCTGGGCGCCGGTTTTCTGTTGATGGAAGTTGCTGTAATCAGCCGGTTCGGGCTCTTCTGGGGAACTACATGGATAATAAGTTCCATAGTCATTTCCCTGATCCTGATGGCGATCCTTGTGGCGAACAGCATCTACCTGCTTCGGGGTAAGGGCCTTGCCTTCCCTATTATTTACGCGATTATTTTCTCATCGCTAGTGGCGGTGTATTTGGTCCCGCTCACTTCAGGTTGGGTGATCCTTCTATACATGGTCCCCTTTGTGGCTATAGGCCTACTCTTCGCCCAGTCATTCGACAACGCAGCCACACCCTCCACGGCGTTGGCGTATAACCTGTTCGGCTCGCTGGTGGGCGGCTTGTCGGAGAGCTTCAGCTTTATATTCGGTATCAGCGCCCTGATCCTTGTGGGGATGATTTTCTATGGTTTCTCCGCTGCTTTTGCGGGAGCGGTGCACAGGAAGTAATCCGGCGCCGCAGGGAGCCCAGCCAGAGGCTCGGCATCGGCTCAAGAAATGGGCCCGGAATGACAAGCTGCTATGTGGCCCACATCCGCTGTCATGCCGGACCAGCTGACTGGTTAGATCCAGCATCTCTCTCCATGCCACCGACACCGGGCGGCGCGCAGGCGCCCGGACAGTAGTAGTCCGCGTTTGGACAGTCGCAGCTAAAGAGTCGCCAACATACCGCTAGGGATATAATTCCGCTTCAACGCAGGCGCAGAGTGCGTGCTCGATAGCGATATGCAACTCCTGGATGATACTGGTTTCCGTGCCATTGGCCACCAGACATATACCGGCCAACGCCGCGGCTTTTCCTCCGTTCTTGCCAGAAAGGACCATGGAGTTGAAGTCCCTGTCATGACAGAAGGTGAGGGCCTCAAGGATATTCGGCGACTTGCCGGAGGTGGTGATGGCCAGGAAGACGTCGTCCTTTTGCATCTTCGCCTGCAGTTGGCGGCTGAATATCTTGTTGTATCCGTAATCGTTGCCGATAGCGGTGATGATGGAGGTATCCGTTGTGAGCGCCTCACATGGGATAGGATTCCTGTCCCGGCCCAGGCGGCAGACAAACTCGGCGGCCATATGCTGCGCATCGGCAGCGGAGCCACCATTGCCGGCGATGTATATGCGCCCACCGTTTTTTAGAGACTCCACAAGCAGGGCCACCATTTTCTCAAAGGTGTCCAGGTTCGCCTCATCGGCGATAAACGCCTCGAAAGCCTCTATGGAAGACTTTAAGCGAATAGTCAAATTATCTGAATGTTTCATAACCAAGATTATATATCCATTCAATCCAAACACGCCACCAAAGGAGGGCTCCACGTGTATAATATACGCCTTTTTTGGCATTCGGTTGACATGAGGCGGCGGTATCCCTTAGTTTAGTGCAGGGTCAGTTTTCTAGATCATTTTATTTCCAGGAGCAAGACAAATGTCTAGCGAGTACGGCGGTTCATCGGCAAGTGGGAAGTCATCCTCATCCACCGGGGGTTTCCTCTTCGGTATAGTACTTTTCCTGGCTTCATTTCCTGTTCTTTTCTACAACGAGGGGAATGCGGTGAACATGGCCAGGGCTCTGGATGAAGGGAAAGGCGCTGTGGTTTCCCTGGCCGATCCAATACCCAACCCAGCCCAGGAGGATAACCTGGTTCATTTCACTGGTACCGCAGTTACGGACGATGTAATGACAGATGGCTATACTGGCTTGACGATGAGGGCCATCAAGCTGCACAGAATTGCGGAAATGTATCAGTGGCAGGAGACCACCAGGAAGAAGGAAGAGAGGACCGAGTATTACTATGATAAGGTCTGGTCCCAGCCCAATTGAATTCTAGCAATTATCATAACCAATCGTACTCCAATCCATCCACCATGAGAGTGGTGAGCGAGTGGTATAAAGCGGAGGACGTGTTCGTCGGTGAGTTCAAGCTCTCCTCCACGCTCATAAGCGCCATCGGGAATTCCCAATCATATCCTGTGACGGAAGACATGTATGAGCAGTTTTCCGATTCCCTGCGCAGTGAAGCCTTGCTCTATAGCGGAGTGCTATACCTCGGTTCTTCCCCGCAGAATCCGATAATAGGTGATATCAAGGTAAGTTACCAAGTGTATCCAGAGCAGGAAGTGAGCGTAGTGGCAATGCAGCAGAATGGAAGGGCTGTTGGCTTCACCACGACAAACGGGCGGGTTCTGGAGATTCTGTATTCCGGTTTCAAAACGGCGGATCAGATATTCGCGACTGAGCAGACGAAAAATGTTATTCTCACCTGGGTAATTCGAGGCGCCGGAATCATGCTGATGTATGTTGGCTTGATGTTGTCTGTGGGCCAGTTGGCCCGGCTATTTTCCTGGATTCCACTGCTCGGCGCGGCGGTGGCCAGCGGCATTGCCCTGATGGCTGGATTGCTATCTATCTCTCTCTCTTTCATAGTGATTTCAGTCGCATGGATATTCTATCGGCCGACACTGGGAATCGGATTGCTGTTGGTGGCGGGATTTCTGGTATTTGTTTTGATAAAGAAGGCTCAATGGATGGATGATGATGATGAGATATCCACGGAGCCGCCTCCCCCTCCGCCTCTGCCTGTGCCATAGTTTGCCATGCTGTGGCCTGCCAAAGGGTGGCGTGGGTAACCTGGAATTGTGTTATCATAACATATTGTAATCACATGTAATAAGGCCATCACTTGCGCCAAGTCAATACCGTTGAATCTGCTCCGGTCCAGCCGGAAGAGACAATCGCAGCCATATCCACCCCCATGGGAGAAGGCGGGATCGGTATCGTGCGGCTCTCCGGGTTAACAGCAGAGCAAATATTGACAAGCCTGTTCAGGGGCATTGGCGGAAAACCTAGGAAGAAGTTCGAATCCCACAAAGTAAACTATGGTTTCGTTGTGGACGATGTGGGACACAAAATCGATGAGGTTATGGCCACGCTCATGCGCTCGCCGCTGACCTATACCCGGGAGGACGTGGTGGAAATCTCCTGCCACGGGGGGAGCGCAGTGCTGAAAAAAGTACTGCGGCGGACTCTGGAGCTGGGCGCCAGGATGGCCGAACCAGGTGAGTATTCAAAGCGGGCTTTTCTGAATGGACGAATAGACCTTCTCCAGGCGGAAGCGATAATCGACCTTATCCGCACAAAATCAGAAAAAGGATGGACCACCGCCTTTTCGCAGTTGGATGGGCGGCTGAGCCACGCCATCAGTGAGCTGGAAGATGAATTTATCGACATATTGGCGAATCTTGAAGCATCCATCGACTTTCCGGATGAGGAAATAGAGATCATTGGGAATGAGGCTCTGCTGGGGAAGATACAACAACTGAAGCAAAAAGTATACAATATTACAGCTACATACCATATTGGAAGGGTATATCGGGAGGGGGTGGCGGTAGCTATTGCGGGGCGGCCGAACGTCGGGAAATCGAGCCTGATGAACGCTTTGCTTCAGCGGGAGCGGGCAATTGTGACACCCCAACCTGGTACCACCAGAGACACTATTGAAGAGACCTTGCATGTGGATGGAATAGCCATCCGGCTGGTGGATACGGCCGGGATTCGTAATGCGGGGGATTCGGCGGAGGCTGCCGGGATTGACAGGACAATCCAGGCAATAGATGATGCGGATATTGTACTAATCCTTTTTGATGGATCGGAGACCTTTGGTGAGGAGGATGAGAGAGCTCTGGAGAAAATCGTGGTGGCGGAGGCTGGGAGGAAAAGTATAATCCCTCTGATAAATAAGTCAGATCTTGCACAAAAAATGGATATGGAGTATTTGCTGGATACGATACATGCTCATTCGATAATGGAGGACCCGGTCCTCTTATCCGCAAAAACCGGAGAGGGGGTGGGTATGATCAAGAAAAGGATCAACTCCATGATCGACTCCATGGGAGAAAAACTGAGCGAGGGACCGGTGCTGACCAGGGAGCGGCACAAGGAAAAGTTCCACCAGATCGAAAAGTCGCTGGATAGCGCTTTAGTGGCAATGGAAAGGGAGCTGAGCCGGGAATATATAGCCGCGGATTTACAGGAGGGGCGGGAAGCGCTTCAGGAATTGACCGGAAAGGTGGTGGAAGATTCCATACTGGAAAGGATATTTAACGACTTTTGTATCGGCAAATGAAAGCGGCAATAACTGAATTAAATAAGCTGTGAAAAATCATTATGATGT
>JAOUMU010000016.1 GCA_029881335.1 Nitrospinota bacterium | reverse complement strand
GAGCTTGTCAAAAAGCTGGCCCAGGCCCTGGGCGGGGAAGTGGGCGCCTCGCGTCCGGTGGTGGACGAAGGATGGGTGGAGGCAGGCAGACAAGTGGGCACATCCGGAAAGACCGTGGCCCCGAAGCTATATGTCGCCTGCGGGATATCCGGGGCGGCCCAGCATATCTCGGGGATGAAGGGCTCTGAGTATATTGTCGCCATCAACACGGACCCGGAGGCGCCGATAACCGAAGTGGCCCATGTGACAGCGCAAGTTGATTTGAAGCAACTGATCCCCGCCCTGCTGGAAAAACTGAAAGGCTGAATCATCCGATTCTGATTCCCGGGCATATTATCTGGAGGGGCGCAAAACCTCTGGAGAGGTGGGATTGTGGCCGTGGCCCTCGTCAGCGCCGCCTCACTCTCTCGTATACGTGATCGTGTATTTCAATTCCTTTTGCGCCGCCAGCCACTCCACAGGTTTTCCGTCGATCTCCGCGTATGGGTACATGAAGTAATTGAGAAGCTCGCCATCCTGGGGTGGATTTAGCACGATGCCCCTGTTGGTTTTGCCGAGAACGATCCTGTTTGGGTCCACGGTTGACTTATAGTATTCCCTCGTCTCGGAAGCCTGTTCCAGGGTCAGCCCCCTGTTGAGCATGAACTTGCGCACATCGGCCGGATCGGTCTGCACCCATCCCACTCCCGGCTGGTAATATTCCGCCCAGCAGTGGTGCCCGCCAGTGACATCGTTATCCCCCTTTTCCTTGCCCAGCCTCATGCCAAAAACCTCCCTGGCTGGCACACCCGCCGCCCGAGCCATGGTCACATACACGGTGCTGATATCGACGCACTTGCCGCCACGTTTTGCCAGGGTCACCTCCACGGCGCCCACACCACAGCCGAGTACGTTCGGGTCGCGGAAGGTGTTCTCCACCACCCAGCTGTATATGGCCGAGTGTTTGTCTGCGATGGATATCTTTCCCTCCACGGCCGCGGAAGCCAGAGCGCCGATCTCGCCGTCGGTGGGGAGCAGGGGAGTGGCGTTTGTGTATTTGATGACACTCTCCGGAATGGGTGGCTCCTCACGCGGCGCCGGAGCCACTTTGCGTTCGGCGGAGGACGCGTGAAAGGTGATATTGACAAAACGCTGCTCCTCCATCGGGCCGAGCCACTCCAGATACAGTATGCGGGTTCTGGATTCCTTGTCTGTGGTGACTCGCTTCCTTGCGAAGTTGCCCAGGACTTTAAGATTCTCAATGGTCTGGTGTTCGTCCGATTGCGGGTATGGAGTCCAAAGGCGGACCTTGTCAGCGCCCTCGGGGGCGTCCACCGTGATATTGAATTCCACTTTCCCACTGTTGATCTCGGGGGCCGCGGAGGAATCCGCAGGGGCGATGACTAACGCGATGAGGACCACAGCGGCCAGGGGTGGAATGGGGGATATGCGGCTCATAACAACTCTCCTTTACTCATGTGATGTATCAGTCGTATCCCCCCTTTGCGCCCTTTTGGGCATATCACACGATGGTATTTCATGGCGGAACAAACGACAAGGATTATTGATTTTCTCAAGAATTCAAGTGAGCGCTTGATAGTGATGGGGCAACAGGAATTCGACCCCTGTCGTGGCTAACTGGAGGTGGATTGGAATGGGGGGGGGCCTGTTAATTTCAATTCCAGGCGGAACCAAAGAATCTTGCTCAACGATTATCGTGAAACTTCCGGATTCATCACTTCGCATACGCACCATTGAGATTGACGCCGATGAGGGGATGGCACTCGGATCACTGGTTGAACGCCAAGGCAAAAAAAACCCGCGATCCTTGGAGGACCGCGGGAGTAGTGGGATTATTGGTGGACCGTCAGTTAAAAACCGAAAACTTGAATTCCGATACGCTTCCCTGGAAACTTGGGTATGTATGGCTGTCATATGCGTTTTTCCCCACTCCCAAATAGTGCAAGGCGTTATACGGCCCCATGGGGGTGTTGGTCAATGTGACCTGCTGTGGATCGCCGGTTAACTTCGTCACCGTGCATGTCACCCTGTTGGTGTCCGTATTCCACCAGCAATCCCATTGGTATACATCGCTTTCGCTAAAGAATTGCAGATCCATGGTGAAGTCGTGGTTTTCGCAAAAGGGCTTTGGATCGCATACCCCGTCAAATCTCTGGATAATAAGCTCGTTTTGTATATAGCCTGCGCCCAGGGAGAAAGCCAGCCATTGCCAGTTCACTTCCCAATTGTGCGCCCTTCCGCCTGCCTTGAAGAATACGCCGTATGTTTCCACACCTCCAAAGCTGTAATTACTCAAGTCGTGGTAGCGGAAGGAGAGCATTCCTCGTTTCATCGGCAAGTCACCCAGGGGGGTCCCCGTCCTGGAATCGAGGGTCTCCGGAGTAACCTTTATTGTGTCCACCTGCTCGCATTGGTAAAACAACCATACCACCGCTTTTCCGGGCATGGTTTGAGTCGGACCACAGGGAGTGGCGTTTGGATCTACGGGAGTGTCCTCCCCTCCTCCGTCCCCGCCAGAGCATGCCAGGATCAGCGGCAAGAGCAGTAGAGCCACCGCCATAGCTCCTTTTGTATATCTATATCTGTTCATTTCAGTACCTTTACGCTAAACGTTTGAGCAATGTTTCGATATTCAACGCCAAGACTGGAATCGCATAATGGACCGTTGAGGTCTCATAAAAATTCAAATTCCGCCGGACCTGCATCTCATTGAAAGATGGTTATTTTCAGGTCAGACACCGTGCCTTCGTAGCCGGGGTAAGGTCCATCAAAGGACGGATTGCCAAAACCCATGTAGTTAAGACCATTATACAATCCATAAGTCTTGACCGTGAGGGTGACTAACTGACGGTCGTCTGACATCTGGGTGACTGTGCACCGGACCGTGCCCAGCAGGCTGTCTGTATCATCCCACCAGCAATCCCACTGGTAGACTTCAGCAGGATTCGTAAACTGAACTTTCCCAGTCTGCTCGGGGGACTCGCAAAGATCCCGGCCAGGGCAACTGCCGTCGAACCTTTGAGACCTCAGTGTGGAAATAAGCGCGTCCGTGGTGACACGTGTGGAAAACCACGCCCAATTAACTTCATCGTTGTTATTTCCATAGGCCTGGAAATACAGCCCGAATGTTGGCGCAGAGTCCCTCAATCTGAATGATTCGATCGACAATCCGGTATAGCGCAAGGAAATCATCCCCTTGCCCACCGGTGTTGAGTTCAGGGCGACACCGTTCATATCCACCTGTTGCGGATATATGAATAACTGGTTGAATGGCCCACAGTTGTAATACGTCCAAACGGCGCTGTATTCCTTGAGCGCCTGCTCCGGGCCGCAAGGGGTGGCGACCTTGTCGTTATCGCCGGTGGAGCCCCCTCCCCCGCTGGAACAGGCTGTTATTAGACCTATACAAATAGTGGTAACAAAAAGACTTGAAAAAAAATAATTCCGGCTAGTCATAAAACTCCTTATTGTATCAAAAATACTATTCACCCGGCCCTAGGTATTTATCCGGGTACTTGAAAATCTTTGCGGCATATCATCCTAATGGTACTTATTCGCATAAAGCCATGTCAAATATTTTATTGGAACCTGACGTCGAGAAAACCGCGCTGCAAATCAGGGGTGAGAGCAAAACCGGAACATTAGTTGAATATAGTCAGCTGCACATGGGACACGGTTCCTTCGTACCCGGGATAGGGGCCTTCAAAGGCGTTCCTGCCCAGCCCTATATACCTTAAAGCGTTATACGGCCCCAAGGTATCGTTATCGGCGCGCATGTGGAATGACGCGTCCGATTTGCTAGTGATTTCACACCATACCGTACCCTCGGTTGTATCCCATCCACAGTTAAACTCAAAGACTTCGGAAGAGTTGGTAAACTGCAAGTCGTCTGTAATATAAGAGTTTTCGCAAAAGCCGGGGCATGATCCGTCGAAACGCTGCACTATCAGCCTGGATTGGATGGCGCCCCCACCCACGGCGTAGGACATCCACTGCCAGTTGGCCTCTCCATTGGATCTTCCATCGGCCATGAAGATGATTCCAAAAGTCTCCCGATCAGTGATCGAACCATTTATCATATCCGTCAGCCGAAAAGTGAGCATCCCTCTGTCCACGTTTCTGAATCCTAGCGCCTCACCGCTGGCGTTGGTGGTCTTTTGGTCTATGTGAAGCGTGGCGGTTTTATCGCAATAGGAAAAGCCCCACACAGACTGGTGGCCCGCCATCTGGTGCCTGGCCCCACACCCACGATCCGGTGACGAGTTCCCCGTGTCATTCTGGCTCCCCGGAAGCCCTGGAACCCCCGGCGCCGCGCCGTTGCCAAAGCTGCGAGGTCTGCTGCTTTTGCCACAGGCTGGCACAAAGGCGATGATGGAAAGCAAAACAATGACACTGGCCAAACCGAATACATACTTTTTCATCGCGACCTCAAGCTGTCTATTTGATCCCTATTCATGTAACATAACCCGTAAAGGAAAATGCGCCTCGGACGCATGCTGGAGCTATATGAAGCTATTATATTTCATAATATTTTGCTAGTCAACGGCTTTCTAGCTGTTTGCCTCATAAAAATAATGGCTTGAGAGATACCTATTAAAGCTGATTCTAAAGGAAAGGCCTGATGTCCCAGTCACACCCGATAACAGTCGGGGTCATCAACTACAACGGCGCTGATATTATAGAAAACACTCTTCGGTCCATATACGAAAGCGGCCACGGAGGCCCACTGGAAGTGGTGGTGGTGGATGATTGTTCCACCGACCAAAGTCCCGGAATTATCCGCGATAAATTCCCGGGGGTCAGGCTGGTCATCCAGCCAGCCAATGCGGGGCCCAACGCCGCCCGCAACCAGGTCCTGGCCCATGCTTCCCATCCATTTGTATTCATATCCGACAACGATGTGGAACTGGCGCCCGATTGCCTTTCTCTTTTGGTGGAACGGCTGACCGCGGACCCGGACACCGCCGTGACCACGCCCATGGTGCTGGATTTCCACCAGCGCGACCAGGTTTACTCCAACGGCGCGGGGCTGCATTACGTCTGTTTCGGGATCATTGGCCTGCGCCACGAAAAGATGCCAGAAGACCTTTCCATGGAGCCGTTCACATCCATCTGCGGCTCCGGCGGGATAATGATGGTCAGGAAAGAGGTAGCCCTGGCGCTGGGCGGATTCGACGAGGATTTCATCTTCGGCTATGACGATGGGGAGTTCACCTACCGCGTTTCCGCCTCCGGCCGCCGGGTGGAGCAGGTTCCAGCGGCCCGGATATACCATCTGGAAAAACCGGGGCGCAACCCGAAACGACTGCGATACCAGATAAGAGGGCGGTGGACGCTCATCCTGAAGGCCTATTCCACCAGGAGCCTTATCCTGCTGGCGCCAGCGCTGCTGATCTTCGAGGCGGCGCAGGTGGTGTTCCTTTTTAGCAAAGGGCAGGCTGGGGAGTGGCTGGCTGGCGTGGGGATGGTGAACAGGAGCAGAGGCGCAATCATGGAGAAGCGCCGGGCGGTGATGGCGGCGAAAAAGACACCCGACAATAAGCTGCTGGCGCCGGGGGAGATATTCATGTTCCCCTCCAGAGTGGGAAGCCGAGTCATGAAAATGGCCAAGGGGGCAATGGAGACGGGGCTGGATATTTATTGGTGGATCGTGGGCCCTTTTTTGACGAGATGATCGGGGACGAGGGGCTGGAATGAGGGACAATGGAAGGGGGTTACTGCCCAGCCCGCATCTGCTGAACTTGCTGTGGATGGGCTTGCGCTCTGCGGGGTACTCGAGTATTTCCCACCACCATCAACACCGCTGGATTTACACAGGACGGGGCGTGTGATCATTCATCGTGGTACCTTACGGCTAACAATTCCAATCCTGCTGGAAATCCGTTTCGCTAAGAGATACCGCATCTAAAGTATTAACCAGCCCCTTTGCTCGAGATGGCCATGATGCCTTTGGGCTGATAATGAGAATGAATAACTAAGCATCACCAGAGCATGGAAACCCGCCGGGGTGCACATGCCAGGCGAAGTGGAAGGAGGTGGGGTGGTATTTTTCAAATTCCCTTGGGATCATAGTATCAATAATTCTTCATATTGTCACTAATAACGCATTAATATGGATACCCAAGCCCTCTCACCTCCCTGCTAAAGCCCGTAAGCCACTCTTAACGCCTCATGCAGGGTGGTCACCCCCTTCACCACTTTTCGTAGCGCGTTCTGCCGCAGGCTCACCATGCCGGAGCGCAACGCCTGTTCACGCAACTGGTCCGGAAGTCCCCCTTTCTGGATCAGCTTGCGCATCGGCTCGTCTATCTCCAGGATTTCGTACACCACCGTCCGGCCATAATAGCCGGTCTGGCGGCAGTAATCGCACCCGGCTCCCTCCTTCAGGATCAGCTCTTTTTCCCCGGAGTTCACTCCATACATGGCCAGTTTCTCGGCTGGGTACACCACATTCTTGACGCAGTTGGGGCATACGTTGCGCACCAGCCTTTGGGCGAGAATCCCCACCAGTGAGGATGACACCAGGAAAGGCTGTACTCCCAGATCCAGCAGGCGCACCAGAGATGAGGTGGTGTCATTGGTGTGGAGGGTGGAGAGGACGAAATGCCCCGTCAGCGCCGCCTGCACCGCGTTTTCCGCCGTTTCACCATCGCGGATCTCTCCCACCATTATTATGTCTGGATCCTGCCGCAAGATGGTCCTCAGGATGGAGGAGAATGTCACATCAATGGCCGCCTGCACCCCCACCTGGTTGAACTCTTCTATTATCGTTTCTATGGGATCCTCTATGGTGATCACGTTTTTATCCGGCGTGGCCAGGGTGGAGAGGGCGGAGTACATGGTGGTGGTCTTGCCAGATCCCGTGGGGCCGGTGACCAGGAACATGCCATAGGGCTTTGAGAGAGCCCGCTCGAACCGGATCAGATCCTCCGGGAAAAAGCCGAGGGCCTCGAGATCTATAATCATCGATTGCGGGTTCAAAAGGCGCATAACCAGCTTTTCACCAAATGCGGTGGCCATGGTGGAAACTCTTATCTCCGAGGATTTGCCTCCGAAATCGAGCCGGATTCGGCCATCCTGGGGACGTCGTTTCTCCGCTATGTTCATCCTGGCCAGCAGCTTTATCCTGGAGGCCATCGCCTGGTGGACCCCCCTGGGAATGGCATACACTTTTTGCAACGCCCCGTCGATCCGGAATCGCACGGCCGTGGTCTCCCGTTTCGGCTCCATATGTATATCGGAGGCGCGCATTTCGTAGGCATAGTTGAACAGGTAATCCACAGCGTTGGTGATATGCTCGTCATTGGATTCGATCTGGTCCGGCCGCTTTACCTTGGACAACTGCTCCAGGTTCCCCAAGTCTATGGAGGGGGCCATTTTATCGGCGGCGCCTTTTACCGAGGAACGGAAGCCATACAACTCCCGGATGATTTTCCCCAGTTCGGAGGGGGCGGTCATCACCAGCTCCAGCCTTTTACCTGTCACCCTGGTGACCCCATCCAGGGCTTCCTGTATCTCCGGATCGCAAATGGCCACCTCCACCACACCGCCGGAGTCGTGCAGCGGAAGCACCAAATGCTTTAGGGCGAACGCCTTGGGGAGGATGGTGGTTGTCACATCGATGTTGATCTCCATCGGATCGAGCTTTTCATAGGGAATGCCAAAATGGCGCGCCACAACCTTTGCGATTTCATCCTCAGTGAGCAAAAACGCCGGTCTGGCCGCAAACTTAAGCTTCAAACCTGCGATGTATTTGATGCCGTACCCCCCTTGCGACTCGACACTTTTCGCCGAAGCCGCTTTTCCAGCGGTTTGATTTTTGACGGTTTTGGGTTCTGGTTTCTGGATTTCCGCATAACGCTGAATGATAGTATCGTAGCTCTTTTGATCCACCAGCTTGGCCTGCAACAGGGCCTTGGCCAGCCTGGGAACATCATCGACAAAATTCATATGAGGCCAGATTGCGCGCCGGAAGGCGACTTTATAATAAGCATGACATGATTTGCGCCACTATGTGCTATTATATATGAAAGAGAGCAAGGGTGCGCCTGATTTTCATGATTCCTGCAATGGGCTGATTCATAAAGGCTACCGAAACAAAAAAGAAAACTAGCATGATATATTTCATGGCGAATCGAGGACCGTGCCAAGGGGGAACCGGCTGGCCCATGTCGGTCGGTTTGTCTTTCGGCCACGCATGATTTAAGTGAAACCATCCGAATTCTACTCTACTAACGAAAAGCTGCAGTTTAGCCTGTCTGAGGACGTGGGGGCAGAGAAATACGTCTGCCTTGTGAAAAAATTCAAGGAATCCCTCATGGCGGTCGTGGTCGCCAACAGCGACAAAGACAAAATCACACTTTCCAGAGGAGACCAGATTTTCCTGCATAAGCCGGAAAATGGCGGGACCAACATTACGCCGTTCAAACTTGTCCAGAACCAGACCTTTCCTTTGATAATTCTCGATATGGTTACCCCTCCTGAAGATGATGAGACACTGAAAGGAACCATCCCAGGGCCTGTAATGGAGGAAATTCCCACCACCGAAGATGAGCCGGACCAGGAACCGGCCACCTCGGTTGAGGCAATCCCCGATTCGGAGGAGCTCGTCGCCACCGAAGAAGTTTTGGAAGAAACCTCCGTCGCAGAGGAAGAGCACCCCCCGCCGTATGTTCCCGAGGCGCTAGAAGCCGCCGCCGGGACCGAAGAAGACATAGTGCCGATGGTGGAGATGGATATCCCGGACGAGGAGGAGGAAGAGGAAACCGAATCCTATCTGCCAGAGGAAGCCGAAGAGGAGGAGTCCGAGGAAGATATCGTCCCGATGGTGGAGATGGATATCCCGGACGAGGAGGAGGAAGAGGAAACCGAATCATATCTGCCAGAGGAAGCCGAAGAGGAGGAGTCCGAGGAAGATATCGTCCCGATGGTGGAGATGGATATCCCGGACGAGGATGAGGAATCATTTGAGGGGATGCGGGGAGTAATACAGGAAGTTGAGCAAATCGAGAACTCCAAAGAAGTTTTGGACCTGGAAGATGAGGACGCCATGTCCGGTTATATGTTCCAGCCGCTAGACGACTCCACCACAAAAGCCGAACTCGACGCCATGGAAGATACAGAGCAGAGTGAGAACATGGAGTCCACCCCCCTGATGGAGACTGTGGGAAGCGAATATGAAAACACGGACGATATAAGCGACATGGCCATCTCTGATGATTACCTGGATTACCAGCCTATCGGCCCCCCCTCAGCCATTGAGGAAGTGGACTTCGAGTACCAGGACAGTGAGTCTATCGATTCTCTTGATGAGACATTGCAGGATTCATACATTCTACCTGGGGCATTGGAAGAGCAATCGGTCAACTACATGGGGACGGAAGATATAACCCGAATGGAGACCGAGCAGGAAATGCTGGGGGACGAAACGCCGGAGGCGGGGTTTTTCCTTCCCGAGCCCCTGGAGGAGGAGCCGGATCTGGCCTCTGAAGAGCCTCTCCCCGATGTGGACCTGGAATTAGAAACCGAGGAATCGGAAGAGGAGGAGCTTTCCTTCGAGGAAGAAGACGCGGAGCCTGCCCAGGAAATGATGCACGAGGAAGACCTGGAAGCCACCAGCACGGACATTAGTGATGACACTATTTCCGAAGAGGACATAGACATTCTTGACAAGGAATTGCTTGGCCTCCCGGATATGGATGAGAAAGACCTCGACATGGCCATCAGCGGCCCTTCGGCCCCCCCTGAGGATGAGGAAGATGAGGACTACGAGGAAGAGGAGGAGGACATTCCTGGATATCCGCAAGTGGATGATTTCCATGACATGGAGATGACAACCTCCAGGGATTTCAACATAATGGATCTGGATTTACTTACCCAGCCTCACCAGGAGGAGGATGGGGATGTGGATCCAATCAGGATAAAGGAAGAAGGGCACAACTACGCTTTCGACGATATCGAAGACACTGTAAAAATCCTGGCCCCATATTCCGAGGAGGACGACACCCTCAGCGGATTTATGCTCGACGATCTGGAGGCAGGCCAGGATCCGATAACCCTTTCCCAATCGGACAGACCAGACTATGACATTGATCATGAGGAGTCCGATGCTATGCTGGAAGTGTCTATCCCCGAAGATGGCCATGACGACGAGTCGCCCATTGACTCTTTCGGTTCCACCGCCAGAATCCCCAAGAGCGAGGCCAGGGGAATGGTGGCGCAACGTGGAGTGTTCGAGGATTATTTCGGTTTCCGGTTCTCCGAGGTGAGCCCGGGAATGTTCCCCTCCCTGACCCAGATGATACTGGAAACTCCCACCACCCAACGCCGCCAGGCTTCACCGTCCACTCAGGGAGGCGAGCAGGTGGAGCTGGGTGATTCCGTGGGCAAAGACGTCAAGAACGCGATTACCAGACTCATGGAAAAGGTGAATACACTTGAAAAACAATTAGGACAGGCGCCCGGCCTGGGCGCCCCCTCCCAAGCCACCCCGGCCGGATTCACCCCCACCGGGGAGGAGCCCAGGGGCATATGCGTCTCCATAAACTCCTCCGGCCTGGTTGCCGCCATTGAGGGACATGCGCCTGCCCAAGGCCTGCCCGTTTTCATTTCCATAGACCGGCCTTGGGAGCCACCATTGAGAGTGGACGCCATGGCAGAGATGACTAGCTCGGAAATCAAGGGAGGGGCGGTTAATATCTGCTACTTCCGGTTCACCGCCATCAACCAGAAAGACAAGGATGCAATAGACCTTTATGTCGCTCGGGCCTCGGATATATTCGACCGGATACAGCGGGCGCTGAGAAGTTAACCAAATGCCACCGGGAGCGCAGAAAAATATTGCGCTTGGCCACCACCCGAATATTATAATGTGACGGCGCCCGGACCGCCCAAGGCGAAAAATGTCTCAATTCAGCAAGAGGATTTAAAATGAAAAAAACTGAGAATATCCTGTTTCTTCTGCTATTTACAATACTGATATCCTCTGGATCGGCGCTGGCCAGTTCCACCGGGCCCATTCCCTTCTCCGCCAACGAGGTGAAATTTCTGCAATACCAGGAGATGGATATGGCTCCCGGCGCCCTGGAAACCTCCCCTGTACCCATGACGGCCAGTGAAGCGGACCTGATGTCTGGCATGGAAGCCGCCTCCGGCATCGACGCAGACCTGGTGACCGCAGGCAGTTCATTGATTGATCTGCTAATACTTATCATTCTGGTCTACCTTATACTGAGGATCCTCGACTGATCCAAGCGTCCGGCGCAACACCGCCCGCCAGCCTTGGATCCAGGTTCATGAAGGCCGAAGCCCTGTTTTTGGCCCTCTCCGCCTTTGTTCTGGTGGCCGCCTCACCCGTCGAACGGGTCCAGACCCTCCCTAAGGAGGAGGTGATTTTGGCGCTGGATATCAAGTTTCACCCCCAGATCGGCAAAAACTCCTGCGGCGCCGCGATTTTGCACAGCGTTCTCTCCTACTGGGGCAGCAAGGACGCCGACCAGAGGGACTTGCTGAAAATACATCCCCCAAGCAGCGCGGAGGGGGACTATTCAATTGGGGAGATGAAACGTATCGCCAAGGAACTTGGTTTCAAAGCGTATGTGGTCCAGGCCACCTTGAGCTTCATTGAAAAACAACTGCGGCTGGGACGGCCCGTTGTCGTCCCGGTGACCTTGGAATATGGCAAAGAGAAGCTCAAATCCATGGGCGTGGGGGAGGAGGAGTACAGCAAGATAAGCAAAAAACATGACCTGAGATACAATCACTTCCTGGCGGTGATAGGCATGGGAAAGGACTCCATGGTGGTTCTCGATCCCGCCAAGGGTATCTATCTGATCGAAAAAAAGGAGCTGGAGCGCCAGCGCGCCCCGCACAAGGACGCCGCCCTGCTGCTGGCGTTGTAAGCGGCGCCACACATTCTTTCCAGTTATCCCCCGGAAAGCCCGCATTACCTCTGGAGCAGAGAGCCGATTTGCGCTATCATCTAATGTTTATTCCCAACTAAACAACCTGGCCTTTGCTTTTTAGGGACATATGAGCAACAAGTTTCAAAACATTCCACTGGCTCTCACATTCGACGATGTCTTGCTGGTTCCCGGTTACTCCACTGTATTGCCAGCCGAGGTGAACATAAAGACCAGGCTGGCCAGAGGCGTCGAACTGAACATTCCGCTGGTCTCCGCCCCCATGGACACAGTGACAGAGGCGGAAATGGCCATAGCCCTGGCCCTGGAAGGGGGAATCGGGATCATACACAAAAACCTGCCGATTGAAAAACAGCGCAAGGAAGTGGACCGGGTGAAACGCCACGTCACAGGCGTGATCCCCGATCCGATCACCCTGGACGCCAACGCCACGGTGGCGGACGCATGGAAGCTGGTCCACAAATACGGCTTCTCCGGTTTCCCGGTGACAGAGGGAATGAAGACCGTGGGGATCCTGTCCAACCGTGACATGAGGTTTATTACAGACATGCGGAAGCCCGTGCGCCAGATCATGACCCCGGCGGACAAGCTGATTACCGTCCTGGAGGGAACCAGCCTGGACGAGGCGCAGGAGATCTTGCGGGCCGAGAAGATCGAAAAGCTGCTGATTGTCGATCCCGGGAACAACCTCAAGGGGATGATCACTATAAAGGATATTGAAAAGGATCTGCTATTTCCCAACGCCGCCAAGGACTCGAAGGGTCGGTTGCGGGTGGGCGGAGCGGTGGGCGCCGGAGCGGACAAGCTGGAACGCGCCCAGGAGCTACTCAAATACGGATGCGACGTTCTGGTGGTGGACACCGCCCATGGGCACCAGGAATCGGTCATAGGCACGGTCCGCGCTCTGCGGAAGCTCTCTGACGACGTAAGGATCATCGCGGGCAATGTGGCCACCGCCGAGGGAACCCGAGCTCTGATCGACGCCGGGGCCGACGCGGTGAAGGTGGGCATCGGCCCCGGCTCCATATGCACTACCCGCATAGTGGCTGGCGTGGGAGTCCCCCAGATCACCGCCATACACGAATGCGCCATGGAAGCGGCCAAAAGCGACGTACCGGTGATCGCCGATGGGGGCATAAAGCACTCCGGCGATATAGTAAAGGCCATGGCTGCGGGCGCCGAGGTGGTGATGATAGGCTCCATTTTCGCCGGCGTGGAGGAATCCCCCGGAGAAAAGGTGATGTTCCAGGGCCGGGTGTACAAGGAATACAGGGGGATGGGCTCCATCGGCGCCATGACGGAAGGGAGCGCGGACAGATATTTCCAGGACGCCAAGCTCTCCGGCGTAAAGCTGGTGCCGGAGGGAGTGGAGGCCCGGGTGCCATACAAGGGGAATATATCCTTTGTGGTAAACCAGCTTATGGGGGGCCTGCGTTCCGGAATGGGCTACTGCGGCGCGGCGGATTTCCTCCAGCTTCGCGAAAAGAGCAAGTTCGTCCGCATCTCCGCGTCCGGACTGAGAGAGAGCCATGTGCACGATGTGCAGGTGACCAGGGAAGCGCCCAACTACTCGCCCCATCAATGATCCAGGGCCACGAAAAACTGCTGATCCTCGATTTTGGGTCGCAGTATACACAGCTTATCGCCCGCAGCACTCGCGAGCTGCGCGTCTATGGGGAGATCCACCCATATAACATAGGCCTCGACAAGATAAAGGAGTTCGCGCCCAAAGGGATTATCCTCTCCGGCGGGCCGGCCAATATCACTGATCCGGACGCCCCCATGGCTCCAAAAGAGATATTCGACCTGGGTATCCCTGTGCTGGGAATATGCTACGGGATGCAGCTTATGGCCCATCAGCTGGGCGGCAAGGTGGCCAAAGCCCCACGGAGGGAATATGGCTACGCCCGGATGGAGATCGACGACAAGTCCGACCTGTTCCATGGCTTGACGGGCGGACAGGACGTGTGGATGAGCCATGGCGACAGACTGGAGGAAGCCCCTCCCGGCTTTAGCGGCATAGGGCACACGGAAGGCTCCACCCTGGCTGCCATGCGCCATGGAGAGAAGCCGTTTTTCGGCATTCAGTTCCATCCGGAAGTGGCCCACACCCCCAACGGCGCCGCCATGCTGGAAAACTTTTTGTTCAGGGTGTGCGGCTTCGCCGGCGACTGGACCATGCGCAGTTTCGTCGAATCGAGCCTGGAGACAATTCGCGCAAGAGCGGGAGACGCAGGTGTCTTGATGGCGCTTTCCGGCGGGGTGGACTCCTCCGTGGCGGCCAGGCTGATCAGCCAGGCCATCGGCGACCGTCTGACCTGCATCTTCGTGGACAACGGCCTGCTGCGCCAGGGCGAGGCTGAAAAGGTGATGAGCATGTACGCCGGGCACTTCCACATGAAAGTGATAAAGGTGGACGCCTCCGAGCTTTTCCTCTCCCGCCTGGCGGGGGTCACCGATCCGCAGAAAAAAAGAAAAATCATCGGCCCCACCTTTGTGGAAGTCTTCGTGAAGGAGGCGGAGAAAATCCCGGGCGTGAAGTTCCTGGCGCAAGGAACCCTATACCCTGACGTTATAGAGTCGACCCACACCAAGGGCCCGTCGGCCGTGATAAAGACCCATCACAACCTGGAGTTGGGCGATCTGCTCCACCTGGATCTGATAGAGCCGTTGCGGGAGCTGTTCAAGGATGAGGTACGCGCGGTAGGGGAGGAGCTGGGGCTGCCAAAAAGCGTAGTGTGGCGTCACCCGTTCCCCGGGCCTGGGCTTGCCATCCGGGTGCTGGGAGAGGTGACCGTGGAGCGTCTGGAAATCCTGCGGCGGGCGGATACCATTTTCCTGGAGGAACTGACCAAGGCCGGATGGTATGACAAGGTGTGGCAGGCCTTCTGCGTCCTCTTGCCGGTGAAATCGGTGGGAGTGATGGGGGACGAGCGCACCTATGAAAACACTCTGGCCGTCCGCGCGGTGAACAGCCGAGACGCCATGACCGCCGATTGGGCTCAACTTCCCTACGAATTACTGGGAAAAATATCAAACAGGGTGGTGGGTGAAGTTCGTGGAATAAACAGGGTAACATATGATATTACCTCAAAGCCTCCTGGCACCATCGAGTGGGAATAGGCTCTTCAAAAATTAAGTTGCCTTTTTATCCGTGTTTCGGTATGAAGTAACACGGACTGAAACTAATATTCTATGGAACAAAGATGACTCATCCCAAATATGGGCAAAGATTTTCATGCTACCAGTGCGGGGTCAAGTTTTTTGACCTTGGTAAGCCCAAGCCTCTGTGCCCGAAGTGCGGAGCGGACCAGAAAAAAGCGCCCAAGAAAGCCTCGGTGAGGGTTAAGCCGGTGGTTTCCGATGATTTCGAAGAAGTAGTCGATGATGAACAGTTGGATGAGGGTGTGGATGTCGACGAATTGACCATGAAAGGTGGGGATACCGAGGAGCGGTTCAATCCTGATCGTGACCACTTCAGCGTGGAGGAGATGCCGGAGGACGACCTCTAGCGTCCCGGGCGCCATCGCCCGCCGTTCGCGGGCGATTTCATTTTGAATGGAGGGGTATTTGTCCCGAAAAAAAGCCGAGTTCGTACATCTGCACCTTCACAGCCAGTTTAGCCTGCTTGACGGCGCCATAAAGTTTGACACCCTCGCCGAGAAAGTGGCCGGTATGGGCATGGCTGCGGTGGCCGTCACCGATCATGGGTCCATGTTCGGCGCAGTGGAGTTCTTCGGCAAGGCGATCAAAGCCGGGGTGAAGCCTATTATCGGCTGCGAGATGTACGTGGCCCCCCATAGCCGCTTCGTCAAATCCGGCGGGTCCGATTCAGGTGAGCAGCGGGCATACCACCTGGTGCTGCTGGCCCAGAACCGCAAGGGGTATCACAACCTGTGCCAGATGATCACCGCTGGTTTCCGGGACGGATACTACTACGGGAAACCGAGGGTGGATAGGGAGCTTCTGGCGGCCCACAGCGAGGGGCTGGTGGCGTTGTCCGCCTGTCTGGCCGGAGAGGTGTCCCGGATGTTGCTATCGGAGCGGGAGGAGAAGGCCCGGGAAGCGGCTGGTTTCTATGCGGAGGCTTTCCCAGGCCGGTTCTACCTGGAGATCCAGGATCACGGGATGAAAGCTCAGAAGGCTGTGATAAAAGGCATGATCCCTCTGGCTAAAAGCATGGGTCTGCCCCTGATCGCCACCAACGACGCCCACTACCTGAATAGAGAGGACGCCGAGGCCCACGACGCGCTTATCTGCATCGGCAAGGGCGCCTTTATCTCCCAGGAGGACAGGATCCGCTACGAGCCGGATCAGTTCTATGTAAAGAGCGCCGAGGAGATGGCAGCTTTGTTCGGCGAAGTTCCGGCGGCTCTTTCCAACACCATGAAGGTGGCGGAGGAGTGCAATTTCTCCTTCGAGCTATCCTCCCAAACCAACAAATATCACCTCCCCAACTTCACCTCTCCGGAGGATACGGATATTGACTCATACCTGGAACGGAAGGCGATGATCGGGCTGGAGACCAGGTTTGATGAGAGGCAAGCCCGAGGCGAGGCGCTGGACGCGGAGGGGAAAAGACAGTACAAAGCCCGGCTTGCCGAGGAAGTGACCATGATCCGCCAGATGGGTTTCTCCAGCTACTTCCTGATCACCGCCGACTTTATTGACTACGCGCGCCAGCAGGAAATCCCCGTTGGGCCCGGCAGAGGCTCCGCCGCCGGATCCATGACGGCCTACGCGCTGCGGATCACCGATCTGGATCCTGTGAAGTATGGGCTGATCTTCGAGCGATTCCTTAATCCTGAACGAATATCGATGCCTGATATAGATATAGATTTCTGCATGGACAAGCGCAACGATGTCATTCAATATGTCCGCGCCAAATACGGGGGCGAGAGCCATGTGGCCCAGATAATCACTTTCGGCGCCATGAAGGCAAAGGCTGTGGTGAGGGATGTGGCCAGGGTGATGGAAGTGCCCTACGCCCAGGCGGATAAAATCGCCAAGCTGATCCCCAACGACCTGAAAATGACTATCGGCAAAGCGCTGGAGGAGGAACCGCGCCTGAGCAAGATGGAAAAGGATGATCCCCAGGTGGCCCGGCTTCTGCGAGTATCCCGAGCGTTGGAGGGAACCGTCCGACACGCATCCACTCATGCCGCCGGGGTGGTGATAAGCCCCGGCCCCTTGACCGATTACATGCCCCTTTTCAAGCCTTCCGGCTCTGACGAACTGGTGACCCAGTTCCAGATGAAGGATGTGGAGGAGCTGGGCCTGCTGAAGATGGATTTTCTGGGCCTGCGCACGCTGACGGTTATCAACAATACTGTCAAGCTGGCGCGCATAAAAGCCCCTGACCTGGTCATGGACTCCATCCCCCTCGACGACAAGAAGACCTTCGATCTGCTCTGTTCCGCCAAGACCTTGGGTGTGTTCCAGCTGGAGTCCAACGGCATGAGAGACCTGATCCGGAAAATGAAACCCACCGACTTTAGCGATATCATCGCTCTGGTGGCTCTTTTCAGGCCGGGGCCCATCCAGTCCGGCATGGCGGACCAGTATGTGCGCCGCAAGCATGGCCATGAGAAGGTTTCCTACGAGTTCCCGGAGCTGGAGCCGATATTGGGGGAGACCTTTGGCGTGTTCGTGTATCAGGAACAGGTAATGAAAATGGCCAACCTGCTGGCTGGCTTCACTCTGGGCCAGGCCGACTCCTTGCGCAAGGCCATGGGTAAAAAAGACGCGGAGAAAATGGCCAGCGAACGGGACAAATTCGTGGAGGGCGCCTCGGCTCGGGGCCGGAACAGGAGGAACATAGAGAACTTGTGGGAGCAGATCGCCAAGTTCGCCGAATATGGATTCAACAAGTCCCATTCCGCATGCTACGCGCTGGTGGCTTACCAGACGGCGTACCTGAAGGCCCACTACCCCGCCGAGTATATGGCGGCCCTCTTCTCCTCCGAAATGGGAAACAGCGACAAGGTGTTCAGCTATATTCAGGAGTGCAAGGATATGGGGATCGAGGTGCTGCCTCCGGATATCAATGAGTCGATGGTGGATTTTTCCGTCTCCTCCGAGGCCATCCGCTTCGGGCTGGGAGCAGTGAAAGGGATCGGCTCCAGCGCCGCTGGGGCGATTGTGGACGCCAGGGACAGGATTGGGAAATTCTCCTCCATGCAAAGCCTTCTGGAGGCGGTGGAGGGGACGGCGCTGAACAAAAGATCGCTAGAGGCGCTGGTGAAGTGCGGGGCTTTCGATGGCAGCGGCCACCCCAGGGCGGCTTTGTTTGCGTCGATTGAGGAATCGGTGGCGGCCGCCCAGCGGATATTGCGGGACCGGGAGATTGGGCAGGAGAGCTTGTTCATGGGTAGCGCAGCCGATCCCGCCGCTGCGGGGCCATCCATCCCGAAAATAATGGAATGGAGCGAGAAGGAGAAACTGGCTCACGAAAAGGAGACGCTCGGTTTCTATATCTCCGGTCATCCTCTGCGGGAATTCGCCAAAGACCTCAAGCGACTGGCCAGCCACGACTCCTCCACTATCCGGGACGCGCCGGATCAGGCCAAGGCTCACTTAGGAGGCGTGGCGCTGAATAAAAAGGTGCGGTCCACCAAGAATGGCGACCGAATGGCCAACTTCACCCTGGAGGATCTGCAAGGTGTGGTGGATGTGACCGTGTTTCCGGACCTGTACACAAAATGCGCGGAGCTGTTGGAAAAGGAGGAGCCGATATTTGTGTCCGGTACGGTGGAGAGCGACGATGAGAGCGGCGCCCGGCTGATCGCCCAGGACATAATGACCATCCCTCAGGCCAGGGGCAAGATGACCAATTTCCTGCATGTCATTCTCTCCACCACAGGCCTGGAAAGGGAATCGCTGCTGGAGCTGAAAAGAATTTTCCAGAGCCATCCAGGATCGAGCCAGGTGGTGCTCCACTTCCGGTTCCACGGCAAGGGGGAGCTGGTGTGCCGCGCCAGCGGAGAGAATGTGGCGCCGGACGATGAGCTGATCGGAGCTGTGGAAAATATCGCCGGGGAGCGATCTGTGTTCCTGGAATAGTTTTCAATAGACCCAAGGATGGAGTATCATCTTTTGGTGGTCGGAATGCCCCCGGAGGAGTCTGGCGGGCGAGTTATTTTTAAGCTGGAAACTTATCGGAGAATAACATTGATTAAAGCCATCGTCACCGGCTGCGCCGGCAGGATGGGGCGCCGAATAGCCGCCATGATAGATGAGACCGAGGGAATCGAACTCTTCGGTGGAACGGACATGGTGGATGGACCGTTTATCGGAAGGGATCTGGGGGAAGTGGCCGGGCTGGCCCGCAAGGATATCCCCATCGTGGACGAATTGGACAAGATCATAGACGGCTGCGATGTAATCATAGACTTCTCCGAGCCGGGCGCCTCCCTGCAGCATTTTATCCAGGCCGCCGAAGCAAAAAAGGCTATCGTCATCGGAACCACCGGTTTTGGCGAAGAACGCTGGAAAACCTTCGAGGCGATGGCAAAAAGCTCCCGGGCGGTGATCGCGCCGAACATGAGCGTGGGGGTGAACGTACTGTTCCGCCTGGCCCGGGAAGCGGCCCGGATATTGTGCGACGATTATGACGTGGAGATCTTGGAGATGCACCATAAGGCCAAGGAGGACTCCCCCTCCGGCACCGCCGTACGACTCTCCCAGATCGTTGCGGACGCCCTGGGCAGGGACCTGAGCCTGGTGGGCAACTATGGCCGGTATGGCCAGACGGGCCCCAGGCCCCCAAAGGAGATCGGTATCATGACCCTGCGCGGCGGGGATGTGGTGGGGGACCATACGCTGATCTTCGCCGGACAGGGGGAACGGCTGGAGCTGACCCACAAGGCCGGAAGCCGGGACAACTTCGCCAAAGGCGCTGTGCGCGCGGCGAAATGGGTAATGAACCAGCCCAACGGACTGTATGACATGCAGGATGTGCTGGGGCTGAAGTAGATAGGTTCATCTTGATTAGCAGACCATCTGATCCGCCCTTCCACTTCATTTTTGCCTGGCATGGCGGCATCCCGCTCATCCATGTAATTCTGGAGGGAATTTGAGTGAAGAGTAGAATCTCGATCTTTTCCAAGGATCGTTGAATGAGATTCCTGGTAGGTCCCACCATTGGGGCCTGAATGACAACTATTCGGGAGCCCTTTATATTTTGGACCAGCTGGCGGGCGCGAACTCACCAATGAGCGCCATAATACTTCAAGCCTCTTGGCCTACCTCCCCCCTCTTTTTCCCTCCACTTCCTCCTTCAGATATTTTTCCAGCTCGGTGATCCTTTCGGCCAGGGCGACCTTGTACTTGTAGTCGATATTCTTTTCCCTGATCTTCCGGCGCAGGCCGGAAAACAATTTCAGAGCCTCCTCCGGCAGACCGAAATGCTCATCCAGCAGGTTCGCCAGCAGGTAGTGCGCATCCAGTTCCTCCGGGTAAGTCTCTATGATCTCCATGTACTTGTCCCGAGCCATGGCGAACTGGCCGGCCCTGGTATAGCCCCCCGCCAGCGAATACATACTCTTGGTGATAGCCTGGTGGTTCATCTGGCGCGAGCCGGAGTGGTATAGCCCCCCCATTGTCCCGGCAAATCCCTGCACGAAAGCGAATCCCGCCACCGCCAAAGCCGGAACGCCCAGGAGGGAAATGAGAGCATACATCCACATCCCTTTCAGTATGGAAGTGATAGCGCCGATAAAAGCTATCGGCAGGGCGATGGCGATAATCCGCGCCAGACGAATGACGTCGGAAGGGTCGTCGAACAGCCAAAGAAGCGCATCGGCTATTTTGTTCGTGAGATTCTCGTACATGCGGCCTGATTCCCTCTATTCTCTGAAACTATCTTTCCGCTTTGTCCGGGCGGCAAGCCCGGCTATGTAATTATTTATCATTTCGGCCGCCAATGTGGAAGCGGATTGGGCGCCCACAGTGTCCAGCTTGCCGGTGATAGACAGCGAGCATATTCCGTGCAGCGACGCCCATAGCACCTTTGCGTGGTCCACGGAGGCGGGGGGACCCGCTTTCGTCAGGGGCGCCATCGCCTTTTCCACATGGCCGAAACATTGCGCAATTTTTTGCCTGAACCAATCGGGCAGAGCGCGTTCCATCCTATGCTCGAACAGCATGCTCCACAGGTTAAAGTTGTCCCGGCTAAAGGCGATGTAGCGATCGGCCAACTTCTGGACAGCCTCTCCTGGATAATTGAAGGAGCAGGGATGGGATAGGCATTTGTCTAACTTATCCAGGGTGTCCGCGTTCACATGGATGGCCAGTTCATCCATGTTGTCGAAGATTTTGTAGACCATGCCGATGGCGCATCCGGCCATGGACGCGGTTTTACGCACATTCAGCCCGGTGTAGCCCTCATTCTGAACAATATGGATGGCAGCCTGGATAAGCTTACTTTTCAAGTCCTCGTGGGAGACCTTTGCCACGTTGGTCATTATCTGGTCTATCTAATTGAAAGAATGTGCATAACGGGATTTTATCGGAAAGTGGGGGTGAAGGCAAGAAAATAGTTGAACAATGTTCAGGTAGGTGCTAACATGTGAACATCGCTCATGAACAATGTTCACATAGGAGGCAAGCAATGTCGACCCGTAAGTTAAATTCATTTTTCATAACGTCACTAGGGGTGATGATTCTGTTCATACCTATGGCCTGTATATACACTTTTACTGCGTCCGCCGCAGGGCTACTCTCCCCCAAGGATGGAAATATACCGCCCCTCTCCATCCAAGACCACAAGGTAAACGTCATTATTCAGGATGGGTACGCTATTACAACCATCGAGCAGACCTTTGCCAATCCACATGACAGAGACCTGGAGGCGGTTTATTCCTTCCCGATACCGGAAAGGGCCGCAGTGGCGGAATTCACAATGTGGATCGATGGCAAGCCCGTGGTGGCGGAAGTGATGAAAAGGGATACAGCAAGGGATGTTTATACAAAGGAGAAAGAGGCAGGCAGGGACGCCGGGCTGACAGAACAGCAGGGGAACAAAACATTTGATATTTCTCTGTTTCCAGTACGAGCCAGCCAACCCACTAGCATCCGAATGGTGTATATACAGCCCATTGTCTATGACCACAATATTGCCTCCTATGTATATCCCTTGGAAGAAGGAGGTGTGGACGAAGAAAAAATCCAGTTCTGGACATCCAACGATACGGTGGTTGGAACTTTCAGCTTTGATATGCATATTCGCTCCGCAGCCCATCTCCAGGCTGTGCGGGCGCCCTCCCATCCCTCCGCCGCCGTCACCCAGGTGACCCCGGGTGAATGGACTGTTCATATGGACAACATGGGCGCCTCCGCAGGCCAGGTAGAGGAGGGAGCGGAGCCCACTGCGATCCCATCGGCTGTACCAGCCAGGCTGGACACTGATATTGTGGTCTACTTCCGTCTCCCGGATACGTCCCCCCCTTCGCTGGATTTGGTGACTTACAAGCCATTGATAAATAAGCCGGGAGTCTTCATGTTGACACTGACCCCCGGGGATGACCTGGCGCCGATCACTGCCGGGGCAGACTGGGTATTCGTCCTGGACCTTTCAGGCTCCATGCAAGGGAAATATGGGGCGCTGGCCGAAGGTGTGGAAAAGACGATCAACAGGATGGGTCCAGATGACAGATTCCGTATCATAGCTTTTTCCAACTCCGCATGGGAGCTGACAAATGGGTATGTATCCGCAACGGAGCGAAATAAACATGTATATACAAGCATGGTCGCGTCGCAAAAACCGGGCGGCTCCACCAATCTGTATGATGGTTTGTCGATGGCATTGGCAAAGCTGGACGCGGACCGGCCCTGCGCAATTCTCCTCGTCACCGATGGTGTGGCAAATGTGGGAGAGACCAACCAGCGGGCTTTTCTTGATTTAGTATCCAAAAGGGATGTCCGCCTCTTCACCTTCATTATGGGGAACAGCGCCAACAGGCCGTTGCTGACGGCAATGACTGGCGCCTCCGGCGGTTTTTCTATGGCAGTCTCCAATTCCGACGACATTATCGGAAAGATCCTGCAAGCCAAGTCCAAGGTTACCCACCAGGCTTTAAACAGTGCCAGACTGAACATATCCGGAATCAAAATCGGCGAGCAGACCCCGGAAAAGATCGGGTCTGTATATAGGGGCCAGAGCTTGACCATATTCGGGCGCTACTACACGGGGGGCCCAGCCCAGGTGAAGCTTTCCGCCAAGGTGGGTGGCAAGGATATGGAATATCAGACAAGCTTTGTTTTTCCAGAGGGTTCCACTGACAGCCCGGAGCTTTTGCGTCTGTGGGCTTACGCCAGGATCGCCGAATTAAAGGAGGAGATCGACAACTTCGGCGAAAAGGCTGATATCAAAACCGCCATTGAGGACCTGGCTGTGGAACATGGCCTGGTCACCAATTACACCTCCATGGTGGTTGTTCGTGAAGAGGTGTTCCAAAAACTTGGAGTGGAAAGAAGAAACAAGGCTCGCCGTGCCGTGGAGACCTCGGCCCAGACGGCGAGGCAAGCCTCCCCGGTTCAAAACAGGAGGGCGGATTCCTACACTCCCATGTTCACAGGAAGGAGAGCAAATTTGAGTTCATCCGGCTCGGCGGGGGCTGGCGCGGCGGACGGTCTATTTATCCTGACCCTACCGTTTCTGGTTGCGGCAGCCTTGCGCGGTGGAAGGCGAACAACAGGAAGGGTGTGACCTGTGTCTTTCCCGAGCGGGTGGGTCGGTCATGGCGTCGCAAGGGCGCCATGGCTGACAATATTTAGCGGACTGGCCAGCATAATATTGTATATACATTTCGGCTCAAGTCCTGTGGAACTTATCTGGAATAACACGTTGTACACGCAAGAACCACTGCGACTCTTTTCGGCCCATTTCGTCCACTGTGACATCCGCCATTTCTGGTGGAACCTGCCACCATTTGTTTTGCAAGGATGGTTGCTGGAGCGGTATGGCAAAAGGGCATGGCTCATGGGAGTAGGCGCCGGAATAGCCGGGGTGGATATATATCTGGCCCTGTGGCCAGGCGCCCCTCTGGTGTATTGCGGCCTCTCCGGCCTGCTAAACGCCATGCTGGTAATGATTGTGTTTCATATATGGCTTCAAACGGGGTATTATCCTGTCATTTTGATAGCGGCGGCGGATTTAGTGAAAATTACCGCGGAGATAACCAATGGCGGCGCTTTGATCAGCTCCGCCTCATGGCCCAGCGTTCCGGAAGCCCACGCATTCGGGTTCGCGGCGGCTGTTATGGTCTGCGCATTTTCATTGCCGAGGCGCCATCCAGCGCGGGAGTATCCCGCCGCATCGGGAGCAGAGGCGATTTGAAGAACCAGGTTCATCTTCTCTTTTCCAGGCGTTTTCTGCCTCTTTTCACCACTCAGTTCCTGGGCGCGTTCAACGACAATCTTTTCAAGAACGCCCTGGTGATCATGATCATGTACGCTGGCTTGCAGATGTGGGGTGTCTCTTCCGGAGTATTGGTGGTGGCCGCCGGCGGGATATTCATCCTACCATTCTTCCTCTTCTCCTCCCTGGCTGGGCAATTGGCGGATAAATACGAAAAATCAGCGATCATCCGCCTTGTTAAGGTGTGGGAAATCCTTCTGATGCTGCTGGCCGCCGTGGGATTTTACACAATGACTCCCGGTCTGTTGCTGGCAGTACTTTTCCTTATGGGAACCCAGTCCACATTCTTCGGGCCTATAAAATACAGCATCCTGCCGGACCACCTGGAGCGCGGGGAGCTGATAGCCGGCAATGCCCTGATAGAGGCCGCCACTTTCGTGGCCATTTTGCTGGGTACCATTGGCGGCGGCCTGCTTATCGCCGTGGAGGGGGGCGCGACGGTGGTCTCCACCGCGTTGCTTATAGTGGCGGCGGCGGGGCTGGGCGCCAGCTTGTTTATCCCAAAGGCTCCGGCCCCTGCGGCGGACCTGAGAGTGGGGTGGAATATCCTGGCCCAATCTTGGAAAATTATCAGCATCTCCCGTTCGTCCCGGCCGGTGTTCCTTTCCATACTTGGCATTTCTTGGTTCTGGCTGATCGGGGCGGTGTTTCTCTCCACCCTGCCGGTATACGTGAGGGTGACTGTGGAAGGGACAGAGGGCGTGGTGACCTGGTTTCTGACCATGTTCTCCGTGGGGACCGGGCTCGGCTCCCTGCTGTGCAACAAGCTTTTGAAAGGGGAGATCGACACCCGATACGTTCCCCTAGGCGCCTTCGGGATGACCTTGTTCGGTCTGGACCTCTGCCTGGCCAGCCTGGGATTGCCCATGCCGCTGGAGGGGGCGCCAGCGCCCGTGGCGCCAACGACCGTGGCGCAATTACTCTCCCACCTTGTGGGATGGCGAATATCGCTGGATCTTTTCCTCATCGCCGCCTGCGGCGGTCTTTTCATCGTGCCGCTATACGCCGTCATGCAGACCCGATGCAGAGAGGAGGAAAGGGCCAGGGTTATCGCCGCCAACAATATAATGAACGCCCTCTTCATGGTGGTCTCCGCTGGAGGCGCCGCAGCCATGATCGGCGCCGGGCTAGGGCCGGTGGTTGTCTTCCTGGTGGTCTGCCTGCTCAACGGGGGCGCCTATTTCGTCATCAGATCCCTGGCCCTGGAGAGTGGAGACAGGCCGGTGTTGCGACTTCTTTTGAAAATTATCCTCAGGGCCATGTACCAGATCCGCATCCGGGGAGTGGAGCATGTGGCCGCTGCGGGAGGGAATGTGATGGTCGTTGCCAATCACCAGTCCTTCCTGGACGGTGTGTTGATGGGGGTGTTCTTTCCGGGGCGATACTCCTTTGTGGTGAACAGGTTCATGGCGGGCCGCTGGTGGGCCAGGCTGTTTCTCTCCCTGGTGGACACCCACACCCTCGACGCGGAGAATCCCATGGCGATAAAGAAGCTGGTGAAGATCCTCCGCGCGGGGGGCAGAATTATTATTTTCCCTGAAGGGAGGATCACCATCACCGGCGCATTGATGAAAACCCATATGGGGCCTGCCCTCATCGCCCAGAAATCTGGCGCTTCCATCCTCCCTGTACGAATAGAGGGGGCTCATCTGACCCATTTTTCCCGCATGACGGCGAAGGTCAAGCCCAGGTTCTTTAACAGGATCACGGTCACCGTCCTGCCGCCCAGGGCTCTTGACACGGCCCCGGGGCTGGAGGGACGCATGCGAAGGGACGCCGCAAGAGGCGCCCTGACCGGAATAATGAGGGAGATGATGTTCGATGGCGCGGATACCCGCAGGACCATACCGGCGGCCGTTCTGGACGCGGCAGCCATTTTCGGCGCGGGACACGCGGTCATGTCGGAGCATGGCCATCACGATCTGGTAATGACTTATGGTCAATTGATAGACCATTACGCCAGGTTGGGAGCCTCGCTGGTGGAGAATGCAAAAGAAGCAAGGTTCCTGGGGGTCATGCTCCCGAATTCCGTTGATGCCGTGTCTGTGATCCTGGGGATCCAGGCGGCGGGCGCGGCGGCGGCTGTGATGAAGAGCGATTGGGACACGGAAACGGCATTGGCGGCGGCGCGGGCGGCGGGCTTGACCACAGTGGTGATGTCGCGCGCCCAAGCGCCGAAGGCGATGGAACTGGAAAAAGCCGGAGTGAATGCGGTTTTTATCGAAGACCTTAAAGCCAATCCTTACCGCGGCTTTGTCTTCAACCCTGGTGTGGACGCGAACCCGGACTCACCGGCGGCGGCGTTTTACTCCACAGACTCAGATGGAGGTGGAGAGTGGGCGGCCCACAGCCACGCCGGTCTGTTGGCGAACGCATATCAGTTGGCGGCGGTGATGGATTTCGGCCCGGTGGACATAGTCCTCTCCGCGCAGCCGCTCTCCTCCCATCCTGGGCTTTTGCTGGGGATGGTGGCGCCTCTTCTTTTGGGGATGCAGTCGAGCCAGCATCATTCCCTCCCGCCGCATTCCACAGCTCCCACCGCCGTGTATGACTCCAACGCCACCATCGTCTTCGGGGATTGGGAATTGTTGGAGGGGATGGGGAGAATGGGACATCCTTACGATTTCGCCAACGTCCGACGTTTTCTGGCGGTGGGGCCCCCTGGCGAAGCTGATGTGGAGTGGAAAGCCAAACTGGGCAGGCTTCCGTTGAGTCTGTTCGGCGACGAGTGGATGGGGATAGTCTGGGGAGAGACTCCCATGTATATCAAGCAGGGCGCCGCTGGAATTCTTTTGCCTGGAGCGCGAATCCGGGAGGGGAACCGCGCCGATGGAATGATGGAAGTTTGCAGCCCCGGGGCGGCCCTGGGGCGGCTGGACCCTGTCGGCGATATAATCGGTTCACCGGGTGGTTGGCTGGGCGCAGGCGTGACCGGAAGGCTGGATGGAGAGGGATTTGTGTTGATTGAAAAGAGAGCGTGAACCGACTGCCTGATTGACCAGGCGCCGACGATGGCTAATCCCCGGTTCCCTCTTCCAAATCCCGGCACACCTGGTTATATTCCTCCACCAGGGTATCCAGCTTTTCCATGGACTCATCGGAGAGGATACCTACCTTGCCCAGGGCTTCGATCTTTTCCGCGGCCCTACCCATGGCCACCGCGCCAATCTGCAGTGAGGAGCCCTTGATGGAATGAGCCATCCTGATGGCGCTGTCCACGTCCCCCGCGGCGATGGCTTCCCTCAGGTTATTTATATTGTTCAAGGTGTTATCGATGAACTTTTGCACCAGTGTGGCGGCGTTTTCCGGATTCAGACCCAGCGAATGAACCACCCCCTTTACTGAAAACCGATCCTTTTCCGTGGCGGCGTATTCCCTGGGAGTTTGCGGGGGAGCATCGGTCCTGCCACCGCCATATTCGGTTACCTTAGTCAAAAGGGCCGTGGAAGACACCGGCTTCGCCAAATAGTCGTCCATTCCCGCGTCCAGACATTTTTGGCGGTCCCCCTCCATGGCGTGAGCCGTCATGGCGATAATGGGTGTCCTGGCCCTCTCCTGGGCCACCTCCTTTTCGCGAATAACAGCAGTGGCGGAGTAGCCATCCATCACCGGCATCTGCACATCCATCAGCACCACGTCATACCGCCCGGCAGCCCACATATCCACCGCTCTTTTCCCATTATCTGCCACGTCCACCAGATGGCCGTACCGCTGCAGCATGGAGAGGGCCACCTCCTGGTTCACGGGATTGTCTTCCGCCAGCAGGATTTTCAGCGGCGCGGCGCGATGACCATCATGGCTTGGGCCGGATCCGGCGGTGATGGCGTCCTCACCAAGCAAAAGCCTTGCGACGGAGTAGTACAGATCCTCTTTCTTTATTGGCTTGTGGAGCACATCCGCCACGCCATCTTTTTCGGAAACGCCTTCCGGACTCCTTCCCAGGACGCACATAAGCGCCACCCTGGTTGCGGATCCAAATGCTGACATCCTGATTTTACGGGCCAGGTTTTGGCCAGTCATCCTGGGCATTTCGTTATCCAAGACAGCCATGGGAAACGGGCGCCCCTCCGAATCCGCAGCCATCATGGCCCGAAGAGCATCGGAGCCATCCGCGCAAACCGTCACATCCATTCCAAGGGACCTTGCGATCCTGGAAAGGGAATTGCGCGAAGATTCATTGTCGTCCACAATTAATATCCGTTTCCCGGCCAGGCGCGGGTCCGGGCCAGGCTCGGCGGTGTGTGTCTCTGGCGTCTGGAAGCGGACGGTGAAAAAGAAGGTGGACCCGAAACCAGGCTTGCTTTCCAGCCATATCCGTCCTCCCATCTTATCCACCAGTTGGCGGCTGATGGTCACACCCAGTCCTGCTCCGCCATATTTGCGGGTGATGGATGCGTCCCCCTGGATGAACCGGGAGAATATCTTCACCTTCTGGTCATCGGATACTCCGATACCGGTGTCGCGCACGGCGAAAAGCAGGGTGGCGAAGCCCTCCGAGCTCTCCTCCAGATCCACGGAGATCGCTACCTCCCCTATGGCTGTGAATTTTACGGCGTTTCCTATAAGGTTGGTCACCACCTGATTAATCCTGCCCGGGTCGCCTATTACCGTGGCAGGCAGGTTGTCGGCGATGTCCAGTACCAGCTCCAGGCCCTTGTCGTGGGCTGCCATGGCATATTGAGACACAGCCTTCTCCACAAGCTTGCGGAGATCGAATTCGGTGGAAATCAGAATCATTTTGCCCGCCTCTATACGAGCCAGGTCCAGGATATCGTTAACCAGGTTCAACAGGACCGAGCCTGAGAACTTGATCATCTCCAGTTTCTTTCGCTGGTCGTTGCCTACACCACCCTTGAGCAACACTTCCGTAAGCCCGATGACACCGTTTAAAGGGGTGCGCAGTTCGTGGCTCATGTTGGCCATAAAATCGCTTTTGGCTTCGCTGGCCTGAGCCGCTTCCTGGGCCATTCTCTCCGCCAGATCCTTGGCTTTTTCTGTTTCCTGCCGCAACTGCTCGGAGACCAGCAGAGTGTTTTTCAGGTCCTGGGCCGCTATCTCCGCCACATGGCGGGCTTCCTTGATCTCGTCGGCCATTTTCTCCGCCCTTTGCCTGGCTTCCTGGGCGTCCTCCATCATGTTCAGGGCGATCCTCCGGCTGTTGGAAAGCTCGCCGGTGCGCTCCTCCACTCTCTTCTCCAGCAATTCCCTTTGCTCCATCAGGGTATCTTCCAGGGAGCGCAGGGTGGCGGCAATTCCGGAGGCGAGCCTGTCCAGACGGCCTGCCTGGCCCTTTCCCAGCGGCTTGAAGATCATGTCGGCGTTCTGCTCCATGGCCTGGGTCAGGATCTGGTTCGCCCCGGTGACAATGGGCTCAAGGCTCTCCTGGTCCGAATCCATCCGCCTGATGTGGCTATCAGGATTGAACACGCTGTATGGCAATTCGGCGATCACCTCGGGCACGCTGCTCTCCATTTCCATGGGAGGTTTGTCCGCCTGGGGAAATTCCGCCCAAGCAAGATGTCCGGTAATAAAGACCTGTTCAATCAGTTTCTGGTGATCCATATTCTGGCACAATCGGCCCCATCGCTGCATTTGCGCCAGTTGCCATACGCCTCCTCCACCGGTTGGGTCTGCGACAAACCTGGGTCCCTCTCCGCCCATGCCTGGGGTCAGAGCCTTTTCGATGGGGCTCTGGTCGGCCAAAGGGATATGGCCAGGCTCGGTGAGGGCGGCGGCCAGAAGAGCGATCTCCGAGATATCCAGAGTTCCCATAGCGGCGACTCCCTCGGCGAAAGCTTCCAGCAGGACACCCGCCGATTTTGGGGCGCCGGAGTAAAATTCGCCATGGAGGGCCAGGCCGCAGCATGGATGTCCTCGCCAGATTTGACTGGAGCGTACCATGAGGAACGCGTCATCGGAGTCCAACGCGACGCCCAGAAAAGGCTCGGATGCGAAAACACCATCCACTTTACCCTTGCGAAGATAGTATGAAGTCAGTGCCGGGTCTATCTGACGGACAGTTATATCCTTGAGAGGGTCTATGCCGTTTTCGGCCAGGTAATGAAATAGCAGATGGCAGTTGATTGTATCGAAGCCGGGGACAGCGAAGGTCATCCCCTTGAGGTCCGAGGGATCTTTGAGCCCTATATGCCTGCTGGATAACACCAGTCCCTGGTTGTCGGCGCGGTATAGGGGGAATATTTTCACATCCACGGCCTGGCTTCCGGCGCCTGCGGCCATGGCCAATATCTCCGGCATGGGCATAATTGCCGCTTTTACCTTGCCCAGGGTTAGCATCTCCCGGATATATGGCGGAGCCTTGACAGCCTCAATTGTTGAGTTCAATCCCCGACGGGCGAAAAAACCCTTTTCTCTGGCCAAGACCATGGGCGCCGAGCAGGTTGAATGGCAATACGCCACTTCCACAACAGTTGTTTCCAGGCCCGCCTTCATGGCCGCGTCCCTGTCCACCACCACCTGGGGGAATGAATTCTGCCAGAATACTATGGCGTTCTCTTGCTCCTGGATAGGCTCCGTCTCCATTTCAGAGGTAGTATTGAATCTGGGTTCTTGCCCCTGAAGGGCCACCAGTTCGTTGATGTCCGACTTAAGCTCCATGATCCTTTTTTCCCGACCGGACATGAGGCGGTTGAAGCGTTTTAGCTCCACCATGCTTTCGTTGAGCTTTTCCTCATATATTTTACGCTCTGTGATGTCCAGGGCGTATCCGTCCATGTGGGTCACTTTTCTTTTTGCGTCCAGCACGAACACGGCTGTGATATCCAGCCAGAACGTCTGCCCATCCGCGCCTATCAAGCGGTATTCCCCTTCGAAAGAAGCGCCATCCCCGGCCAGGCATTTGGAGGCGTCGTAGGAGAAGCGGCCCCTGTCATCTTGAGCGATCATATCCAAAAGCGTCCTTCCTCTGGAGAGGATGTCGGAAGACTGGTACCCGAATTGGACCACGTTTGGGGAGATATACTCCACGGGCCATCCCTGGGTGGCGGCCAGCTTGAAGGCCACCGCCGGACCGTGGATGAAAAGCTCCCTTTCCCGGTTTAGCGCCACTTCGGTTTTCAATCTTTCCGTCAGTTCGCTGCGAAGCATTTCGTTTTTCTCCCGCAATTCCTGGGTGCGCAACGAGACTTCCTTCTCCAGGCTGCGGGAATGTTCCTCCAGTTTCTGTTCCTTCTCCTGGATCTGCCCCAGCATTTCATTGAATCCGGCCACCAAGGAGCCCATCTCGTCTTTTCCCAGATTTTCCATCCTCAGTGTGTAATCACTGGTGTGGGAAACCGTTTGCATGGCGCCAGCCAGCGACGAAATGGGATCCGTGATTATGCGCTGGGCTCTGGACCAGAAGAGATACGCCGCCGCCACGGCCACAAGGGCGGCAACCAGGGACACCAGCAGATAGATGCGGGCATAGTAATAAAACTCCTCCAGGTCGTCTTCAATATAGACCGTCCCCACCCTCTCCCCGTCCATCATTATGGGGATATAAAGGCTCAGTTTCTTCCAATCGAAATATGTTCCCGAGGGTCGGAGTTCTGGCGCGGGAGCTGATTCCCCTGTCCGCAAGTAGCGGGCCATGACCTGGCCATCGGCGGAAAAGATGGCGGCCATCATTATTGAGTTGTCTATGGATACCGCCGAGAGGTTTCTTTTCAAGTGCTCCTTGTCCACGAACAAAAGCGCGGCCCGGCTGTTGGCGCCGATAACTTCGGCCTTAATCTTCAGTTCTTTTTCATGGGATCTCCACTCGATCATCGTATTGTTTGCCATAGAGATCAAAGTGGCCAGGGCCAAGGCCAAAATTGTGGCGCCCATGGAGAGGATGGTGAGCTTGATGCGGACTGGAGCGTCCTGGAATGAGAGCCCTCCGCTACTCATGCCTGGATTCCCCCCCAGCCATGCTGCATTGCTGATAGAAGGGACGACCCAAGGGGGGAGCTATGGCATGGAGTGTTGCAATAAGGTCTATCCGGGCCATGGAATAGAGAGTCTCCTTCCTAGGTTTAATCCCAACTAATAATCCATCAACGATTCTAGCGCAAGTTCATGGTTTTCAGTTAATGTTTAGCGAGGATTAAAAACCTGGTTTTCGGATGGAGGGCGCCACCCCAGGGAAAAGGGCTTTGAACATGCAATGATATATTGACTGAAAAAAGCGGCGGGCAAGCCCAGAGCAGAGAGCGCCGACACCGCTCTATTCGGGAGGAGTTCCCCTTTTCTTCATGTAATCATCCGCCACCTGGGGGAAAAGGGCATACACCATCACATCCTCTTCAGAAGATGTTTTCCCCTTTGCCTCTTCCTTGAACTTTTCCCACTCCGGCTCGATGAGGTCCGCCGGGCGCACGGTAATCACAGTCTCCCGGTCCCCCTCCACCCTGGCGAGCAGTTCCGGCGCCACCGGGCCTGGTAGACGGCCATAGCGGCCTTCCACCAGGTCACGGGTCTCCCTGGAGATGATTTTGTACCTGCCCATCAACACATTTAGCACAGCCTGAGCGCCCACAATCTGCGAGGTGGGGGTCACCAGCGGCGGATAGCCCATGTCCTTGCGGCAATTAGGCAGCTCCTCCAGCACTTCCGGGAGTCGATGAAGCGCGTTTTGAGTCTTCAGTTGGGCCTCCAGGTTCGATATCATCCCCCCCGGCACCTGGGAAACAAGGATATTCACATCCACTCCCAGGAATGCCGTGTCCACCTTGGCGTATTCCCTTCGCACCTTTGTAAAGTGCCGGGCTATCTCCAACAACTTGTTCATTTCCAGCCCGGTGTCCCGATCGGTTCCCTTCAGGGCGGAGACGATGGTCTCCGTGGGGCTATGGCTGGAGCCCATGGAGAGCGGAGATATGGCAGTATCCACGGCGTCCACTCCGGCGTCTATGGCCCTTGTCATGGTCATCAGGGCATAGCCTGAGGTGGTGTGGGAGTGCAGATGTATGGGGACATCCACTTTTTCCTTGATGCCGGCTACAAGGTCGCCCACCAGCGTCGGAGACAAAAGCCCCGCCATATCCTTTATACATATTGAGTCCACGTTCATTTCCCTCAGCCGAACCGCCAGGTCAACGAAAAAGCCCATGTCGTGCATGGGGCTGGTGGTGTAACACATGGCTCCCTGCACATGCTTGCCGTTCTTGCGGATTCGGTCCACCGAGGTCTTGATATTCCGCAGGTCGTTTAGCGCGTCAAAAACCCGGAACACGTCTATGCCGGCTGCGCAGGAGAGGTCGATGAACTTTTCCACCACATCGTCGGCATAGTGGCGATACCCCACCAGGTTCTGCCCTCGCAGAAGCATCTGGAACCTGGTCTTGGGCATCAGCTTTTTCAGCGTCCGCACCCTCTCCCACGGGTCTTCGTTGAGGAACCTGACACAAGTGTCGAAGGTGGCGCCTCCCCACATTTCCACGGACCAGTAGCCGATATCGTCCAAGGCCTGGGCGATGGGAGTCATATGCTCCAGCCTCATGCGCGTGGCCAACAGAGACTGGTGCGCGTCTCGCAGAGCAAGCTCTGTGATTTTCAGCGGCTTAGCGGACATATGGATACGTCTTTTTCATGGTGTTCTCCTCCCTGATCGGCTTTGGGCATATCTTGGCCCCAAAGTCTGGTCTCGCGAATTGCTATTATGGCATGAGGCGAGAGGAAAAAACAATCACGGTTTTATAACGATAGAAAACCGCAGGCGCCGTCTCTGGAGACGGTGAATGAATTCCTGACCAAAACATGAAGCATGGCGAAGACAAGAGAAATTACCTTTTGTCAGAAGTTCACCATAAAAGAGGAGATACTAAAAAGCAGCTTGCCCAAATAATTGGTAGCGGGGGCAGGATTCGAACCTACGACCTTCGGGTTATGAGCCCGACGAGCTACCGGACTGCTCCACCCCGCACCAGATCAATTCGGCATTATAAACGAACTTTTCACCGCTGTCAAAGTTTCTATTCAATCTCAGGCGCCTTTTCATCCAGGGGCGAATGATAAATCCCCTTCGCAACCACCGGGCCGTCCGTCTCAATCGCTCTGGCCATGGCCATCCTGTACGCTTCCAGGGTCATTGTCAGGCGGACCTCGTCGAAGGATAAATCCGCGGCGGCCAGATATTCCACCCGGAATTCCACATCCTGCGCCTTCGGTTCCGTGATTGTGAATGGAAGTATGAGTTCCACCCAATCCCCCGCCTGGACGAAATCCGATCCCCTTACTGGTCGCCGCGCCAGCGCCCTTTTTCCCTTGTCACAAGCCACCTCCAGCACTGCAATCTCCGCCTCCACCAGGGCGCCGACTTTCAGGCGGAAAATGGCCATGTATTCCCCCATGTACAATGTGGCGTAGGGGCCGGAGGCCAGGTAACCCGGCGGGTGGACAGCAGGGATGGCGCTTCTGGCGATCCCATTAATGGCGGACACATCCGGCTTCATTTCCCCCGTCCCGTATCCCATGGCGCGGGCGGAGAATCGGCCGCCTTGATCGAGCAGCACCTGGAAATCAGCCTCCTTGTCCGCGCCTCGTTTGAAAACGTATACCCCATCTTCATGCCATATAACCGCGTACCCCGGCTCCGCCAGCAGAAGACGCAGGACCATCGGCCCGATATCCTCCCACAATATCGGCTCCTCCACCGGCGGGTTCGAGTCGATAACTATGTAGTCCACCTGTCGGGCCCCAAAGGGGTATTTATCGAATCCCCGGAAGAGGAACGCATTCGGATTGTGCAAGGCCAATGTGTACGCCCCCTGGCCAATCACGGCCGAGGCGTGCCGGGGGAGCGAATCCAGCGCCTGGCGGGTTTTCTCCGCGTGGGCCATCAGCTTTTGGTCAAAATATCTGGCATGCTCGCCTGACACCGGAGGCAGGGCTCCGGCGCCTATTCCGAACCATGCGGAGGCGGCAAACGCGTATACGCTTATCGCCAACATCACCCGCTTAGGGATATCGGTCCCGATCACTGCCTTATGTGGGATGCAGACCATGCCCGATAACAACGCCATGATGAAGATCAATGCGGGCCGCGCCGGGTCATTCATATATATCCGCATTCCCGCAAAAGTGACATCAAATGGGCCGGTGAGCGCATATATCATCAGACCCGTCCCCTGAACCACTGCCGCCAGACAGAACAGCGCCGTCAACGAACCGAATATCTTTCCTCTCTCCAGCGGGCGGATTGCGCCAACACTGGAAGATGCCAGCCAACGCCGCAGATTGTCCAGCCCCAAAACGAATCCCAACGACCAGAATGGAACCACAAGAAACGGGTAGTGGAATATCAGGCTCCAGCGCGCCTCGTGGTTGTTGAGCAATAGAGATAACGTGGGAAAGGCCATCAATAACAATCCGGAAATGGTGGCGAAGGGAAGATAGGCGTATTGCGCTGCCAGCTCGGCCCATGCCGCGATCCTCTGTGGGTGGAATATCATGGCGAGCATGGTGGCGGGATCGTGAAAGAAATTTCGCGCCACCTCCCACGGCGAGGCTCCAAGCCATGCGTAGCTGCTGAAATACATGTAATCACCCGCCTGATCCGCTTCCAGGGGATTTGCCCGGAAATATGGGAACGCCAGCTTCAAGAGCGCCAGGAAGTATATCGCGGCCGCCGCGCAGGTCACAGCCCCGTGAATCCATTTTCTTTCAAAAAGCGCTACATACACGCCAATGGAGAAGAGGATCAGCGCCGAGTCCTCCCGGCAGGAGAGAAGAAGAGCGCCGAACAGGGCGAACAATTTCCACCGGCCCAAGGTGGCGCAATAAATCGCCGACAACGCGAAAAATCCCACGTGGGCCGCCTCGTGGTAGTCGAAGAGCACCGCCATGTGAAGCCTTGAATTCAACAGATAGGCCAATGCGCACAGCAGGGCCGCGCCTCCTCCCAGCCGGTCTTTGGCCATCAGGTACAGGGGAACAGCCGCCAGGGCCGCCGAAAGAGCCTGCCAGAAATATATGAACCAGAAGGAGTCGCTGAAGAAATAGAAGGACGAGAGAACCAGAATGATGGGGGAGAAATGATCCCCCCACATGTTCTGCACCCGCGCTCCGGTGGAGAGCATGAATTCGCCGTGGGCGGTGTTGTAGGCGGCGGAGTCTATATGACCCAAGTCCCCCATGGAGCTTAACATCACACTCCAGCGGGCGTGGGAAAGAAAGGTGAACCACGTGGTGAAGGCTATGATGGCCATAAGGAGGACCGCCTCCCGCCAGGGACGCGGTGGCGTGTGACGCTGCGACTCCCGCATGCCGGGCTGGATGTCATCCACGTTTTCGTCCAAAGGTTCCACCGCTTGGTTTTGCGTCATCTTCCCCTGCGATTTTCTGTTGTCCCGGCATGTGGACCAGGCGCCCGGTAGGAGATCAGGAGACCCTGATTCCTGAAGGAGTATCCTTCTCCGGCGCCACCAGTGTCAATGTCTCCCCATCGTTCACGGCCAGCAGCATTCCTTGCGACTCTATCCCTTTCAGCGTTCGCGGCGCAAGGTTCTCCACCACCACCACGATCTTGCCAGGCATCTCTTCGGCGGTGTAGCTTTTGGCGATACCGGCCACGATCACCCTGCTCTCCCCACCGATCTCTACGGTAAGCTTCAGAAGCTTGTCCGCCTTCTTCACCTTTTCCGCTTCCAGCACTTTGCCAGTCACCAGGCGCACTTTGGCGAAATCGTCGTACTCGATCAGTTCGCCCATGGCGGAGGTCTTCTTTTTCTCCTCCGCTTTGGCGCCGTCAGCCGCCGCGGCGCGAGTGGCGTCGAGGATACGGTCCGCCGCTTTCATATCCACCCGTTCCGCCAGCCGCTCGAAAGCGCCGATGGTATGGTCCGTCAGCGTCTTCTCATGGTCATCCCAAGTCATCGGATCGATGGCCAGCATCCTCTCCGTTTTGACGGCGAATCGGGGGATCACCGGCTTTAGGTAGAGCGCGATCAGCCGGAATGCGTTGACCCCGGCGGTGAGGACCTCGCGCTGACGTTCCGGCTCGGCGGCCAGCTCCCATGGTTTGGCATGGTCTATGAACACGTTTGCCGCATCGGCGATACCCATGATTATTTTCAGGGCGCGTCCGAATTCCAGCGCGTCATAACACTCGGCTATCTTCGGCCCCTGGGCCATGGCCTCCTCCACCAGCGTCCTCCCTTCGACAGAGAGAGCCCCCATCCGGTTCTCCAGCGTCTTGTTCTTGTTCAGGATGCTCACGGTCCTGGAGCCGAGATTGGCCACCTTGTTCACCAGTTCGGCGTTAACTCGAAAGACGAAGTCCTGAAAGCTCAAGTCCAGGTCATCCTCGCTATTCTTCAGCTTGCTGGCGTAGTAATAGCGCAAAGTCTCCGGGTCCATGTGATCCAGGAAGGTGCGGGCATTAATGAAGGTGCCCTTGCTTTTGGACATCTTCTCCCCGTTGACGGTCAAAAAGCCGTGGACATGGACCTTGTCCGGAATGGAGAATCCGGCGCCAGTGAGCATGGGGATCCAGAAGAGAGTGTGGAAGTATTTGATGTCCTTGCCGATGAAATGGCGGATCTCCGCCTTTTGGCCCCGCCACAGATCGTCCAGGCTTACACCGTTCCTGTCCGCCCAGTTTTTCGCCGAGGATATGTATCCGATGGGGGCGTCCAGCCAGACGTAGAAGTACTTGTCATCCTCGCCGGGAATCTTGAACCCGAAATATGGCCCATCGCGGGAGATGTCCCATTCCTTCAGCCCCTCCTTGAGCCACGTGGCCAGGTAGTTCTTCACCTCCTGTTGCAAAGCGTCGCCTTCCATGAATTTCTCCAGGGCGGGAAGGTGGTCCGCCACCCGGAAGAAATAGTGGCGCGACGATTTGCGCACCGGCGGGGCGCCGCAGAGGGAGCAGCGCGGAGAGATGAGCTCCGTGGGATCGTAGTGGGCGCCGCATGCGTCGCACACGTCGCCATACTGGTCCTCGGCCTTGCACCTGGGGCAGACGCCGCGCACAAACCTGTCCGGCAGGAACATCTTGTCGGGATGC
>JAOUMU010000107.1 GCA_029881335.1 Nitrospinota bacterium | reverse complement strand
CGTATTCACGGCAGACTTCCTTGACCGTCCGGCCAGCTTCCACCTGTTTCAAAACACCCACAATCTGGGCCTCAGTAAGTCTCGACTTCCTCATAATCCAGTTCTCCCTTCAGGTTTAAAAATATCCCGGAGAACTCCAATTATCAATGGCTCTATTTTAAGGGAGGGTTACATCTCCAACAGCTATGACTTCGTAGCGCCCCTGATCATCCAATCAAGACAAGAGCATAAAGCTAGTAAAAATATAACACCCCTCATGATTTCCTGTCAACAAACCGGACTCCTTCGATCCCCTTGAGGTCGGAGTCGGATGTCCAGATGGTAGCTTGATAAGTTTCCGCGGTGGCCAGGATAATGCTATCCGCCATGGGGATTTTCAGTTCCGCGCTAAGTTTCGCCGCGCGCATGGCCGTGGAGGAATCCAGGTCCACCACATGCCCCTGTTTCATCCGGGCGGTGGCGAGAATCGCCTGGTCCTCTCCCCGCTGCTGCATGACCCTTTTGAAGACTTCGTAAACGCATATGACGGGAACCAGCAGCTGATCGTTCTTTTCAATGGGCTTGGCGTACACCCCGGCATTTGGGCCGTTGGCGAAATACTCCAGCCAGCCGCAGGAGTCCACCAGGTTCATGCCCGGTCTTCGCCCCGATCCACGGTGGTGTCTATCCCTTTTAAGAATCCACGAAGCTTTTTCAGCTTTCTGACGGGGATGAACTCTATCCTGTCTTCATAACGGAAAATCTGCACCTTTTCGCCCGGCGTTATCCCCATCGACTTCCGCACTTCCAGCGGAATCACAACCTGGTATTTGGGCGACACCTTCACAACCGCCATCAGAGCCTCCATCTATACGTTACACGTATTACGATATCAGAATCGATGATTGGGGACAATTTTATTGGCAGAACTTACACGATTGTCTTTCAGCGGTCAGGATTCAGGTTGCCCCCAGGCCCCGTTCGGCCCTCCCCCCTCTACTCCAACATCCCCAGCAGCTTGCTCTCCGGATCGACCTTTGCCAGCATCCCGGCGTATTCCGCCGCCTTCTCCCCGTTCCCCCTGGTCATGTAAAAATACGCCAGGTTGAACAGCGCGAAGGGATAATCCGGCCGCAGGGACAGAGCGCGAGCCAGGTCCGCTTCCACTTTATGGTCCAGGTTGATGCCTAGCTCCCTTGCCATCATAAGGTAGGCCGAGGCCCGGTTGTTATACGCCTCCGCCAGATCCGGGTCCAGCTCCAGCGCGCGATCCAGCTCCCCCACGGAGTTAGCGTAGCGCTCCCGCAAAAAGAGGGCGCAGGCCAGGTTGTTGCGGGCCATGGCATAGGCGCTGTCCCGCTCCGCCGCCTCGGTGAAGTAACGCAGGGCCTTGTCTATATGTTCGGTGAAAAGCGTCTTGTGAGGCTCGCCGCCCCGAAAGGCGGATTTGAACAGGGATTTCAGCGGGTCATCCGCGTTGGTCAATGCTTTTTTGGCGCGGGTATTCTCATCCAGGATCAGCGACAGCCGGTATGTGGGCTCGCTCTCTTTCCACAGGGCGTATTCCCGGATGGCCATCGCGTAGTAAACCAGTCCCAGGTTGTTGTAAGCCTCCCTGCTCTGGAACACGGAGAGAAAATCCTCGAAATAGTGCCGGGCCGCCACCAGGCTCTGTTGCCCATACGCAGTGGCGCCTTTTTCGAAAATCTCGATCTTTTTCATCACCCGGTCCAGCGCCAGCAGCACCGCGGCGGTGCGCTCCTCTATTTTTGGGTGGGCGCCGTCCAGCGCCATCCCCTGCAGCAGCCATGGGCTGGTGGATTGGGTCCACTCAAGGAAAAAGTTCTTGTCGTTGTCCACCACCGCCTGCAGGCCATACCCCGCCTGGATGGCGTACAAGGCGCCATACTGATCCGCCTGCAGCTCCTTGGTGGTCACGGAGTCGCCGCTTTTGGCGATCAGCACCATCTGCTCCAGCGTCTTCCTGGCTCTGGGGTCCCCCATCTCCTCCGGGTGAGCCCCCTGGTAGAAGAAAAAGTGCCAGAAGTCTCCATTCACCTGATGGCTCAGCTCATGGCCGATGACAAACGCCAGCCGCGCGTCGCCATCCTGGGGTCTTTTGGCGGAGAACGCCACTTCCAGCGCTCCACGGGTGAGCAGGATAGTACCATCCGGCAGGCTCCTGGCCCAGGGGAAACCATCCTCGTCCAGGATCACCATCTCCGGCCTGGGGCCAGGGCGTTTATCCGCCGCAGCCAGCACCTTGTCGAAGATAGCCTCCGCCCGGCGGCTTCTGGGATCGTTTGGGTCCAGGGCGCCGCTTTTGCCCAGCCAATACTCCTTTGACGCGCCGAGCCCGTCGGGCGTCTGGGCCTGAGCCATCTCCGTCAGGGGGAATGGGCTGGCCAGGATCGCCGCGAAAAAAAGAACTCTGAGCCCCATAATAAGGCCCTCCCGAAAAAAGGTCAGGGCTTGGAGATGGCGAACTGGCCGGTGGCGGAGAACATGTTGCGGTCCTGCTGGACCCCGTTAACGCTCCACCGGTACGCCCTGCCCTGGCCGAAGTTGTCCAGATCGACAGAAGCGCCGGGCTGGACAGTTTTTATGTTAAGTATCTCCCTGGATCCTGAAGGGTCCATCTCGTTAATCACTATTCTGTATTCGGACGCACCTTCCACGCTATCCCAGGAGAAGTCCACCACGCCGCGCCGCGCCTTCACCGTCAGCCCGGCGTTAGCCTGGCCCACCTTGCGGCCCGCATCGGAAAAACCGAAGGAGGGGCCAGGGCTGGTGGGGGGCTCATATATGGTGAATGACTGATGGCTTCCCAGATCCAGAGCCTGGGGCCCCTTTCCGCCGAACGCCAGGAACAAAAGTAACGTGGCGGCGAAAGCGTAGGCCGGGATGGGGGAAGTGACCCAGTGTATTATCGTGGCCGACATCGACTCCCTGGGGGGCAGAGCCACCGCCGCAGGGGCTCTGCGGGCCATATCTGGGGCCACCGCCTGCAAAAACCTCATAGGGGTAGGTTCCATCCTCAGCACTCCCTCGGCCATCTTCACGCTGGAGTGGGAGAAATAACCCGCCCTCTCGAAACAGATATCGCATTCCTCCGTGTGAGCGGAGTAGGCTCTCCAATCCAGATCCGGCAACCGACCACCCAGAAAATCCCCCATGACCTCCGTGGGGACGCATCGAGCGGTGAGTTCGAGTGGTTTCACATCCTCCGGCGCCAGAGTGAGCGCGGAGCGCAACGTGAGCAGAGAGATGATCTTTTCACGGCAGGGAGCGCAGATATTGATGTGGGCAGACAGCGGCTCGCGATCCTTCTGGGGGAGAGCCGGATCCTGGAACATCAGCAGTTCCAACATGCTCATATGTTTCGAGGTGTTGCTCACTTTCTTAGTCCTTAATAATCCGCCAGTTGCCCTGTTTCTATCGTCCTATACACCGGTTTCGGTCAATATCGCCTTAAGGGATGAAGGTGTAAGTTCCATCTCCTTATGTCCTAAATTAGAACGGACGATTTTCAGCAATTTTTTGATATTTTTTTCAAGAGCGTAAAAAACGTCCTGTTCCGTGGATTGTTCGATCGGCTTGGAATCCGTGATGTCGATACCCAGCCGCTTGTAGAAGTTCACAATATCCTTGGCTTTCATCTCCTTGTTGAACCACAGGGAAAGAAGCCTCCTCCCCGGCTTATCCATCATCTCCAGGGAACCGCGCAGAATACGGAAGAAGTTATCCAACTCCAGTTGGTCCACCATGTCCATTTCGTCCCTTGACAGCTCGAACGGCTTGCCTGGGCCGTCATCGTTTTCCGGGGCGTGATCCACCTGAAAGAATACTGGATTCTGGATCATGTCTATGGCCCCGGACTTTATCAGGGCCTCCTGCACTGTCTTGATGATCATGCCTGCCTCATCTAGGCCCAGGCCCAGTTCCCTGGCGATAAACGCCTTGTCCCGGCGCATCCGCAACATCACAAAGGTCATCCGCTCGTTCTCCGGCAATCCCTGGATGGCCACCGGAAGCCTCTTTATCGATGAGGAACTAAAAAATCCGGCCATACTTCCACCTGAGCCAGTCTATGTGCATTTCCTTGGAATTGAGAATCGTCCAGACGAAAGTGGAAAGAAGGCAATCGTTCTTTCCAGAATATTTGGCCACTCGCCGCTTCAACTGCTCGAATATCCAGATATAGGTGTCCAAACCTTCGTCACACTCCATGGCGTCGTTTCGGATCGTGTGGCCCTGCCGCTGCAACGACAGGCTGGTGAGCCCGCAGAAATATTCTCCCGCTGAATAAGGGCAATGCCCCACGCACCACTCCTTGGCCTTGTAGAGCACCCAGTTGGTGAAGCTTTCCACAAAAAGCTCCCACGCCTTCTGGTCATCCTGAATGATCAGGGCCACCAGTTCGCTGTCACGGGCCAGTTTGTCGTTTTTAGTAGTTGCGGAGTCCATCAGGGGATTATAGGCATGGCCTGAATTGCCGGTCAATTCACTTCCTTCGCCCAAGGCTCCAGAGGTCAGGCCCCGGTGGCTGGATGAAAGGGGGCGCCGGGAGGGCCTTTCCGCCGCGAAAGGCTCCCCCGGACTTGGAAAAGAGCAAGCCATGTCAGCGGCGGGGCGAGTAATAGTACCCTTCTTCAGGGTAGTAGTAGCCCTCATCTCGTCTCGGCTCCTGATACTGCGGCACATTGCTACGCCTGGTCTTCGGCTGGTAATACGCGTCACGGCCGCCGGAGTTGATCTCCCGCTCCCGCTGCTCGTAAAACAGGCCTGTGGTGTAGCCCAGCACTCCGCCGATCAGGGCCCCCTTGTCGCGCCCTCCACGGCCATATTGATGGCCGATCACAGCTCCCGCCCCCGCGCCCATCAACGCCCCCATGGAGGGGCTATCCGGCCGGGCGGGGACTATGGCGCATCCGGTGGAGAAGGTCGCCGCGGCCAGCATCGCCGCCAATAATGCTATATGTCTCATATTCGCCTCCAGCAAAGGTGGTTTGGCCTCAATCTTCCTGGAGTTTGTTGTACGGACACGATACTGGGAATTGGGCACGGTGACAATTTACGGGCCGTTCATCGCCCCAGCCAGCCCGATCAGTGATATAATGTCCGGAGAGTGCCTTTAAGCGGCCAACGGCCCACACGGTTCCCTGGTAATCTCAAACCGGTTTTATCAGACCCATGCTGAAAATAAGAAGTATCCGCAAGTTGTCTCTCTTCCCGATCATGGCCGCCATTCTGACCGCGCCGATGCTAGCAGGCTGCTCGACCGACGACCTCACATGCCGAGACCTGCGGATCACGAATCCCTCCTTCCCGGACGGCGTCGTGGGGATACCTTACGCCGATCTGGTGACGGTGGAGAGCAACTGCCAGTGGTGGAAGATCGAGGGGCGTAACTTTGTGGAGTTCCGGGCGCCATACGCCGATCAGCCGCCGGGAGTGGATATGGACGCCATGGGCGTAATAACCGGAATCCCCACCATGGCCGGTGTGTTCCCCTTCACCATCACGGCCATCAACATTACCCACATGGTGGAGACAAAGCGGGATTACACCATCACGATCAGGGACGCCGCCGAAGTGGACATCTCACTTTATTATCTTGAGCATCTCCCGGAACCTGGGGTCGCTGGCGTCCTTTAGCATCTCGAACAGCGCCATCTCCACGCTCACCACCACCACACCGATCTCTCTCATCCGCTCCAGAGCCACATGGACATTGGAAGCTTCCCGGCTGGACACCGCGTCGGCGGCCACGAACACCTGATACTTGCGCTCCACCAGGTCCATGGCGGTCTGCATGACGCATATGTGGGCCTCTATGCCGCAGAGCAGGACCTGGGCCTTTCCGGCGGAGGAGAGGGCTTTTGTGAAACGCTGATCACCAGCGCAACTGAAACATGATTTGGCGATGGGGTCCTGCCCCTTGAGCAGGGAGGCCACCTGGGGAATGGTGGGCCCCAGTTTGTCGGGGACCTGCTCCGTCCACACCATGGGCAGGCCCAGGATCTGGGCGCCGAGGATCAGCTGTCCCAGACTCGTGTACAGCGCCTCCCTGCCAGACATCGCCTCGGCCAGGGCGCCCTGTACGTCTATCACGGCCAGCAGGGCCTTGTTCGCGTCCAGACGTGGGGCCACCGGTCAAACCCTGTTCTTCACCAGGTCCTTCACCACCGTGGGATCCGCCAGGGTGGATGTGTCGCCCAGCTCATCCACGTTCCCCTCGGCGATCTTGCGCAGGATGCGCCGCATGATCTTGCCGCTGCGGGTCTTGCACAAGGCGGGGGAGAACTGGATCTTGTCAGGCTTGGCGGTGGGGCCGATCTCTTTTGCCACATGGGCCAGAAGGGCCTTTTTCAATTTATCATCGCCCTCCCTGCCGGTGACCAGCGTCACGAAGGCATAGATACCCTGTCCTTTTATATCATGGGGATAGCCCACCACCGCCGCTTCGGCCACCGCCTCATGGGCCACCAGGGCGCTTTCCACCTCGGCGGTGCCGATCCTGTGCCCCGCCACGTTGAGCACGTCGTCCACCCGGCCCATGAGCCAATAATATCCGTCCTCGTCTCTCCGGGCGCCGTCACCGGTGAAATATAGATCCTTGTGTTGTGAGAAGTACGTCTCCCGGAACCGCTCATGATGGCCATAGACAGTGCGCATCTGGCCGGGCCATGGTGTCTTGATGCACAGGTAGCCTCCCTCGCCGGTGTCCACCTCGGAGCCGTCCTGCCGCAGGATCACCGGCTGGACGCCGGGGAAGGGCACAGTGGCGGAGCCTGGCTTTGTGGGGATGGCCCCTGGCAGCGGCGTGATCAATATGCCACCTGTCTCTGTCTGCCACCAGGTGTCCACGATAGGGCACCTTTCCTTCCCCACATGCTTGTGATACCACATCCACGCCTCCGGGTTGATCGGCTCCCCCACGCTGCCCAGCAGCCGCAGGCTGGAAAGGTCGCAATCATTCACCCATTGGTCTCCTGCGCTCATCATGGCGCGGATGGCCGTGGGGGCGGTGTAGAAGATGTTTACCTTGAATTTCTCCACCAGTTTCCAGAACCGGTCCGGGTGGGGATAGTGGGGCACGCCCTCGAACATGAGGCTGGTGGCGCCATTGCCCAGGGGACCGTAGACGATGTAGCTGTGGCCGGTGATCCAGCCTATGTCCGCCGTGCACCAGAAGACATCTTCCGGGCGGTAATCGAAAATCCACTTGAAAGTGGCCATGGTATAGAGCAGATAACCAGCGGTGGTGTGGAGAACCCCCTTGGGCTTTCCCGTGCTGCCGGAGGTATACAGAATGAACAACGGGTCCTCCGCGTCCATCTCCTCGCAGGGGGAATCGGCGGAGACTGTGGAGGTTTCCGCGTCCCACCAGAAGTCCCGCCCCGGATGCATGTCCACCTTGGCGTCCACCCTCTTGTAGACAATGCAGGTTTTCACCGCGTCGGTCTGGGCCAGGGCGTCGTCCACGTTCTTTTTCAGCGCGATGACGCGGCCGGCGCGCAGGCCCGCGTCGGCGGTGACCATCACTTTTGGCGTGCAGTCGTTTATCCTGTCCGCGATGGACTGGGCGGAAAAGCCGCCGAACACCACGGTGTGCACGGCGCCCACCCTGGCGCAACCCAGCATGGCGATGGCAAGCTCCGGGATCATGGGCAGATAGATCATCACCCGGTCTCCCTTGGCCACGCCATGCTTGCGCAGCACGTTGGCGAACCGGCACACTTCCCGATGTAGCTGCTGGTATGTGAGGGTGCGCACCTCCTCCTCCGGCTCGCCTTGCCATATGATGGCCGCTCGGTTTGCCGTGGGAGTTCCCAGAAAGCGGTCCAGCAGGTTCTCCGCCACGTTCAGCTTGCCGCCGGGGAACCATTTGAAGTCCAGGTCCTTGTATCCGCCGGATTTTACCTTGTCCCATTTTTTGCGCCACACAAGCTGCTCGGCCATATCCGCCCAGAAACCTTCCTCATCATCCACGGACCGCCGCCACAGTTTTTTATACTCCTCCATGCTTTTCACATGGGCCTTGGCGGAAAACTCCGGGGAAGGGGGGAAAACTCTATTCTCCAGCATGGTGGATTCGATGGTTTTATCGGACATGGCTTCTCCTTGTTTTAGCGAAAAGTCTATTCTACTTTATATTCCGTCACCACTTCCAATCCGTCAACGTCTTTAAAGTGGGCGTCATGGGTAATTAACGGAACTTTGTGGCGAACGGCGCAAGCGGCGATCCAGGCGTCAGGCCACGGCATCTTTTCCCCCTGTCCTTCACGCTTGGCAAAAATATACCCATAAACCCGCGCGATTTCATGGTCGTATGGAATAACAACAAAATTTCTCAGTGTTGTCTCTAGATGTTGTCTTTTATCAATTCCCCAGCCTCGCTTCTCCGCACCATAATAAAGCTCACCCACGGTTATAAAAGTAATAGCGAGCAATTTACCATCGAGATGCTTGCTATATAGATTGGGTTGCTATGTTGCCTCATCACATATGAAACGATATTCGTATCGATTATGACTTTGGGGAGCGTCACTACTTGTCTCTTTCAGGGACGCTCTGCTCGCGCATTGCAGTAATCATTTCTTCAAAACCATCGTCCGCATCGCCGGGCCATGTGCCAAAAAGAACCGATATATCTTTTATGGGGTGAACGCCTTGAGCCTCGGCCAACTCCTCCAATGTGGGAGAACTCCAGAAATCGGAAGGTAATGGAGAGCCTTGAGGTAGTATGTCGGTTTGCTCATTCTCCTTCCCCTCCAATATCTGGATGCCTTGTATGCGAATGGCTGTTATTTTATTTGTGTTGGGATCTTCCTTGGCTTCTCCCACCACGCGAACATAATGCAATATGCTGTCAAGTATTTCCTCTTTTTTGTCCTCGTCAAACAAGCATAATATTGGATCGCCCACAGAAGGATGTACTCTGCAACGGGCGCCATACTCCTTGAAGTCAGCCATCAGCAATCTGCCTTCCACCGTTCTAACATTCAATTGTGGCCCTTTAATGCGTGCCTGGATGGACTGCAGCCCCCTCGGTGTGTATTCTGAAACCAAGGGGGTATCACGATGATTGAGCGTAAAAGTTATCTTGTCGCAACCCTTATCAAAAAGCATCCCCATGTCACGCCATGCCAACAACACGCCAGCATCAAATCCGGATGGAATAGAATCGTTTGGTTGTTGGATGGAGGTCAACCCCTCAAGAGACTTTTCAAATATCTCCATTCCCAAGTCAAATCCAGGAAGCGACGGTTCACTGCGGCGCTCGAATCCTAGAACGGTCGCTGGGCTCCCGTGTGTAAGATCAGTCAAGTCCAATTCTATCGCTTTTTTAGGACAAGCCTTTTGGGCCTCGGCGTGCGCTGTCTCCCTGCCCCTGTATGACCTGTCCGGCGCGAAGAAAAGCCTTTTCCAGGTTTTCAAGCAATTTCATAAGCTGGGAAACGCCGATTCGCGCCGTGCCGATAGCTTTGCCTTCAAGCTTAATCGAAAGAAGCATGCTTTTTTTTTATCATAACGGCATTCCTTTCACATAGCATTTCCCCAAAGAAAAACTTCCCGCTTACATTATATCCGCTTTCTCAGTAAGCCAACGTCTTGAACCGCGTGAAGGCTTCTTTTTCCAGCTCCTCGCGGTGGTCCGGGTGGGCGATCTGGATCATGGCCAGGGCCCGCTCTCGCAAAGTCTTGCCATAAAGATACGCCACGCCGTACTCTGTGACCACGTAATGCACGTGCGCGCGGGTGGTGACCACGTCGGCGCCCGGCTTCAGGAAAGTGACGATCCTGCTCTCCCCGCGGCTGGTGATCGACGGCAGGGCGATGATCGGCTTTCCCCCTTCGGAGAGGGACGCGCCCCGGATAAAGTCCATCTGCCGTCCCACGCCGGAAAACTGGCGGGTTCCTATGGAGTCGGCGCACACCTGGCCGGTCAGGTCCACCTCTATGGCGCTGTTGATGGCGTGGACTTTGGGGTTGCGGCGGATGACAGAGGTGTCGTTGACGTAGGTGACGTCGAGCATGGCCACCTGGGGATTGTCGTCCACGAAGTCGTATAGCCCCTGTGAGCCGAAAACAAAGCTGGAGACCAGCTTGTGGGGGTGGTTCTTTTTCAGCTTGCCGTTGATCACTCCCTTTTCCACCAGGGGGATGATGCCGTCGGAGAACATCTCCGTGTGGACTCCCAGGTTTCTGTGTCCGCCCAGTTGGGCCAGCACCGCGTCCGGAATGGCGCCGATCCCCATCTGGAGAGTGGATCCATCCTCCACCAGGGAGGCGACGTGCCGCCCGATGGAGCTTTCCATCTCTGTGATGGGTTGGGTGTGACGATACGCCAGGGGCTCCTCGTGCAGCACGGCGCTTTGCAGGCGGCTGATGTGTATCAGCCCGTCTCCGTGGGTCCTGGGCATCTTCGGGTTTATCTGGGCTATAACGTGGTTGGCCATCTCTACCGCAGCCCGAGAGACATCCACGGAGACACCCAGGGAGCAGAACCCGTGGCGGTCGGGAGGGGAGACCGTCACCATGGCCACGTCCAGCGGAAGAATATGCTTGCGGAACAGGGAAGGGATCTCGCTCAGGAACACGGGAATGTAGTCCGCCTGCCCCTCCTCCACTGCCTTGCGGACGTTGGCGCCCACGAAGAGGGCCTTGGTGCGGAAGCTGCTGGCGTATTTGGCGTCCGCATAGGGGGCTTCTCCCTCTGTGTGCAGATGGACAATCTCCACATCACGCAATTCACTG
>JAOUMU010000105.1 GCA_029881335.1 Nitrospinota bacterium | reverse complement strand
TTTCGTCAGTCAAAACTTTCGTCATGTCCGTTTCCACGAATCCCGGCGCCACCGAGTTCGCCGTGACGCCCCGGCTTCCCAGCTCTTTGGCCACCGACTTGGTCATGCCCACTATACCAGCTTTGCTGGCTGCGTAGTTGGCCTGACCTGCGTTTCCAATGGCCCCCACCACGGAGGTTATGTTGACTATCCGCCCGGCCCGATTCTTCATCATCGGCTTGGCCGCCGCCCGGGTCATGTTAAAGCATCCGCCCAGGTTCACGCGGATCACCTCGCTAAAGTCATCGTCCTTCATCCGCACCAGCAAACCATCCCTGGTGATCCCGGCGTTATTCACCAGCGCGTCTATCTTACCGAAAGTCGCCAGGCAGGCCTCCACAGCCTTTTTTGCCTCCTCCGGCGACGCCACATCATACAGGCCACCATCGGCCCTCACTCCCAGCGCCCGGCACTCGGCCAGCACGCCGTCCAGGGGTGTGGAGCGGGAGACCAGATACAAGTCCGCTCCTTCCCGGGCGTACGCCAGGGCTATTGCGCGCCCGATTCCCCGGCTGGCTCCGGTGATCAGCGCCGCCTTTCCGCTAAGCCTGCTCATGGAACTCCTCCGCGTATTTATCGATGTCTTGCGTTTCACCCGCAATCGACATTCTAAACGACCTGTCGATTCTTTTCATCAACCCTGTGAGCACTTTTCCGGGGCCGATCTCCAGACCCTCGGCCACTCCCTCCGAGCCGAGCCGGGCCATCGAGTCCACCCAGCGCACGCAACCGGTCACCTGATCTATGAGCCCTTGGCGAATTTGCGCCGCCGTGGCGGAAAGACCCGCGTCAACGTTTCGGATGATGGGAAACTTAGGGTCGTTTATCGTCACATCTTCCATGAACTCGGCCAATCCCTCCCGGGCGGGCGTCATCATGGCCGTATGGAACGGCGCGCTGACGGGCAACTGGGCCACTTTCTTGGCCCCCTTCTCCCTGGCCAGGGCGGAAGCTCTCTCCACGGCGTCCGTCTTGCCGGCGATCACGGTCTGCTCCGGGCTGTTGAAATTGGCCGGGGCCACATCGCCGCCCGCTTCCTGGCAAACAGCCTCCACTTCACCCGATGAGAGCCCTATCACCGCAGCCATGGCGCCAATACCCATCGGCACAGCGGACTGCATCAACTCGCCTCTTTTTCGCACCAGCCGGATAGCGTCGTGGAAGGAAAGAGCGCCCGCCGAATGACAAGCGGAAAACTCTCCCAGGCTGTGCCCCGCCGCGATGGCAGGCTCCACTCCGGTCCGCTCAATAAGCGCCTCCAGGGCGATCACGGAGACCAGCAGGATGGCCGGCTGGGTGTTGTAGGTGGCCTTGAGCTCTTCATCCGGCCCCTCGGCGATCAGTCGGCCGATGTCGAATCCCAGCGTGTCGCAGGCTTCTTCCACCCGTCTTTTGGCCGCTGGGAAGTCCGCCACAAGGCTCTTGCCCATGCCGACAAATTGTGACCCCTGGCCGGGAAACAAAAAAGCTATTTTGCGCGTCATCCGGATATATCTGTAGCTTGGGAGTAAAAACTAAGTAAGTTAGCTGGAGTTTACCCCCTTGTCAACGCAATGTTTGGCCAAAGGCCTCAGGGCGTCCGGTGGCGGGGGGGCGCTTGACCGCGGACCGCTTTTATGACACGTTGTCTTAATCACTTGTGAGGTATGGGGCTATGGCCGGGATTGAGATAACAGATGTGAGGATATATCCCTTCGATACCCATGGCGCAGGAGGCAAAACATTGGCCATGGCCCAGATTACCATCGGGGGGGCTGTCACCATTCGCGGGTTTCGGATCATCGAGGGGAAAAAAGGTGGCGTATTCCTGGGATTTCCCTCCACCCGGGGCAAGGATGGCCAGTGGCGAGACATCGTCCTCCCAGTGAACAATCAGGCCAGGGAAATGATCCGTGAGGCGGTCATGGAGGCTTTCCGCAATTTTCCTGACTCGCCGCCTGATTGAGCCGGCAGGCTCTGTGCGGAGCGGCACGCCGGGTTGTATACTAATGACCAGATTGTTTGAATGCTGGTGAACTTATGAAGAAAATGATCATAGCGGTGTTGCTGTGCGCTTTTTCGGGAATGGTCGGCTGCGGCAGCGGAGTGCACGATGTGGTCTACTCCATAACCGGGGACACGGCCAGCGTCAAGATCAGGGCGAGGATCGATAGCGGTAAAATATTCTCCGAATCAGGCATACAGCTGCCATGGGAGAAGAAATTCACCACCAATGTGAGATGGCCTTTGCAATTGACAGTGACGAACGAAGGCGTGGGCTCGTTCACGGCTCAGATAACTGTGGATGGCACGGTGGTGGCGGAGGATTCCGGAACTGGCTCCGGAGACGTGGTCGACATCGGCTACGAAACGACTGATTGAGCTTGAAACAGTCGCAAATGCCGGTCGACAGGTGGTACAATGGGAGGCTAGGCGGAATGCCGTACATCATCTTTTAAGAAGTTTCGCTATACGAGTTTTGCCATACGGATTATCGCGGGAACCGATAACACTTTCCCGGCCTCATAGAGGGGCCGGATGTGCTTTCCCAGTTGGCAGTTGTGAAAACCGGAGAAAATAGTTATGACAAAAAGGTTTCTCATCCTCGCGGCCCTGGTTGCGGCGGGATATTCTTTCGGCATGGCCGCTATTGGCGAGCCGGACCACATTCATGCCGCCCAGGCGGCCCCCCAGACAGCCGCAGAGCCCACCGAGCCACCGGAGAATCCTCCCGCGCCTGATTTTTACCTGGAGGATGTAGTGAACGGGGGGAAGGTCAGGCTTTCCGCCTATAAGGGTAAATGGGTGTTTTTAAACTTCTGGGCCACATGGTGCAGCCCGTGCGTGGTGGAGATGCCCATGATGAACAATCTGTACAAACAGATGAAGAAGGATGGGATGGCGATGGTGGCCGTGAGCGTGGACGAGGGGAATGGATCCGCCGGCATGGTCAAGAAGTTCGCCGAGGAATTAAAGCTGGATTTCACCATCCTTCACGATCCGGACAACTCCGCTATGCGGGGCTATAGAGTCCGCTCGATCCCCCGCACTTTTTTTGTGGATCCGGACGGCAACATCCAGGCCGCCGCGGAGGGGGTGCGCGAATGGGACAACCCGGAAATGGTGAGATTTTTCCGGGGGATCATGCAGGAGTACACGAACAAGAAAAAGAAGGAGGCCAAAAACAGCCAGAATAAGGGCGTAAGCGGGTAAAGCGGGACTGTCAGGCCAGCTTCACCTCACCCTTTCCCTTGCGAATTTCCCCCAGCCGGTATACAGCCTCTCCTGCCGTCTCCAACGCCGTAGCCAGGGTGTCGGCTTTCTCCACGCCCACGGCGATCACCATTCCCACGCCCATGTTAAAAGAACGGAACATATCCGCCTCCGGCACATTGGCGCCTCGCTGGATCAGGCCGAATATGGCGGGCGGCTCCCACGACTTCTTCTCTATAACAGCGTCGAATTTGCCGGACAGTATCCGGTGGACATTGTCCGGCAGTCCTCCGCCGGTGATATGGGCCAAGCCGGTTACCTGGTGTTCCACAAGCAGCGGCAACAAAACTCTTGAGTAGTCCCTGTGCGGCTCCAGCAGCGTCTCTCCCACGGTCCCACCCAGCTCAGGCACATGCTCATCCACCATCAGGCCCATGGAATCGAATAGCGCCCTTCGGGCCAGCGTATATCCGTTGGTGTGCAATCCACTGGAAGCAAGCCCCAGCAAAGCGTCCCCGGACCTGATTTTATCCCCGGTGATGATCTCGTCTTTTTCCACCAGTCCGGTGATGACACCAGCCAGGTCCACCTCACCTGGCATATACACTCCCGGCATCTGGGCCGTTTCCCCACCCACCAGCGCCAAGCCAGATCGAACGCATGCGCGGGCCATTCCCTTCACCAGGCTCTCCACCATATCCGGCTTCAGATCCGTGGAGGCGATGTAGTCCAGAAATGTGTATCCCCTGGCGCCCAGGCAGAGGATGTCGTTGAGACAATGGTTGACCAGATCCTCCCCCACTGTGTCGAAAACACCAGCCATCCTGGCCACCATCATCTTGGTTCCCACGCCATCGGCGCTCTGGACCATGACAGGATTTCTGTAGCTTTTCAGCGTTGGCCCCAGATCGTACAACGAGCCGAAAGCGCCCAGGCCCACCAGCACGGCGGGGGTGTGGGTGGAGGCGGTGAAGCTCTTGATCCGGCGCAGGCTCTCCATGGCGGCGTCGATGTCCACCCCCGCGTCCTTGTAGGTTGTCTGTTTTTTCACGAAATATTGACTTTCAGGTCTGTTGGAAACGATATAATCCTATTCTATAGGAAACGCCCATTATACCAAAACGCGATGTCAATCAGGAGACAGTCTTGAACCAGCGGGAAAAACCACCGGCCATCCTGGTGGTGGACGACGAGGAGAGTGTGAGATTTGTCCTCTCCCGGGGGCTGGAAGCCAAGGGTGCGCTGGTGCACACGGCGGACAACTTCACCAAGGCCGCGGATAGGCTGACCGGTTTGGAATACGACATCGTGTTCCTGGATATCAACTTGCCGGGTGGCAGCGGATTCGACCTGTTCGGCCAGGCAGGGATCGGGCCCCGGCCGCCATCGGTGGTGGTGATGACGGCGGACGCCACCATGCAAAACGCCGTCACCGCCATGCGGCGGGGCGCTTTTGATTACATCACAAAGCCCTTTGACATGGATATGGTGGAGATCCTGGTGTCCAGGATTCTGGAGTATCGCGCCATGAGCGCGGAGCTGGGCGCGTTGCGCTCGCGCCGGGAGGTGGGTGACCCGGAAGAGATGGTCGGCAAATCCTCCGCGATGCAGAGCCTGTTCAAATTCATGGGGAGGGCCGCCGATTCCACGGACACGGTCCTGGTGACGGGGCCCACAGGAAGCGGCAAGGAACTGGTGGCCAGGGCACTGCATTTCCAGTCACGCCGCGCCGCCGCGCCATTCGTCACGGTCAATTGCGCCGCCGTGCCGAGCGAGCTTCTGGAGTCGGAGCTGTTCGGCCACATGAAGGGGGCATTCACCGGTGCGGTGGAGAGCCGCGAAGGCAAATTCGCCGCCGCCGGGGAGGGGTCTATCCTGCTGGACGAGATCGGTGATATGCCATTGCCATTGCAGGCGAAGATGCTGCGGGTGCTGCAGGAGCGTGAGTACTACCCGGTGGGCAGTTCCAGGCCGCGCAGGACTCTGGCCAGGGTCATCGCCTCCACAAACAAGAACCTGGAGGAGGAGACCAGGGCCGGGAGGTTCCGCGATGATCTTTTTCACCGGCTTAATGTCCTCTCCGCCCAGGCGCCCACCCTGGACGAGCGCAAGGATGATATCCCCATATTGGTGGAGTCGTTTCTGGCCCGGGCCGCAAGGACCCTGGGGGAGCAGCCCAAACGGGCCAATCCGGAGGTGATCGAGGCGTTTATGGCCCGCTCCTGGCCCGGCAACGTGCGGCAACTGGAGAACGCCGTCCGGCGAGCGGTGGCTCTGGCGCCGGGGGACACTATCACGCTGGAGGACATTCCTTTCGAAGCGGGGGGAAGGGGAGTTGCCGAGCCGGGAGGGGCGGTGTCGCTGGAGGCCGCGGCCGGGGCCCTGTATCCGGATATAGCTCGTGGCGCCGTGTACGAGACGGTGATCCGCCGGGTGGAAAAGGCGCTTATAGAGACGGCGATGAGGCGTTGCGGCGACGTGCAGTCCAAAGCTGCCGAGGAATTGGGCTTGAACCGCAACACGTTGGCCAAGAAGATCGCCGAGCTGAGGATAGAAAAGGGGAGGGACCGGAAATGATATCCACCGCTCCTGTCACAGGCGGTGTACGGCGGAGAGAGCGGGGCTGATGGACATTAAGAAGGTTCTAGGATTCTTCTTTCCGGAGGAGGTGGATTTCTTCGGCCCAATGGACACCATGTACCGGCTCATCAATGAAACGCTGGATGTATATATAGACGCCGCTTCCAAGCAGAACCTCTCTCCCTTTGATCGCGAAAAGCTTTTGATGGACCTGAAGATTCTGGAGCGAAAAGGGGACCTGGTGGTGCAGGAGGTCACTTCCGGGCTAAAGCGCAGTTTCACGCCCCCCTTCTCTCCGCTGGAGCTTCGGCGCCTTTTCTCCTGTCTGGACGATGCGATGGACAGCCTGTACGAGTCCGCCATGATGAACATAACAGCCGAGTATCGGGGCGGCTTGCCTCCCTTCGCCCTGGAGCAGCTGATGGCCTTCCAGCGGGGGATCGCCGTGGCGGCCAAGACAGTGGATATGTTGAGGCATTCCCGCCAGGGATCGGCGGAACTGGCGGCGACGCTGACCCGGATGTGCGACATAGAAATGGAGGGGGACAATATCTACTGGCGCTGGAAAAAGGAGCTCTCCGCCAAGCTGAATCGGGCGGCGCTGGGTGGAGACCTGTCCGCCTACCGCAGGGCAGAGATGGACGAGAAGATCCTGGACCAACTGGAAGAGGTGCTAGACTCCCTGGTGGGCATGATGAAAGTGATCCAGGGGATGATCATAGAGCATGCCTGATCCTCAGATTTTAGCCCTTGTTGTCGTGGTTTTTCTTTGCGCGGTCTTTAACTTCATAAACGGCTTCAACGACGCAGCCAACACAGTGGCCACCACCATCGGCGCCAGGGCCATGACAGTGCCGGCTGCTCTGGCCACCGCTGCTCTCTTTAACTTCCTCGGCGCCTTTATCTCCCACAAGGTGGCCTATACAGTGGCCACGGGAGTTGTGGATCCCCAATTCATGGACGCGGGATTGATCATGGCGGCGCTGGTGGCCGCCATAATATGGAGCCTGGGCGCCTGGAGCATGGGGCTTCCCTCCAGCTCATCCCACGCGCTAATCGCGGCGCTGGGCGGAGCGGCGCTGGCAAAAGCCGCGGGAGAGGGCGGTGTCATGAGCGTGTTCAACTGGGCCAAGCTCGGAGATGTGATCATGGCGTTATTAGCCTCTCCCCTTTTCGGGTTCGTGGCCGGGTTCGCCGTATTCCGGTTCTTCACCAGGGTTTCACTTGGGATATTCACCCATGTTTCAAACTTCCAGGTGAACAGGGTGTTCGCCCGTCTGCAGAAATATTCGGCGGCGGTGATGAGCCTGGCCCATGGCGCCAACGACGCGCAAAAAACCATGGGACTTATGGCGCTGGCGCTGTTTCAGGCGGGCGCCACAGACAAGTTCGAGATCCCCTTCTGGGTCACGGCGTTATCAGCGGCGTCCATCAGCCTGGGCACTCTGCTGGGTGGGCTGAGGGTGCTCAAGACGGTGGCGAAAAAAATTACGGAAATGCAGCCCATCCACGGCTTTTCCGCGGAATTCGGAGGCACAACTGTGATATTGGCGGCCTCGCTGCTGGGTATGCCGGTCTCCACCACCCATGTGGTGATTTCCTCGGTAGTTGGAGTTGGCTTTTCCAAAAGCGTGCACAAAACTCCCAGGGACACACTTTTAACGATCATCCGCGCATGGCTACTCACCGTCCCCGCCACCATGGCCATGGCGGCGGGGATCTATTTCGCCTTCATGGCATAAGCGCCCAGCGGCGAAGGATCAGCTCTCCTAGTCGCGATACTTAAAAGATAGGCGCAGCTTTGTCCTGTAGGCGATTACCCTTCCCTCCTCGATCTTCAGGTCCTGCTCCACCACCTCTGCGACGCGAAGGTCATCGAGAGTCTTGCTGACTCTCTCCACGGCGGCGCATGCGGCGTCTTCCCACGATTTTTCCGAAGAGCCGACCACTTCGATAACTTTGTACACGCTTCCAGACATCCTGAATCCTCCCTGTTGATGTTAACTTCGAGTAAGCCGCGCCTTCAGATCATCCAGCGTGGCCAGCCATTCATCGTAATCGTCAGTCTCCTCCCATTGCTGATTCAGCTCTGAGTTTACAGACTGGATTTTTTCGATCGCCTTCAGGGCAAGGCCGGTGAGCCACTTCTCCTTTTCCTTGAGGGAGCCGCCTATAAAGCTGTCCCCGGCTATAAGGTCGTTTTCCTCCAGCCACTGATGCGCCTGCTCAGGGAGGTCGTCTGCGGCAGAGCCCTTGGCCGCCGCCAGATACTCCGCTGCCACCAGGGTTTCCACCGCGTCATCGGAGTCTACTAATTCGTCAATGGGCACGGCTGCGGTGGCCTGCAGAGTGGAGACCAGGATCGTGGCGCCTCTATCCACTTCCATCAGCTCCTCCACCAGATCCAGCGCCGTGTCATTATCGAAACTCCCCACACCCCAAACGCCCATGATCACTCTCCACAACCGGTCAATTGGATAAGGATATTTTAACACCGTCAGCCGGAACGCAAGCTGTTTTATTCTAAAGACCCACAGCCATATTTGGCTTTGGCATATTGGTCCAGAGAGTATATCCTAGGGTAATGAAAGGAGAATATTAATGGCAATGAAGAAAACCAGTGACAGGGTGATAGAGATACTCAATCAGGTGTACACCTCCGAGATCGGCGCCATCGGGATATACATGGACCAGCACGCGAGGATGGACGACCAGGGACTGAAGAAATTCGCCGAGCGGCTGAAAGGGGACGCGGTGGAGGAGATGGGCCACGCCGAGCATCTGATGGAGCGCATTCTCTATGTGGGGGGCGCCATGAAATATGAGAAGCATGAAGTGCCCCGGGTGGACATGGGAGATGTCGACGCCATAATCAAGGTGAACATCGACCTGGAAGTGCGCGCCATCGACCGGCTGAACCAGGGAATCCGCATGTGCTACGAGGACGGGGACAACGGCACCCGGCTGCTGCTGGAGAGCATCCTGAAGGACGAGGAGAAACATCTGGACGAGTATGAGACCCTGCAGGAAAACGTGGAAAAGTATGGTGACAACTTTATCGTCAACCACCTGATCTGAAAAAATGCGCTCCTGGGCCTGATTAAGAGAGGGACGGCCCGGGAGTGTCACTTGGATTCGCGGTTTCCAAAGTAATATGGATGCTTCTAATTGACCTTCCCCCTAAAAACTGGACAGCCTGCAGAGTGAGAAATTCGCCTCATTTTGCCTGATTTTCTCCTGTCTGGCAAACTCCGCTGGGGCCAGATAGCCCAGCGAGCTGTGGGGCCGCACTTCGTTATAATCCACGCGCCACGCCTCGATCTTCTCCCGGGCTCTCCTTTGAATGGCAATCCACGATCGTCAGCGCCCGGAAGCGCCGATGACAGTACAGCGCGTCCGACACAAAATCCATGGCCCACACCTGGTTGGAACATGTCGGCTCCGGCCGGACGATCCGCAACGCCGGAGCCTTGCGCTTGCGGCGCTTGGTACGCAGAGCCAGCTTCAGCCCGCAGTACACGCGCTCCGTGCGCTTGTGGTTGACCACCAGCCCTTCGGCCTTCAGCATCGCGTGAAGCCTCGGTGAACCATAACTCGGATACCTGGCGGCCAACTCTTTCATCCGCTCTTTCAGCGACAAGTCCTTGTCCACATCGCATTCTTGATTGTGAAACGTCGAACGAGCCAGACCAGCCAAACCACAAGCCCTCATCTTGCTCAGCCCAAGAACCGAAACCATCCGTTGCGCGACTGGTTTCTTGTCCCTGGGCCTTACCACTTTTTTCCCAGGGCGTCCTTCAATGCGATGTTGTCCAGAGCCTGATCCGCCACCAGCCTTTTCAGCTTGCGGTTCTCCTCCTCCAGTGCCTTGAGCCGCTTTGCGTCGCTGATATCCATTCCGCCAAACTTGCTTTTCCAGCGGTAATAGGTCTGCTCTGTGATACTTTCGTCCCTGCACACGTCCTTGACCTTCCTGCCGGATTCGACCTCCTTGAGGATCCTGATGATCTGCTCTTCCGTGAAACGCTTCTTCATGTGAATTCTCCCTCGACATAATTTTATTGGAAAATTCACTCTGCGAACTGTTCGATCAACGGGGGAAGGTCACAGATCCTAATAGAGATGATGATTATGAAGGTTGGAGCAGATGCACGCGAAAATGCCTACAGGACTGTGATGCAGATGACTGTCCCCCAGAAGGTTACGGGCCTGACAATCCTGATCCAAGTACTGATGAGTTTTTTGATAGACAACACTTCAATTGTCATGTGAAATGTTATGTAGAGTGCGCATTTGGAAATCCATCTGACTATAGCCAATGACGCTAGCAGAATATGTATATTCACAAAGAGAGTATCAAGACAATGGAATACATGTTGTATGGTTGGCGTGGATCAGCCATACTTGCAATGATATATATGGGCTGTGAAGCAGGGGCATTGCTAATATCAGGGGATATTGGTGGAATAATATACGTTGGATTTCACTTTGGAGTTGCGCCTATTCTTTGCATATTGCATGTTATGTATACTATGTATTGCGTCCTGATAAAATCAGGCAGTGAATATAGTATATTGCATAGAATAGCACACAGCATATCTATTACTGTTCCAGTAATAATATTGCTGACCACGTACTTTTGGCCAGAAGGCATGCTGGAGATATTAGAAACAGTAGGATTATCTTTTAATCCAAGCTAACTATTTGTATAGGGTATGCGTGTACAGGTGTAGTATTAGCCCACACCTGGTATTCCTGATATAGTTTAAACCGCCTCCATCGTTGATCCAACCGGGCGGATCGATTATACTTACGGCAATAACGGTTGCACATCTTGCGGAGGGAACGACTTGCCGATCGCTGTTGCTAGGACGGACAATGCGGTAGTGTCAAATATCTTTCGCACTTTTATTCCGGCAGCCTCTCATCCGGTGTTAACCTGCTTTTGCAGTCTTCCCCATTTCCTTCAATCGGTCCATGCTCATGTAACAGC